>CAMYCX010000023.1 GCA_947254705.1 uncultured Veillonellaceae bacterium
GATTAGAATAACGGTCTCGTGGGCTCGGAGATGTGTATAAGAGACAGCCTTTGCTTCCGTCGTCCACTTCATTGCCTATCGTCCTCCGTCTTCGGTACCGACTCGTCCGCCGCCACCGACTCTTCCCCCTGCAGAAACTGTTGTACCGTTTGCTTCTTCGAGCGCAAAAACTCCGCCGTCGGAGCAATCTCCAAAAATTTCCCCTGATGCAAAAACGCCATCCTGTCGGCAATCTTGCGTGCCGATACCAATTCGTGCGTGACTACGACCGCGGTCGTATGTAATGTCTGCTGTGTTTCCATAATCAAGCGGTCGACCGTTGCCGAACGAATCGGATCCAATCCCGCCGTAGGTTCATCGTACAGCACCACGTCCGGATGCGTGGCCAGCGCCCGTGCCAAACTGACCCGTTTTTTCATACCGCCCGACAGATTCGCCGGCATGGCGTCCTGCCAACCGTCCAAGCCGACCCGCGCCAGCGCCTCGGCGACTTCGCGCCGTACTTCGTCTTCCGTATACCGGCCGTGCCGCCGCAAGCCGAAAGCCACATTATCCGCGACCGTCATCGAGTCAAACAGCGCCGAATATTGAAACACCATGCCCATCCGCCGCCGAATCTCGTTCCACTGTCGCTCCGTATACGCCGTCACATCTTCCCCGTCGATCAGGATCTGCCCTTCGTCCGGCCGTACCAACCCGATGATCACACGCAGAATGGTTGACTTCCCGCTGCCCGATGCCCCGAGAATCACCATCGTTTCGCCGCGCCGCACCGTTAGATCCACGCCGTCCAATATCGTTCGTTCGCCCAGGCGCACCGTTATATTTCGCAGTTCAATCATGACGCCTCCTAAAACAGTACCGACGAGAGCAAATAATTCACGGCAAAAATCATCACCATCGCGTACACCACGGTCTGCGTGACGGCAATTCCGACGCCTTCCGCCCCGGACTTGGCCTGCATTCCGCGATCACAGGCGATCACCGCGATAATCATGCCGAAACAAATCGTCTTGATCATGCCCATGTACACATCCGCAGGCACGACAAAGGTGTCGATCGAAGTCCAATATGTATGCGCCGTCACGCCGTTCACCAATGTCGCCACCAGCATCCCGCCGAAGGTACCGATCACCAGGCCGAAGATATCAAGCAAGGGCAACATCAGCATACAGGCTACCATGCGCGGCACGACGAGATAGGTGACGGGATCCGTCGCCAGACAACGCAACGCGTCGATCTGCTCCGTTACTTTCATCGTGCCGATTTCCGCCGTGATCGCCGCGCCGGCACGCCCCGCCAGTACGACCCCCGCCAGCACGGGACCGAGTTCGCGCCCCATGGCCAGCGTCACAATCGCTCCGATGGAAAATTCCGCCCCGTAGCGAATCAATTCCGAAGCAATCTGCACCGTCATGACCATGCCCGTAAACAACAACGTCAAACTGACGATCGGCGCCGATTTCACACCCAACAGATACATCTGACGAACCGTCTCGCGCAATGACAGCGCCGCAATTCGCCGCCACGTCATCACCAGCAGACGCATCGTCGCGCCGATTTGTGCCAACACCGTCAATGTAGTTGTTCCTAATGCGGTAAGCATCGACTGCATACGTATCTCCTTTCGGTTGATCTTATCTATTTATTTTAACACAATTCAGCGGTATCAGGGGATCCGTTTCGCCGCTTTCACCGTTTTCACCAAGAGCTCTCATACTGCCGCCGTAGCGACCGCGCTCTCCTTTGTGTCAAAACACGGAAAAGGACGGTTCTCGCCGTCCTTTTCCTGCTGCTGTATATCTTTTATCAGATGCTCCGCACGCTAGCCGCCGATTTTTTGCCGCCCGCCGTGTCGGGTTTACCGCTATCGTCCGGCGTTGTTTCCGCGGCCGATTCCGTCGGTTTATCATCATGATGCATATCCGCCTGCAACTCCGGATTCGTCTGCTTCGTCTCACGCAGTTGGCGCTCTTTTTCTTTTGCGTCAACCACGTCAAAGGTAAATTGCCCGTCGCCTTCGATGATATATTCCGTATCCAGTCGGACTTTCGAACGTTCCGTATCATCGTCCTCCCGTTTGGAGACGGCATTCGTCCCCGGACGCAAGTTGTCCGGCAACCGTTCCGGCTCATGACCGTAGAGCACGGCCCCGCCGTTTCCGTGATCCCGTTCATCCGGCACAGCGGACACGCCGTCTTCCAAAATTTCCACCACAATCTGCTGATTGAGGTCTTCATTTTCCAAGCGATGGCGCAAATCTTCAAAATCTTTATAGCTGCGCAAGCGTTCCAAGATTTCGTCCGTCAGATTCAGTTGCTGTTTTTGGATGAGGTACGGAAGCGGTGTCACCCCGCCGCCGCGTACTTCCAGCGTCATCTTGCCGAACGGTTGATCCTCCGGCACCTGAAAGACCAGCTGACGATAGGTCTCCGGCTCCCGATACGGACGCAGCCGCACTCGAATGAAAATATGATCTCCCGGGCTGACGACCGCCGGTGTCGCCGACGCATCCAAAATTTCCGCCACACGGCGTTCCTGCGTCATTTCCATTGTCATCTTGATGCCGCGCAATTCATAGTCAACAAACGGATTTTTCGCCAAAATATTTAATATATTGTACAACTCGTCCACGGAGCGTTCGCTGACGGAACGACGCGAATAGTACATATTGGTCCGCGTGATCGGTTTCAGTTTATCCTCCTTGGGGGTCAGCGTGTAGGTCAATTTCACCGTACCGCGCCCGCCGCGGTCGAGCGTCTTTTGCGCCAAATCAAAGGCCCCCGTCGCCGCCAGCACCGGTGTCAATTGCGGATCATTCACCATGCGAACATCCGCGCGCCGTGTCTCCCCGGTGTCGGTATCGGTCACGTGGATCGACATCGGCACGGCCGCCGGCGCCCAATGCATACGTCCGGCAATTCCCGCGCCGCGGTCCTGATTGATCTTACCGATTTCACGGCCGATCGAGCCGAGTTTAAAGGCGGAGTTAACCGACGGCACCACCGTAAAAATATACGAGTTGTGCATAAAGTAATCGATCGTTCCGCGTTTCAAAAACGGATGCCCGAACGCGACAATACGATCCCCGTCCGCATACGTCACGGTACCGATCGCGCCGAGTTTCAAATCGCCCGTCATCAATGTCGCCGCGACCGCCCCGCCGGCTTCCGGTTCGTGCGGTACGGCATCGTAACTGCCCGCCGCTCCCGTGGCATAGGGTACCAGGTGTAACGGAGCCAGTTTTTCCGTCAGATATTGCAGCGATTCCGACGAAAAGCCGCTCGCCATCACCGGTGTCGCCAGCGGTATCAATCCTTTTTCGGCCGGCGGAATAATACGTCGTGCGCGTGAATCTTCCACATTCCACAATTTCAGCATATCGCCGATCGGGGTAACCATACCGATTTTACCGTCGGCAAATCCCCAGCCGTAAGCAATCGCACCGACCAGTTTGCCGTCAATATAGACCGGACTGCCACTCATCCCTTGCGCAATCCCGCCCGTTTTGTCAATCACGGGACCCGATACGCGCACCAAAATCAAATCGCCCGACGGACCGCGTTGTTTCATGACGCCGAGTACGTCGACGTCAAACGTATCGATCCGATCCCCTTGTACGACCGTTTTGGCCGTGCCGTGCATCCCCTCGTGAATCTCTTCCACCGACATAAAGTCCGTTGCTTGCGCCAAAGCGGCGCCGCCCGTCCAGAGCAGTGCCGCCAAAATACCGCGCACCAGGCGCATTCCCGTTCGTTTCATCAATTTGTTTCCACCACAGCCACTTCGCTGCCTTTTTCGACTTGATCGCCGACAGCCACGTCTACTTTGACAACTTTACCGTCCGCCGTCGCCCGGGCCGCCGGCATCGAGCCGGCCAGTGATTCCACTTCGACCAGCGTTTCGCCTTCTTTGACCGATGTACCGACCGTGACCGCTTTGGTCACTTTGCCGGACAGTACCGTCGTATGCACAATCGCCTGTGCGGCCGCCATCATGACCCCGCAAGCGGTAAGTGCCGCTGCCATCCAAACAATTCGCCGTTGTACTTGTTTCATCGTCATCACCTCGCATCAAATTACTTGTTTATACCGTTATATCCGTTTTTGCCGCCATTGGCACGAAGGTTACGCGCCGCCGAGCGAATCACGGAAATAATCCATTTGTGTCAGGGATTTGCCCGCGCCGAGCACCACGGTAAACAGCGGATCTTCCGCTTGGTAAACCGGCATCCCCAATTGTCCTGTCAGGTACGGCGCAATCCCTTGCAATCGCGCGCCGCCGCCCACCAGCAACATGCCGTGCATCCGCACCCATTGCGAAAGCTCCGGCGTGCACTGCACCAGCAGCGATTCCGCATCGGCAACCAGTGACGCCACCGCCGCGCGCAATATCGGACGCAACATATCCGCCGTCACCGTCACGGTCGCCGGCAATCCCGTTTGCACCGACATTCCGGCACACTCCATCTGTTGTGTACTGCCTTCGCGCAAATCGCCTACCTGGCACGTCAACTGCTCCGCCGTTCGCGGTCCGATACGTACGCCGCACTCCCGCCATACCGTACGCTGTACGGCATGATGCCAATGCGCCGCCCCCGTACACCGCCACCGCGCATGGGTAATACCGTGCGCATTGACCAGCGCCAAGTCCGTTGTATCCGCACCGATATCGGCTACCATTAGTCCCGGTGTCGTCGCCTGTTCCAGATCCGATCCGTAGGCCGCCGCGAGCGGCGACTCTATACCGACTACTTTGCGTGTGCCGACTTGTGCCGCCGTTTCCAATACGGCACGCCGTTCCACCGACGTCAACCCCGTGCCGACCACCGCCAACATCCGCGGGCGGGACCGCCAACCGGACAAGTAGGGATCCACCAGCCGCGACAACAATTCCGTCGCCGCTTCAAAATCCGTCACCGCACCGTGTCGAATCGGATACAAAAGATGCATCCCCTCCGGCACGGCCCCTTCCAAAGCGGCCGCCGCCTGTCCGACCGCGATCACTTCCCGCGATACATCGTCGACGAGCAGCACGCTCGGTTCACGGACTACGACACCGCGTCCGCGGATATATACCACCGTATTGGCGCTGCCCAAATCGACCGCCGCATCCGTCATCCCGAACGCATTCAAACGTTCAAACACCGACCGCTGCGGCAACACCGATTCGCGGCGACGCCTACTTTTCTTCGCGCCGTTCAATGTCTGCTCCCAACCCTCGTAATTTATCAACAAAATGGTCATAGCCGCGGTCAATATGATGCAAATGGCCGACTCTTGTCGTGCCGTCCGCCGCCAATCCCGCCAGCACCAATGCGGCACCGGCCCGCAAGTCCGTCGCATTCACCAGACAGCCTTCCAGTCGGGGTACCCCTTCGACCACCGCACTGCCGCTCTCAATCTTGATCTTTGCTCCCATGCGTTTCAATTCATCCACATGCATGAACCGATTTTCAAACACCGTTTCCGTCACCACGCTCGTTCCTTGCGCGATCGTGGTGAGTGCCATGAATTGCGCCTGCATATCCGTCGGAAATCCGGGATAAGGCAATGTCTTGATATCCGCCGCCCGCAAGCGATCCGGACCGACCACACGCACCCCGTTGATATCTTCGACAACCGCCGCGCCGACTTCCTTGAGTTTGGCAATCAACGGCTTGACATGTTCGGCCAGCGTATTTTCCACATAGATATCACCGCGTGTCATCGCCGCCGCCACCATAAACGTTCCCGCTTCGATCCGATCGGGAATGACATTATGCGTCACACCGTACAGTTCTTCGACGCCTTCCACGCGAATCACGTTCGTACCCGCACCGCGGATCTTGGCCCCCATACTGTTCAGGAATGTCACCAAGTCAACGATTTCCGGCTCTTCCGCCGCATTTTGAATGACCGTATTGCCCTTGGCAAGTGACGCCGCCATCAGTACATTTTCCGTCGCTCCGACGCTGGGAAAATCCAAATAAATTTGGGCCCCTTTCAGACCGTGCGGCACCACCGCTTCCACAAACCCGTGGCCGACTTCAATCTCGGCTCCCATGGCGGCAAATGCTTTCAAATGCAAATCAATCGGTCGCGTACCGATCGCGCAACCACCGGGCAACGAGATTTTCGCGCGCCCCAAACGAGCCAGCAAGGGTCCCATCACCAGGAACGATGCCCGCATTTTGCTGACCCACTCATAAGGCGCTTCATGCGAAGTCAACGTTCCCGCATCAAACGTGATTTCGTTCCCCTTGACCGCCACGCGTACGCCCAAATGCGACAGCACGTTGCAAATCGTCACCACATCTTCCAATTGCGGAATGTCGGGCAAACGGCTCGGCGTCACCGGCAACATCGTCGCGGCGATAATCGGCAGTACGGCATTTTTGGCACTGCTGACACGCACTCGTCCGTTGAGCGGCACGCCCCCTCTGATATATAACTTTTCCAAAACGGCACTCCTCCACCCATTGGTAATGTCAAATCAAGTTCTTCTCTTTATCATATCAATTTCATGACCTTTTTTCAATTCGTCGACAAACCGTCGCCCGCCGTACAAGCAAAAAGCGACATTCGCCGTCACCGTATGACGGCGGCCGTCGCCCAGTCCGTTTCCCATTCCGCCCGTTCGATGTCGGCTCCGTTATCCGCCAGGTATGCCCCGACCAAACTTTGCAGGCGCTGTGTATCCACTTCCGCCAACACGGTCGCCGTGTCATCGCCGACACGATCAATCACCGTCACGTCCCGATACACGGAAAAGCCGTACACCGAACCGTTGAAAAACGCGGAGTCATATTCATAGTCCAATACTTCCTGAATGGAAGACCGCAGTTCTCTGCCGTATTGTCTGACGTCAACGGCAAACACGTCACTGAGCACCTGCCACGGTGCGGCAAATATATACAGCGTCTCATCTCCCGTGCCCAAGTCGACCTTGCGTTTGCGATAGACTACCATCCTGTCCCCCCTATGTTGCCTCTCTGTCGGCAACAATAATGCTGCCTATAGTATATCAAATTTACACCTTGATTTATACTGCCTGCTGAAATACCGCGTTTGCGTTGACAGAAAGTGAAACACAACATATTGTCAACCGTTGCTAATTTCACATAGCAACGCCACTTGCTTTCACTTAGCGAAAGACGCCTGCCTTTCCGTCCGTTCTTCGACTTCGTTTTCGAACGCCCGTGCCGCCTTCATTTTAGGCATTTTTCACTATGCACGGAAGGCATTTTCGGTAAAGGCAGCGCCGTTTCGAACCGCGGCGCGCTCCGCCGACAATCCCCATTTGTCCCTTGCGTGAGAGCGGTCGCGATGACTATAATAATTCAGTAAGTTATTAATATGATGTGAGTGGTACGAAAAGGGAGGCCATGTATGAGCAGTGAAACACCGGAATTAATGCCGGACAAGCCGAAGGGAATTCTCGGCTTTATTGAACGTGTCGGGAATAAGGTCCCGGATATTACCATTTTATTTATCAGCGCCTTTGTGATTGTCTGTCTGATTTCCGCCGCCTTGGCGCAGATGTCATTCGGGTATATTAACCCGGTAACCGGAAAACCGATTCAGATCATTAACATGTTGCAACCGCAACAACTGGTCACGTTGATGACGAAAATGGTCACCAACTATTCCGGATTTCCGCCGTTGGGCATGGTCATTGTCGCGACCTTGGGGATTGCGATCGCCGACGGTGCGGGATACATCAACGCGGGGCTGAAAAAACTGCTCTCCTTTACTCCGAAAGCGGCACTGACGCCGATTATCATCGTGGCGGGCATGTTGAGCCACGTCGGGCCGGACACCGGCTATGTCATCATCATTCCGATTGCGGCCTATATGTTTTACGCCTCGGGTAAACACCCGCTGGCAGGGATTGCCGCCTCGTTCGCCGGTATTGCGGGCGCATTTGCCGCCAACTATACCCCCAGTGCGATCGACCCGGTCGTGCAGGGATTCACGCAGAGTGCCGCCCAGATCATTGACCCGTCGTATATGGTCAATGTATTGTGCAACTACTTCTACATGTTGGCCGCGACATTTGTCGTAATCCCGACATGCTGGTACATCACGGAAAAAATCGTCGAACCTTGGTTGTGGAAAATGTATCCGATTGATTTGACTTCCGATATGGCGGAAGATTCGCACAAACCGTTAACCCCGCGCGAAAATCGTGCGTTCTACATTGCGAGCACCGTGCTGGTTCTGATGCTCGTCGGTCTGTTCGTCTCGGTGGCGTCGCCGGATTCCGCATGGCGTTCACCCGACGGTGAAATTGCCAGCTTCAAGGCACCGATCATGCAATCGCTGGTCGCGTTGATCTTCGTCATTGCCGGCGGTACGGGCTTGGTCTACGGGGTGTTGGCCGGCACGTTCAAAAGCCCCAAAGATTTCACCAATTCCATGGAAACGATGACCCATACCTTGGTACAGCTCATCGTGTTCTACTTCTTTGCCGCACAGTTCCTCTACGCTTTCAATGCGTCGCAAATCGGCATTCTGATTGCGGTATCAGGCGCCGACTTCCTGCGGTCGTTGGCATTACCGCCGCAACTGACCATCGGCGGCATCATTATTTTCGTCGGCATTCTGAACTTGATCATCACTTCGGCTTCGGCGAAGTGGGCCATTCTCGCGCCGATTTTCGTACCGATGTTGATGGGTGTCGGTATCGCACCGGAATTGACGCAGATGGCATTTCGCGTCAGCGACTCCGCCGTCAACGTCGTCACGCCGATGTTTGCGTTCTATCCGCTCATCATTACCTATTGTCAGAAATACGTCAAGGAAGCCGGTATCGGCACACTCAGTTCCATGATGTTGCCGTATACCATCGGATTGCTGTTGGCATTGAGCGCTACTTTGTACGCATTCTGGTATATGGACCTGCCGCTCGGATTGCAGTCGAGCTACCTCTATCCGCGGCAATAACAGAAAGGAAGGATTGTCATGAAAGATCAATTACTCACCCGTTTTTTGCGCTACGTTGCTATCCCCAGTCAGAGTGATGCGTCGGCCACCCAAGTCCCGAGCTCCGAAGGGCAATGGAATATGGCACGGCATTTGCAGCAGGAACTGGAAGCCCTCGGCTGTACGGATATTCATCTCAGCGAGCATTGCTGCCTGACGGCCAAATTGCCGCGCACGGAAGGTGTCGATCCCGCCACCCCCGCCGTCGGTTTTTGCGCGCATCTCGATACCGTCGATGTCAATTTATCGCCGGAAATTCATCCGCAAGTTGTTCGCGACTATGACGGCAACGTGATCACACTGAACAAAGATAAGAAAGTATTTCTCGATCCGGCGGAACATCCCGAAATTCTCGCCTATCAAGGCGACGATATCGTCGTAACGGACGGCACGTCCGTTCTCGGCGCCGACGACAAGGCCGCCCTGACGGCCGTCATGGAAGCATTGACGACCTTGGCCCACGGAACGACACCGCACGGCGACATCTACGTCGCCTTTGTACCGGACGAAGAAATCGGTCTGCGCGGCTCGAAAGCGCTCGAGCTTGACCGTTTCCCCGTCGCGTACGCCTACACGCTCGACAGCTGCGAAATCGGCGAAGTCGTCTATGAAACCTTTAACGCCGGCTCGGGACTGCTGACCATTCAAGGAATCAGCGCGCATCCGATGTCCGCTAAAGGCGTGCTCGTCAACCCGGTACTGGTGGCCGTTGATTTCATCAACATGTTCAATCGTTTGGAAACGCCGGAAAATACCGACGGTACGGACGGCTACGTTTGGATGGAAGGTATCTCGGGCAACGCCAGCACGGCGACCGTAACCATGAATATCCGTGACCATTGCCGCGAACGCTACGAACAACGCAAAGACTACATTCGCCAAGCAACGGAACTGTTGCGTCAACGTCATCCGCGGGCGGGCATCGAACTGACGCTGACCGATGTGTATGCCAATATCAAAGATGCCGTTACCGATGACAATCGGGCCGCCATCGACCATGTATACGAAGCGATGAAACAACTCGGCATCAAACCGAAAACGCTCTCCATGCGCGGCGGTACGGACGGCTCCTACCTCTCTTCGCAAGGACTGCTGACACCGAACTTCTTCACCGGCGGACACAATTTCCACTCCGTATGCGAATTTTTACCGCTCGGATCATTGGAAAAGGCCTACGAAATGGTATTGACCATCATCGGTCTTGTCCGTGACGAAGCCAAACAATAACGCACTGACACAAACAACGCACTTTCCAAGGAAAGTGCGTTGTTGTATATTTTCATCCGATTCATTTTCGCCCGTCAAAAAACGAACCCGCCACGGTACAGGTTCGTTTTTTGTGTTCGTTTGATGTTCTTTCCGTCACACCTTGCTTATCTGCGCCGCCGCGAGCGCTGCAGCACCAATATGATCGGTGTGACCACCACGGCCGCTCCGATCGCCTCGGGGATGCCGTTAACCGTACAAATCCCGATGATAATGTTAATGACATTTTCCACCGGAATATGGCGCATTTCCGCAAATTCCTTGGCGTAGAGCAAGTACGTTCCGCCCATGACCATGGCGGTGTTGGACAGTGATGTCACCAACGCCGATACCGCTACGCGCACGGCCGTCGGTCCCGGCATCGAGCGATACACGAGAAATGCAATCAAGCCGAGTAACACCCGCGGTACGACGGAAATCAGCGGGTTGATAAAGACGATACTCATCAGCGTCGGTGCAATAATATTTTGCAACAGGCTGAAGCAACCGAAAATCAAACCGATCAGCATCCCGACGCGCGGTCCTTCCATAATCGCACCGATAATGGTCGGAATATGCATAATCGTCGCTTTCATAAATACCAAATTGATAAATCCGTAGCCGGTCAATCCCAAGAGAGCGGTAATGCCCCCGAGTAATCCGACTGTCGTCAACTGCCGCGTCGTCAAAAACGGCGCGCGTTTCGTCGGCGTTATTTCCGCCGTCGAATCTTCCACTGTGTGTGTCATGGTTTCCCTCCGTTCTTATTCCGTTTCGGATATA
The DNA here is from genome assembly GCA_947254705.1 of uncultured Veillonellaceae bacterium. Classification (GTDB taxonomy): domain Bacteria; phylum Bacillota; class Negativicutes; order Veillonellales; family Negativicoccaceae; genus CAMCNU01. Next base: position 10,995 of record CAMYCX010000023.1, read on the forward strand.
AGTCGTGTGCCCATCGTCGCACTCGATTCACTTGCGGTTCGGTTCCGCGGATACCGACCGGTTGCAAGTTCATAAGCATTGTAAAAATTTTTTTGTACTTTGTCAAGATATAAAAGCGCCACCTCGATCCGATATGCCCCTCCATGTTTCGACCCGTTCGTATTTCTCGACAAATATGGTACAATAGAGCATATTATCTCCAAAGGAGCATCCATGGACTGGTTATATCAATTCATGTCGGATTGGGGCTATTGGGCACTTCTCCTGACCATGATCTTGGAAAATATGAATATTCCGATCCCGAGCGAAGTCGTACTCGGATTTGCGGGCTTTTTGGTGTCCAAGCAGGTCTTCACCTATTGGACGGCCGTCATCGTCGGCACGATCGCGGGCATCATCGGCTCGCTGATTTCCTATGCCATCGGCTACTACGGCGGACGACCGCTCCTGCTGCGTTACGGACGGTACGTCATGCTTCATCCCAAAGAACTGCATCGCGCCGACAACTGGTTTCAACGCTACGGCGGGATCGCCGTCTTTACCGGACGGCTGCTGCCGGGAATACGCACCTTCATCTCTCTGCCGGCGGGTATGGCGCGCTATCCCCTGATGCCTTTTATCGGCTACACCATCATCGGCACGATTCCGTGGACGATGCTGCTCGTCTGGGCCGGTATGACGCTCGGCGACCACTGGCAGGAACTGCTCAAGTATGATCTCGAAATCATGCTTGCCGGCGGTGTGATCGCGCTGATGGCCTACCTTTTCTACCGCTGGCGACGCAGCCGGGAAAATGAATAACACTTCGTCGGCGCCGATTGGTGTCGACAAAAAACCGCTTCACCGTGTACGGTGAAGCGGTTTTTATTGTGATCCGTAACGAGCCGATCCTCTTACTCTTCTTTGGCGGTATCGTCCGTCGCCGGCGCAGCGTCTTCGCTTACGTCCGCCGTCGGGGCAGCCGGCTCCGTCGGTGCGACCGCTTCCGGTTGCGAATCTTGCGGTACATTCGGATCGGGATACAGGAGCCGCGCTTCCTGCACCAAACGTTCTACGATTTGCGCATTGACCGAACGTACCAAACTGCTCATGCGGAATGCGTCAACGATTGCCCAGAGCCACAATCCGCCGAATGTACACCAATACAAAATGTTCAAGAGCGGTTTGCCCAAGTAGAAATAGTGTACCCCGAGTACAAACCAGGCGATATAGGCGGTCGATGTCTTTTTCGCCCGCTGTTCATACGCCATCAATACATGACTCTTTTGTTTTTCCGTCAATCCCTGTAATGCCGCTAACGCTTTTGGTTCCATGTTGCGCCTCCTCTGCTGAAATCAATCCCTATGCTCATTATAATTTAGAGCCATGACCGTGTCAACGCAACATTCCCGCCCGTTTAGAATAAAAATGCAAAAATCACATACAACCGCAGCATGTCGACACGATACAAAGCGTCGATGTGCTGCGGTTTGTCCGTATTATGTATCCGATGCGGCGGGCGGATCTTCCCGAGTGCCGAAAAATGCCGCCGCAATATCGGCCACGGCCGCGGGGTGTGCCGCATACCGATCCGCACCGATGTCGGCCGCGTAGCGTTCATTGAGCACGGCACCGCCGACCACCACTTGCACGTCGGGCATCTCCCGTTTGAGCAAGGCGATGGTTTCCTGCATGGAGGCAACCGTCGTCGTCATCAACGCACTCAAGCCGACCAATCGTGCATGATAAGTGCGACAGGCATCGAGAATCGCTTGGGGCGGCACGTCTTTGCCGAGGTCGATGATCCGATAGCCGTAGTTTTCCAGTACGACTTTGACAATGTTTTTGCCGATGTCATGCACATCGTGACGTACCGTCGCAAGAATAATCGTGCCGCGATCGGCGGCCGTTTCTCCCTTGGCCTCCAGTACCCGTTTGACTTCGGCAAAGGCAACTTGTGCGGTTTGCGAGGCCCGGATCAGTTGCGGTAAAAACAGTTCCTGCGTTTCAAAGCGTCGTCCCACCTCGTTCAATGCGCCGATGAGATCCTCATTGACCACATCAAGCGGTGCTTTACGGGCGAGCAGTTCTTTTGTCAGTCGCAGCGTTTCCGCTTCCAGTCCGTCAACAATCGCCGCCAAAATCGTCGATACGGGCGACGGTGTCTCGGCCTCGTCTTGTACTTTACGAGCCCGGGCGATCCATTCCCGCGCCCCGTCATCGTATCCCGCCAGCACACGGTAGGCGGCCAATGTATCCGTCATACCCCGATCGCCGGGATTGGCAATCGGGGCGTCCAGTCCGTGGGCCAGTGCCATCTGTAAAAATGTCCGATTAATGATCGACCGTTCCGGCATGCCGAAGGAAATATTGCTCACGCCGAGTGCGGTCGCCACACCGAGTTCCCGTTTCACGAGAGCAACGGCCTCGGCGGTAATCCGTGCATTTTCCGCACCGGTGCCGAGTGTCAATGTCAGACAGTCAATGAGGATATTTTCTCGCGGGATACCCCATTCCAATGCGCGGGTAACGATTTTTTCCGCCAGTGCGAGTCGTCCTTTGGCCGTATCGGGGATCCCGTTTTCATCCAGCGTCAGTCCCAGTACGCAGGCCCCGTAGCGGCGAGCGATCGGCAATACTTGCGCCAGACTGTCCTCCCCCGCATTGACCGAGTTGAGCAGCGGTTTGCCCGCCACCGCTCGTGCCGCCGCCGCCAACGCGGTCGGTGAGGCCGTGTCAATCACAAGCGGCGTACCCGTCACCGCTTGTACGGCACGTACCGCCCGCGGCAAGAGTGTCGGTTCATCGACACCCGAGGTACCGACATTGATGTCAAGAAGCGCCGCGCCTTCCCGACGTTGGATAACGGCTTCCCGAACGACTCGATCAAGTACGCCGCGACGCAGTTCTTCCTGCAACTCCCGTTTGCCCGTAGGATTGATTCGTTCCCCGATCATCAGCGGGCCTTGTCCCAAAACGACGGTTTCCGCATAAGAGGACACCCGTGTTACAGGAGTGACAGACGGTCGCGTGCCGTGCACTTCTCCGCGCAACGCATGCAACCGTGCCATCAGTGCGGGATCGGTACCGCAGCAGCCACCGATGATCTCCACGCCGCGCGACAGGAAATAGCGCATATGATCAAGATGCGCCTGTACATCAAGTCGACTATGACCGTCGGTATCGGGAATCCCGCCGTTCGGCTGCACGATTAACGGCAGTTTCGTTGCCGCCAACAAAGCGTCCACCAGCGGTCGTGTCTCCGCCGCCCCGAAGGAGCAGTTGATCCCGACGGCCGTCACGCCGAGTCCTTCCAGTGTTGTCGCCATGCTGACGACATCGGTCCCCGTAAAGGTCCGTCCCGTATGTTCAAAGCTCATCGATGCCAAGACGGGAAGATCGCTGTGTTCGCGGGCCGCAAGAACGGCATATTTGAGTTCCGCCAAATCGGTTTGCGTTTCGATGATGATCAGATCGACGCCGGCCGCCACCCCCGCTTCGACTTGTTCCCGATACAAATCATACGCCCGCTCGGGAGACATATCCCCCGCCGGTGCAAGCAACGCGCCGATCGGCCCGATATCCAAGGCCACGTAAATCGGTCGTGTGCCGTGATCGGCGATATAGCGTTCCCGTGCCCGCCGCGCACATCCGACGGCGGCATGAATCAAGGCGCTCGGTGTCGTATCCGTATCCGCACATTTGTAACCGTTGGCACCGAACGTGTCCGTCGTCAGCACGTCCACGCCGCTCACGAGATAGTCATAATGTATCGACTCGATGAGTGCAGGCTCATGCAGTACGCACATATCGGGCGCAATCCGCAGATCCGGTCGCCGCCGTTGGACTTCCGTACCCATCGCTCCGTCAATGAGTACGGTCTGCCCGGCAAGAAATGTACTAAATGGTATCATGGGGTTCCTCCTTTCGTGTGCAGCCGGTGAGAAAAATAATCGATTTTTCCGGCACCATCAGATGACCGTCCGTCACATGCACACCGATTCGCTTCGACAGTTGCAGGCATGTTGCCAATTTCTGATTGAGCGCCAGCGGTACATCACCGTAGCCGGGACTGAAACGCATCGTCGTTGCACCGAACGTGTGCTGCAAGTACGCCGCATAGGCATCGACCAGTACCGACGCCGTCGCGTCGACGACAACCCCCAGTGCAGGATCGGTCGCCATCCATTCACGAATGGTACGATACACGTCCTGCCCGATGGTACAGCCGCAAACGATGACCTCATCGCAATCGGCAAAGAGCCGTCCGAGCGAACGATACGGCAACACGGTATCTCCCCAGCAGCCGCCGGTCTCCGTACTCCGCCACGGGCGCTGCTGATGCGTTTCCCGATATACGGCGGCCGCATCGACAATCTCCCGCGCCCGATCGAGCCAACGGCGATCGGACGCACTGATCCGGCGTCGTTTGTGTCGCAAAAAACGCAGCACGTCGTCTTCATCAAAAAAATCAGCCGGCGTTCGTTCCACGATGCTCCTCCTTGACCGTTTGCAAGGTGCGGCCGATCCCCCGTGTGATCGCCTGTGCCACTTCCGGCCGATTCATCACATATAGGTGAATCCCGTCCACTCCCGATGACAATAAATCAATAATCTGCTCGCACGCATACGCAATGCCCGCATCATACATCGCCTCCGGTGCATGCTCATAGCGGTCGAGCATCCGGCGAAACTTCGGCGGCAAACTCGCCCCCGACAACGCGGTCATTCGCACAATCTGCGCCTTGTTCAGACAGGGCATGATGCCGGCGGAAATCGGCACATTGATATCGATACTGCGGGCCGTTTCCAAAAAGCGGAAAAACGCGTCATTGTCAAAAAACAGCTGCGTCACCAAAAAGTCCGCTCCCGCATTCACCTTATCCCGCAAGCGGATCAAATCCGCCGTCAGGCTGCGAGCCTCCGTATGGCCTTCCGGATACGTCGCCGCGCCGATACAAAATGCGTGCTTGGAGCGCACGTAAGCCACCAACTCATTGGCATAACGGAACCCGTCCGCAGGCGTTTCGCCGTCTTCTCTGCGATCGCCGCGAAGTAACAGCGTATTTTCAATTCTCGCCGCTTCGATCCGTGCCAAAATCTCCGCCAATTCCGCTTGCGAATACCCCACGCACGTCAAATGCATCAATGGCTCGATGTCCAGCTCCTTGCGGATATACTCCGCCAATTTCAACGTCAACATACCGCGTGCCGCCCCCGCCGCACCGTACGTCACCGACATATAGTCGGGATGCCATTGGGCCAACTCATGCAATGTCGCCACCATATTGTCCAAATCGCCTTCCCGTTTCGGCGGGAACACCTCAAACGAATATAACGGTCCTTCTTTTTCATATTTGTCTTTGATTTTCATACGGATCTCCTTTCCCTATAAAAAAAGCCCTCGCCCTGATTGCTCAGGGACGAGGACACTCGTGGTACCACCCTACTTCATCTGCGCTGCAGACCTCATTCATGTACGGCTCAAAGAGCGATACACCAGTGCAGTGACGGGCACACCCGGCACGACCTTGCCTTGCGGCTCAGCCGGCAGCTCCGAGGCCATCTTCCGCAACGGTTATGATCGCCCGTTTTCACCGACTCGGGCTCTCTGTCGATCGTCTGCGTTGCGTACTCTTCTCTTCATCGCTTTTCACATATGTAAATTACAAGCATGATACCAAATCCGTCGACCGATTGTCAAACGCTTTGGAAAACTATCACGTACTTCTCACCAATCACCAATCGTGCCGCGTGCACGAGCGGTATCACCGAATACGTAGGGACGCTCCAGCGTCCACGGCACCGGTTGTCGATAGCCGAGTGTCGCCTCCGTTACCGTATCACCGCAGATACCGTAACCGACCCGATCGGCAATCCGCTCACCCGGCATTTGTGTCGTTACCCATGTCTGCGCCAATACGGCGATCGCTCCCGTGCCGACGGATTCCGTTGCGACAACCGTCACGTCAAGATAATCCAATCCCAACGCAATGCCCGCCGCCAACAGCCATTCGTCCGCCGTCAGCACCGCGCCGACCGTTTCCGCCTGAACGGCCAACGCGGCCAAGCGTTGCCACCCGCCCGCCGCTTCACCGTCCGTCGGCAAGGACGCACGTACCGCCGCGGCGGCGGGAGAAACGGGCAGCGTCGCCGTTACCGCAACATCACGCCCGACGATCCCGCGACAGGTGACGTCATGAACCGTCACCGTCGCGCGGGCGTAGCACCACCGCCGGTATGCGGCCTGTCTCTTATACACATCTCCGAGCCCACGAGACCGTTATTCTAATCTC
>CAMYCX010000024.1 GCA_947254705.1 uncultured Veillonellaceae bacterium
TGGGCTCGGAGATGTGTATAAGAGACAGTTCTAACGCATCTAAGTATCCGGAGATGGTCGATGTAGACTTTACATTTAATTTACGAGCCATATCGCGAAAGGAGGGAGAGTATCCCAATCGTAAAGTATGTTCTTCAATATACGTTAATAGTTCCTGTTGGCGTGTTGTCAATGTTGTCACAAAATCACCTCTTTATAACATTATAACAGACTTTTGAAAATTGGAAAACATTTGTTCTTTTTTGTGAATTTGAACTTGACCGAACGTTTGTTCTGTGATATTATATTTTCAGAAAGAGAACAAATGTTCTGGAGGTATAAGTCGATGACAATAAATAAAATAATGATGAATATAATCTATTTTCTTGCTTTTTCTATCAGTATATTAGCTTATCAAGCTTTGGGTACAACAACACCCAAACCGGTATATCAGGAGGTCCGTGTTCGTTCCGGCGATACTTTATGGACATTGGCCGCTAATTATGCGGAAAGCTCTTCCACGGATATTCGCGAAGTTATCTATCATATTAGACAAGTAAATCAAATTGCTAATGCCGGTGATTTAACCCCTGGAATGATATTACGTATCCCTGTGGCACCTGACACTAATCATAAAACAGATTCTGTATATATCGCACGACAACAATAGGTTTATTCCACATAGCATTTTAAAAAACGGGCGAAAAAATTTCGTCCGTTTTTTATGATCCAAATATATCGGTTAAAGGGTTGTGGCTAAAACGATCGGCTTCGTTAATATAATGACGAACCATTTCAACCGAATGATGCCGTGTTTGCTGCATGATGCGTCGTTCTTCCGTTCCCGCAATAGCAGCTGATGTTGCAAAACCATGACGTAAACTGTGAGCACCGTATTCATCCGGGTTTAAACCGATCTGTGCCACTCGTTCCTTTACAATTCGGTTTACCATTTGATCGGACAATGCTTGTTCGCGTATATTTCCACTACGCGTAAATCCACGGAATACAGGTCCTTGTACAATTTCGGAGACCTCCAACCATTGTTTCATTGTTTGCACCGGACATATTTTTTTGTTTGATAAAAAAGGTAATGCTACGAGACTACCGCGCCCTTCTTGATCGGCTTTGGAGTGGGGGATAAAAATCTCCAAACCACGACGCTCAAAAGTTAAATCTTTCACTTGTATACCCACCAATTCACTTCTACGAAATGCCCCCATAAAACCGATAAGCAAAAGAGTCTTATCTCTTAAATCAACTAAATTCTCCGTTTTTAAGAGCGATATAATATGAAGCAAGTCTTCCTTCATGATAGGTTCCTTACCTTGCTGAAATGTACCAATTTTACGGCGAATACTTTTCATGGCTGCTTTTACCAGTGGGGAAGCACAAGGATTATCGGAAATCACGCCTCCTGCTAAATAGTTCTCGGAAATAGCACTAATGCGTCGAGAAATAGTGTTTGCCTTAGCGTAACGTGATAAATCATTGATATAGTTTACTACTGTTTCGGGTGTCGCCGGAAAGAATTGGACGTGTTGATGCTGACACCAATCACAAAAATCATTCCAATCAGCCTCATAAGCCGTAATCGTGCCATCGGCTTTTTCCAACTGTAGCAGTTCCTTGCTTGTAGCAGATAGTTCAGTATTTGTATCAATTTTTTGATTATTACGCAAATAGAAGTGTTTTGTCATGCTGACTCCTTATCCTATCATTAGTAACGATAATTTAACATTATCGTTACTAATGATAGGATAACACCTTTTTTCTATTTTTTCAAGCGCGAAAAGTACTGTTGCGCTTGATTCATTTTTTCTCGTACTCGATCAATATCAATGGTCAGGATTTCGCGATTGTGCATGACCATCCGGCCGTTAATAAAGACGGTATCTACATCCATCGAGTTCGCTGAATAAACAACCGATGAGATCACGTCATAACAAGGCTGCCAATGATATCCCGTACGGTTAAGAAGAATAATATCTGCCAACATACCGACTTCCAATGTCCCTAATTTATCCTTATATCCGATGGCTTGTGCGCCACCTTTCGTGGCTAAATGAATTGCTTCTTTCGCAGTGATGGCAAAGGGATCTTGTAAATTGCCTTTATGCAGTAATGCAGCTAACTGCATTTCCTCAAACATATCTAATTTGTTATTGCTGGAACAGCCATCCGTTCCCAAACCGACAACAATTCCCTTTTCTCTCATTGTAACTAAAGGCGCTATACCGGATGCGAGTTTAAGGTTACTGCGAGGGTTATGAGCAACGCGTACATCGTGGCGTGCTAAAATGTCTATATCATTTGCATCAACATGTACACAATGTGCTGCTAAAGTCGGCACCTCAAATAATCCTAATTCTTCCATCCACGCGATGGGGCTCATTCCATGCTTTTCATAACATGTATCCACTTCTCCCCGAGTTTCTGAAAGGTGAATATGAACCTCGATTCCTTCATGTTTAGCTGTATCGGCCACGGTACGAATATAATCTGCGGGACAGGTATAGGGAGCATGCGGTCCTAACATTACTTTTAGCAGTCCGTCTTGTACTCCATCCCAGCGACGAAATAATTCGACATTTTCTGCGAGCGCTTGTACACCATTCGGCGATACTCCGGCCAGTCCCCGAGCCAATGTCCCGCGAATACCGGCATCAATGGCAGATTGGGCCACAGCATCCATATGCATATACATATCGCAAAATGCGGTGGTTCCACCTCGAATCATTTCAGCAAATGCCAGCTGAGAGCCCCAATACACCAACTCATCGGTTAACTTCTCTTCAGCCGGCCAAATATGATGCTGTAACCAATCCATCAATGCCACATCATCTGCATAGCTGCGAAACAGCGTCATGGCAACATGTGTATGTGAATTAACAAGACCGGGTAGTGCCAGCATCCCCTGACCGTCAATATATTTATCCACTTGATCGCGTGTTTTTGGGTCGATTGTGCCAACTTGGCTGATAGAATTACCATCAATGAGGATGGCCACATCTGTTTGGATTCCACTGGGGGTATAGACATCTACATGATCAATAATTTGTCTCATTGGCTCACCTCTCCACGATGATATAAATAAGCATATTGCTCTGATGTCAATGTATCAATTCTGCAATTCATAGCCTCCAATTTAATCCGTGCAACACGTTCGTCGATTTGTGGTGGTAATACGTATACACGTGATTCCAAAATTTCCGCATTTTTTTGTACGTATTCCAATGCCAATGCTTGTAGGGCAAATGACAAATCCATAACTTCTGCCGGATGTCCATCACCTGCCGCTAGATTCACCAAACGTCCTTCCGCCAATACATACACAGTCTGTCCCGTCGACAATGTATAGGCAACAATATTTTGACGTACTTCTTCCGTACGAATCGCTATTTTGCGTAATGTTTTCATATCGATTTCGACATCGAAATGTCCTGCATTACAAAGAATAGCGCCATCTTTTAATAACGAAAAATGTCGCCCGTCAATGACGTGTTCGCAACCGGTTACGGTGATAAACAAATCACCTATATCAGCCGCTTCTTCCATTGGCAAAACTGTAAATCCATCAAAGACTGCTTCAATGGCTTTAATCGGATCAATCTCTGTAACAAATACATGTGCGCCGAGCCCTTTCGCTCTCATAGCAACACCTTTGCCGCACCACCCATATCCGGCAACGACAACATTTTTCCCGGCAACAACCAAATTCGTTGTACGAATGATTCCATCCCACACGGATTGACCGGTTCCATATCGATTATCAAACAAGTATTTACATAATGAATCGTTAACCGCGATCATCGGGAAGGTCAATGCTTTTTCTTTGTCCCAATTCCGTAATCGATTGACACCGGTCGTTGTTTCTTCTGTACCGCCTAAAAGTCGTCCCTGGGCATCTCGGCGCGATGTTAAAAGAAGTGATGTCAAATCTCCCCCGTCATCCAAAATCAGGTGTGGGATATGATTCAATGCACTATGAAGATAAGAAGTATATTCTTCATCCGTACAACCATGCGTAGCATATACAGTAATTCCCATTTCTGCCAATGCCGCGGCCACATCATCCTGGGTAGAAAGCGGGTTGCTGCCGGTAATAATAACATCCGCACCGGCCTCTTGCAGAATAGTGGCTAAATAAGCGGTTTTTGCTTCCAAATGAATTGACATGACAATAGTTTTACCTGCAAAGGCTTGAGTTGCAACTAATTCTTGTCGAATCTTGTGTAAGATCGGCATGTGTGTCTCTACCCATCTAATCTTTTGCTTCCCTGCAGGAGCCAATGTGATATCTTTTATTTGAGAGTTCATGATAAAATCTCCTTTCTAAATTGGGCAATACTGGAAGTGAAAGGAGGTGCCAGTACCCCTTTCTCGGTAATAATACCGGCGATCAACGATGCGGGCGTCACATCAAATGCAGGATTATAAACATCAACATCAGCAGGTGCCGTCTGGTAACTTGCCCAGTAGCGAACCTCATCGCCATTTCGTTCTTCAATTTCAATCTCAGCTCCAGATTGAAGGGAAAAGTCAAACGTTGAAAATGGCGCAGCGACGTACAGCGGAACCTGATGGTATGCTGCCAAAACAGCTAATCCGTACGTGCCTATTTTGTTTGCGGTGTCACCATTTGTACAAATTCTGTCTGCGCCGACAATGATTGCATCAACATTTTTATCACGAAGCACTGTGGCTGCCATATTATCGCAAATTAATGTACACGGAATATTCTCTTCTTGAAGTTCTGTGGCAGTTAAACGTGCACCTTGTAACAGTGGTCTTGTTTCATCAATAAACACATGTCGAAGATCACCTTTAGCATGCAATTTGCGTATGACGCCCAAAGCAGTACCTATACCTGCCGTTGCTAATGCACCTGCATTGCAATGAGTCAATATGCTGACAGGATTGGTAAATAATTCTGCACCAAACGTCCCAATGCGATCATTAAGAATAATATCTTCGGCCTCGATATGTTTGGCTTCGGCAACAAGGAGCGAATCTATCTCCGCTGCTGACAGTTTATTTTTTATTCCCGTCTGTGCTTTTTGGTGCATTCTATCAACGGCCCAACTTAAATTGACGGCAGTAGGACGAACGGAAACTAAATGGCGGGCTTTTTTCTCTAAAATAAGTAGCCATTGATTTTTTATGTTCGTTTCTATACAAGATTCGCGCCAAGCCAATACCATCCCGTAGGCTGCCGCAATTCCGATTAACGGCGCACCGCGGACGGCCAATGTCAAGATAGCGCCACGAATATCCTCGGTGGAAGCACAATCAAAATACTCTACTTTCCCCGGCAATAAGCGTTGATCTAATAACGTTATTAATGGGTCATTCCACTGAAGCGGGTGCAGTTGAGAAGTCATGATTGCACCTGAAATCCACCATATTCAGCCATAGCATGAAAAGCAGGACTATCCATATGGTCATCGAAATGCGTAAAAATCCATACTAGGAGATCCCTAAAACGAGAACTGTTTTGTGTCATCGCTTCTACCACTTCACTATGTGTGAGTGGTGTCGGCGACACACCAGCGCCATAATTGGTGACCATTGAAATCGTCGCATATGCCATCTCCGCCTCACGTGCAAGCTGACATTCCGGTACATTGGTCATGCCGACAACATCTCCCCCCCACCTGTGAAACAGCTTTACCTCCGCTGCGGTTTCAAAGCGCGGGCCTTCTGTGCACACATAGGTCCCTTTTTGATGGAACGGAAACGCTAATTCTCTCAAACCATTGCAAATCAATTTTCGAAGAATCGGACAATATGGTTCCGTCATATCTACATGTGCCACAGGAAACGGTGCACCATCAAAAAAAGTAGATGGTCTTGCGTGAGTAAAATCTAAAAATTGATCAGGAATCATCATTTCACCCGGTTTGACTTCGGCGTGTGTCGAGCCGACAGCCGTCGTAGCAATAATTGCGGTTACCCCCAGTTGTTTCAAACCGTAAATATTCGCACGATAATTGATTTGATGAGGTGGAATGCTGTGTTCTTTACCATGTCGAGTCATAAATATAATTTCTCTGTCTTGATACACTCCGCGAACATAACTCATTTCACCATAAGGCGTCAAGCTCATTTTTTCTTGCGTATACTCCAACAAGTCTGGGTTATACACCCCTGTGCCTCCGATAATAGCTAATTTATTCATGGCTCGTTCTCCTTTCTTCCGTATAATTTCCTCAATTCCGGTGCCGTCAAACGATATGCAGTATTACAATAATGACAATTCATTTCTACACCATTTGAATCTTTTAACAGATCTTCTTTATCTTTATCTGCTAATTGCAACAAAGCTCGTTCAAAACGCTCTTTTGCACAAGTACATTCCCACTTCACCGTATTCTGACTGAGACGCTGAAAAAATAAATTTTGCGATAAAACAGATATAATATCTTCTCGAGTCATGGTGTCGATCGCATGTGAAATCGGCCCCAGGCTCCGCAAGTTGCTTTCTATTTCCGACAGGGCACATTCTTCAACGTCCGGCAACGCTTGTATCATAACGCCACCTGCAGCAGCAACCGTTTCATCGGGATTGACCAAGACGCCCAAGCTGACAGCGGAAGGTATTTGTTCCGATACTGTTAAATAATAGGTTAAATCTTCTGCAATCTCGCCGGATGTAATTTCAATGGCGCTTTGGTATGGCTGCCGCAACAGGGAGTACCTAGTGACATACAACATGCCGTGACCGACGGCAGCACCGACATTCAATTTATGCGGTCCTTTCAACGGTAAGTTCACTCTTGGACACTCAACATATCCACGAACTTTTCCGGATTCATAGGCGTCTGCATGAATAGTTCCGATCGGGCCGTCTCCTGCAATACGGATACTGACCCCTTCCTTGTTTTTAAAATCATTGGCAAGTAATAGTGCTCCCGTCATTGCTCGCCCCAATGCCGCCGATGCCAGCGGAGATAGTTGATGAATCTGTTGTGCCCGTGCGACGAGATTTGACGTAAAAGACACGGACATGCGTAAACCGGCGGGCGATGTATAATGAGCAATGGTATCAGTCATATCAAGACAATTCCTTTTGCAAATTACACATTTCTAAAGCGGACTGTGCGGCATCAAATCCCTTGTTACCACTTTTAGTGCCTGCTCGTTCGATAGCCTGTTCAATACTATCAGTAGTCACCATGCCAAAAATAATCGGTTTGTTCAATAATAGTGAAGTAGCGGCGATACCTTTTGCAGCTTCATTGCAAACCAGGTCATAATGTGAAGTCGCACCGCGAATCACCGCACCTAAACATATGACGGCATCAATATCGTTCTTACTCGCCATCTGTTTAGCAACCAAAGGAATTTCAAACGCGCCGGGACAGTATACCACAGTAATATCATTCTCTTTGACACCATGTCGTTGCAAACAGTCCAGGGCTCCTGTTAACAAATGTTCCGTGACAAAATGATTAAATCGCGACACTACAATACCGATTCGTAAGTTATTGCCCTCTAGATGACCTTGAATAATGTTAGTCATAATTTCCTCCCATTCTAAAATTGATGCCCCATTTTTAATTCTTTAGTATGTAAATAGCCTTTATTATACTCATTTGCGGGAATACTGATAGGTTCTCGCGATGTGATTGTAATGCCATATTTTCGCAATCCGTCGATTTTGTCAGGATTATTGGTGAGCAAGCGAATGCTGCGAATTCCCAAGCTCTCTATTATTTTAGCACTTAACGAATATTCGCGTAAATCAGGAGCAAATCCGAGGTGCTCATTGGCTTCAACGGTGTCCATTCCTTGCTCCTGAAGGTGATATGCCTTAATTTTGTTGACAAGACCAATTCCGCGACCTTCTTGTCGCATATAAATCACAGCCCCCTCTCCCGCTGCATCGATCTTTTCTAAAGCAGCCTGCAACTGTTCTCCGCAATCACATCGCTTAGAACCGAATACATCGCCGGTAAGACATTCCGAATGGATGCGAACCAGTACATCATCTTTATTTCTGACGTCACCTTTAACAATCGCTAAGTGATTAAAAGAATCTAACGCATCTTCATATACATGCAGGTTAAAGCATCCATATTGTGTCGGTAACTGGCAAGAGGCAACACAGTGAACAAGAGATTCATGCTGCTTTCGGTACGCAATGATATCCCTGACAGAAATGATATGTAACTGATGCTGATCTGCAAATTTTATCAATTCCGGTAAACGCATCATTTTACCGTCATCTGTAGTAATTTCACAAATTACCGCCGCGGGATACAGCCCAGCAATCCGCAGTAAATCAATCGACGCCTCCGTGTGTCCACGACGTGCCAACACCCCTCCCTCCCGATACGCCAAAGGAAAGACATGACCAGGTCTCCGGAAGTCGTCCGGACGTGATTTTGATTGCAACAAATGATGAATTGTATTGGCACGCTCTGCCGGTGAAACTCCGGTTTTAGTTGATATATGATCTACTGAAACGGTAAATGCCGTTTGATGATTATCGGTATTTTTCGTAACCATTGGAGGGATTTGCAATCGTTGCAAATCAGTTTCCAACATGGGAGTACAGATAATACCCCGGGCATGCATTGCCATAAAATTAATCACTTCTGTATTGGCAAATTGTGCCGCGACAATTAAATCGCCTTCATTTTCACGCTCCGGATCATCTACAACAATAATCATTTTTCCGTTTTTCAAATCATTTATAATGTCACTCATCGATGCCATTTTAGAGTTCATCACTATATCCTCTTTTCCATGTCAGTATAACTATGTTTTATTTCAGATATCCTTGCGCCATCAAAAGATCCTTCAAAGTCTTGGGGTCAGACGTTTTTGACTGATTATTCAGCCATGCAAATACATATTTCCCAATCATATCAGTTTCAATATTAACGGCGTCACCAATTACGACAGTATGTAATGCGGTATTTATATAGGTATGTGGAATAATTCCCACATCAAATGAGTTCGTCAGACGATTGATAACAGTCAGACTGATGCCATCTAAAGCGATTGACCCTTTAGCAATAATACTTGAGATAATCTTTGGCGAAGCTTGTACCGTAATTCGATATGCATTTTTTTCTTTTTGAATTGAGCTGATACTTCCTATTCCGTCTACATGACCGCTAACCAAATGACCATCCAATCTTCCGGAAATCGGTAGCGCTCGCTCTAAATTTACAATTTTGCCTTTCCGCCACTTTTGGACTCCGGAACTCCGTACCGTTTCAGGCATAACATCTGCGGTAAATGCGTCTGATGAAAGTGTTTTTACCGTCAAGCAAAGGCCATTAACAGCTACACTGTCACCTTCATTTAAGCGAACGGCAAGTTCCGTAAGGATTTTAAGTCGATATCTTTGATCACTTATGTGCAAAGAATCAACGCGCCCAATCGTTTCAATCAATCCTGTGAACATAAGTCCCCCCCCTGCAGCGATGATACGTAATTTTAATATCCGTACCACAGCGTACAACATCTGTTACGCTATATTTGCGAGCATCGACAAGATGACTTACTCCTTGTCCTCCGATAGCTCCCCTTGCATTTTCTCCACCAAATGCTTTTGGTCCGATATACGTAACAATTTCATCCAAAAAATCATAATCCAAGAGTTCTCCAAGAAGAGTCGATCCGCCTTCGACAAACAATTCTTGAATATGACACTGCGTTGCTAACAGCTTCAATCCCTCCTGCAAGTTAAGTCGATTTGAGGCGGAAACGGGAAGCGGAAAAACAGTTGCTCCCGTAAATCGGATGTTTTGAATCGTCCTATCGGGACAATGCTCTCCAACTAGTACAATTGTATTTTGGGGAATTTCAGTTAATAGTTTTGATGACAAAGGTATCCTGCCATTTGTATCCCATACTACACGCAACGGCTGACGGAAAGGGCGTCCATATCGTACCGTCAGCTGTGGATTGTCGGCCAGCACGGTACCGATTCCGACAGTTACAGCATCGCTTGCGGCCCGCAAACGATGTGCATCATATCTAGATTCTTCACCGGTAATCCATTTTGACTCTCCGTTTGAAGTAGCCGTTTTCCCGTCCAATGTCATTGCCCACTTCCCTATGATATATGGACGTTGATACTGAATAACCTGTAAATATCCTCGATTTAGGTGTTGCGTTTCTCGCTCCAAAATTCCTACATCCACCTTAATACCGGCCTTTCGCAATCGGTGAATTCCCATTCCGTTAACACGATAGAAGGGATCTTGCATCGCACACACCACCCGTTGAATCCCCGATTTAATGATTAAATCTGCACATGGAGGTGTTTTACCCGTGTGCGAGCACGGCTCCAGTGTGACATAAAGAGTAGATCCATCTGTTAACGCTCCCGCTTCATGAATGGCAAGAACTTCAGCATGCGGTCCACCCGCCTTTTGATGCCATCCCTTTCCCACAATACAACCCTCGCGCACAATGACAGCGCCAACCATCGGGTTAGGTGGGACGGTATGCTTTCCTAATTCTGCCAGATCTAAAGCGACGTGCATATAATCTATATCATTCATAGCATTCTCCATCAAAAAAGGACATGGAAAAACAGCCATATCCTTTGCTGTCTTTTCCTATCCAGACTATACTGTCGGTTTCGAAATCACATCGAATCTGCTTGCGCTTGCGGACTATTACCGCCGGTCAGGAATTGGTATTATCTCACCTTGCCTCAAAGACATTTTCTTTAATTATTTCTACTGTATTATTCGCCACGCAATTTTTCAATAGTTGCTTTTCGGTCGACAGATTTGAACACCGCCGATCCGGCCACTAAAATATCTGCTCCTGCCTGTCGAACAATAGGTGCATTTTCTGTTGTAATTCCTCCGTCAACCTCAATTGCAAAAGATAAATTCCGCTCTTTGCGAATAGCATTTAATCGTGCAATTTTATCCGTTACATAAGGAATATACGATTGGCCGCCGAAGCCCGGATTAACACTCATCAAAAGAACATGATCTACCGTTGTCAGCAAGTCATACAAAAGCTCAATAGGGGTTCCCGGGTTGAGTACAATGCCGGCCTGAATTCCCGCGTCCTGTATTTCATGCAGTAATCGGTCATGGTGAACGGGTAATTCATAATGAAACGATAACATATGAGCTCCAATTTCTGCAAACGGAGCGATATAATCTTGAGGATTGGTAACCATCAAGTGAACATCAAAGGGAATTGTCGTATGTGCGGACAAATGTGTCACCACAGGAGTGCCATAACTTAAATTAGGGACAAAATGTCCGTCCATCACATCGATATGAAGCAAGTCGGCACCGGCCGATTCCAGCGCTTTCAATTCCGTTCTTAAATCAGAAAAATCTGCTGATAATAGCGAAGGTGCAATACGAGTCATCGAAACATCTCCTTTTCCCGATCTTCCCATTCCATTAATAATGCCAAATACGATTGGTATCGTTCAGGTGCAATTGCCCCCGACTTCAATGCTTCTTTAACTGCACAATTCGGCTCATTACGATGTGTACAATCATGAAATTTACACTGGGCTTGCCTCTGCGCGATTTCACAAAATCCGGACATAATACCTCCTCTGGTATCAGGAAGATATCCCAGTGAAGCAAATCCAGGTGTATCCGCGATATAAGATCCCGTATATAATTCATGAAGTACGGCATGTCGCGTTGTATTTTTGCCTCGACCGATACGCTTGCTAATAGCCTGTGTAATAAAACGGTTTTCCTTAAAAATGGCATTAAGTAATGTAGATTTGCCAACTCCCGATTGCCCACAAACGGATGTTACTTTGTTCTGTAATTGTATCCGTATTGGGGCCAATGTCATTTCGTTTTCATCCACTGTTCGTCCGCTGTTATTCAACTTATATATCGCATAAGGGAGTGAGGAGTAAATCGACAACAAATCATCGGCTCGCGACGTTAATAGATCCATTTTAGTAAAACACAATATCGGAACGATATGATTCAATTCACACATCATAATCAGCCGATCCAACAAAAGTTGATTAATTGATGGCATTGCAACAGAAACCACAATAAGCATCTGATCCAGGTTAGCAACCGGCGGACGCAACAAACGATTTCGCCGCGGGCAAATTTCCGTAATAACTGCTTGCGTAGAATCAAAGGGGCAAATTTTCACCCAATCGCCTACTAACACACGATTATCGTGTTGTTTCATTTTTCCGCGTACTTTGCAGAGATAGTGGTTAGTGCTCTCGGCAATGACAGAATAATATCCGTTTTGATTCTTTGTGACAAGCCCCAGAAGTTCAGTCAAAGCTCCTGCTCCTGCACCAGTTCGCCATCAAAATAAACCTCTACATGCACATTGCCGACACCGGATACTTGCGTGCTGATTTCAGTTCCCGCCTTTTCCTGTCGGTCGAAAAGTGTTCTTGTTCCATTCGCATCATGCATCATAATTGTCACGCGTTGAGTCGGTTTTCCGTTTGGTACACGAATGGTGACTTCTGCTTTTTTGAGCATTGTGTCGAAAGTTAAATCAATTGGAGTTCCACGAACAGAAGTGCTTCCCGCCGCAGGGGTTTGTTTTGCAACAACCGCGCTAGCCGTAAGTGCTTCACCGTTTTTCATTTTCCATGTACCTTTAGTCAAATCATTTTCCAACAGCAACTTTTCCGCCTGTTCTGTTGTCATCCCCACGAAGTCCGGAATGCTCACTTGGCTAATCATATTTTTTTTATTCAAAATGACATGCACAGTACTGTCCCGCTCAACTTTTGTCGGTGTGGAAGGAGATTGTCCAATAATAGTGTCTAACGGTTTTGTCGAATCTTCTCGCTCTTCAATTTTGCCTAACCGCAAATGAATACTGCGCAATTTAGCAGAAGCTTCTTCTATAGTCAATCCCGTCAAATCCGGAACTAAAATAATCGACCCCCCCTTACTGATAGTCAAGTGGATTGTTCGGTGTGTTTTTACGGAGGTTCCGGGTTCCGGCGATTGATTGATTACTTGTCCGATAGGGACCTCTTCACTGGATATTTCGTTTATAGAAACATTCAGATTGTCATCTTTCAAGATCTTCTGGGCTACTTCCACTTGCTTTCCGATAAGGTTGGGTACCGTCACAGACTGAATACGCCAAAAATCTCCGACAAACCAAAAAGCGACTCCGGCGGCAAAGAAGAACAGTGCCGCAATAGCAAGTAAAATCCGCTTCATTGGCCACCCCAACAGCCCCGTCAGCCAGCTTTCTTTCTCACTTATTGACGGTCTCTTTTCTGTTATTTGACGTGGAATCGGTATTACCCCTGTTGCAAAGTTATGTCGTCCGGTTTGGGTTGTTACATGTGTTACTAATCCTTGCGCCAAACGCAAATCGGAAATCATTTCAGAGATGCTTTTGAATCGTTTTTCCGGATCTTTTTGCAATGCTTTTAAAACGCAATCTTCCAATAAAGGGGTAATCGTAGGATTATACCGGCTTGGCTTGGGTATTTCATCTTGCATGTGTTTTAGTGCAATGGCAACCGCTGTTTCCCCCTCATAAGGAACGCGCCCCGTCAACATCTCGTAAAGAACAACACCCAATGAATAAATATCCGTCTGTGCAGTCACTTTTTCACCGGCTGCCTGTTCCGGTGAAAAGTAATGTACAGAACCCAACACGGACTCTTTATTCATGACCGTGGCCGTATTCATTGCTCGCGCAATACCAAAATCTGCAACTTTTACCTTACCGGTACGCGTTACTAAAATATTGTGCGGCTTGATATCACAATGTACAATTCCGCTGGCATGAGCCTGTTCCAAGGCTTCTCCGATTTCAATGGCAATCCTTACCGCTGCGTCATTAGACAATTTCTTTTGGCGCCGGATATATTCCTTTAATGTTTCACCAGCCACATATTCCATAACAATATAATGGATATTATTGTCACAGCCAACATCATAAATATTAACAATATTAGCATGCGACAACTTGGCAGCGGCTTGCGCTTCCTTACGAAAACGTGTTACAAACTCCTGATCTTTCGCATAATCTTCATGTAAAATTTTAACCGCGACAATTCTGTCCAAAAGAATATCATGGGCACAATATACATCGGCCATGCCGCCAGTACCGATTTTTTCGGTGATTTTATAGCGATTATCAAGAATTCGCCCAATCATCTGTTTCACCTCTGTCTATTTAAACTACCAACGCAATAATGGTCACATTATCTTTTGCACCAGCTTCATAAGTTAAACGCATTAACTCATGGACGCAGGTCTCACCATTCTGCTCATTCGCAATAATCGTATTACGAATCGTGTCATCATCAATCATAGACGTCAGGCCGTCCGAACACATTAAAATTATATTACCCGATTCCAACATGACGCGTCCTGCATCAACTTGCAAATTATCCTCTGTTCCGACAGAGCGTGTAATAACGTGACGAGAAGGATGAATTGATGCTTGCTCCGGTGTCATAGTACCTTCTGCCACCAATTGAGCAACCAGAGAATGATCTTGTGTAATTTGACGTAAAACACCATCATTATAAAAATAAATACGACTATCCCCAACATGTGCCCAAAACATAAATCCATCTTCGACATATGTCACCAATACAGTGCTCCCCATTCCCGCCAAATCAAAATTCTCTCGCACTTTATTGCGAATGGCCTCGTTGGCAGATCGCACTGCATCTTGAAGCGTCACTTCATTTTTCCAGACCGATCCGTCTCGAGTTAAGTATGATCGTACCTGATCGATGACGATTTCACTGGCCATTTCACCGGCGACATGACCACCCATGCCGTCGGCTAAAATCGATAACGCCTGTCCGTCTGTATAAAATTTGTCTTCATTGCTTGCACGAACCAATCCGCGCTTGCTGAGTCCAAAAATTTTCATGGTTCACCTATCACCATACGGCTAGTCTAATATAGACTATCGTATCATTTTAGCCGTATAGCGTCAAACAGAGCCTGCTTGTTGCATAAACTGAAGACGCAATTGGCCACATGCAGCTTGTATTTCTTTGCCCATCTCTTTGCGAACAGTAGCAGCAATACCGGATTGATTTAACCTCGCACAAAACGCTTCAATATCCGCCTGTCCAGGGCGCTTCAACGCAATTCCTTTATTTTCGTTCAGGGGAATCAGATTAACATGACAGCGAAGAGGCTTAACCAGTCGTGCCAATTCATCCGCATGCTCCAATCGATCATTGATCTCCCGAATCAATATATATTCACAAGTAATTCTTCGCCGTGTAATCATTCCATAATGTTGTAATGAATTGATTAATTCAGGTAACGGATAGCGAGAACTAATGGGCATAATTTCATGCCGAATAGTATCATTTGGTGCATGCAAAGACAACGCTAAAGTAATTGGCAGTCGTTCCTCTGCCAAACGATATATCTGGTCGGTCAATCCTGAAGTAGATAGTGTCATATTGCGATAACTCATATTCAATTCGTCCGGTAATGCACAACGACGAATAAATTTCAGCACTTCAGTATAATTCTGCAGCGGTTCTCCGGCCCCCATCAGTACTAAAGAGTGAATATCAATATTAAATAGAAACTTAAATACATATAACTGCGCAAGCATTTCTTCAGCGGTCAAATTGCGAATAAGTCCGTTTTGTCCGGATGCGCAAAACGTACACCCTACAGCGCACCCCACTTGCGTTGATACGCAAACAGAATATCCGTAAGGGTGATTCATTAATACACTTTCTACGAGTGAACCATCTTGATACCGAATAAGTACTTTGGCAGTCTTGGAATCCGAGGTAATTTGTTGCTTGACAACAGTTGGAAATTCAACCGTATATTTTCCTGCTAACGCGGATCGTAACGCTTTCGGCAGTTGTTTCATTTCGTCAAACTCATGTACTCCTCGCGCATAAAAATAGTCGTGCAATTGTTGTCCTCGATAAGAGGGAAATCCTAAGTTTAACATTTCTTGACGCAATTCAGCTTGTGTTTTACCCCATAAATTCACGTACAATCCTCTTTCTTCATCACTGCGATAAAAAATCCGTCCGAATGGTGTGCGGATGGCCATATCGTTAAATATCCGTCCGAAACATTTCCGATAGACGGTAGCGGAAATGGTTCCAAATGATACTCTTTGTGCTTCGATAAAAAAGCATTAATTACATCTTCATTTTCAGAACGATTTAAGGTGCAGGTGCTGTAAACCAAACGCCCTCCTGTTCGAACATAGCTTGCTGCGCAATCCAAAATTTCCGTTTGTAAAGACGGAAACTCTGCCAGTGTCTCTTTCGAGCGTCTCCATTTTAAATCAGGACGGCGCCCGATAACTCCAAGTCCGGAACAAGGTGCATCAACCAATACTTTATCATATCGCATGGTATCATCTTTTATATATTTTGTCGCATCTCGAACGGTCGCTTGTACCGATGAAGCCCCCATGCGATTAGCATTTTCATGGATTAGTTTAACTTTATGGGGATAAATATCACCTGCAATAATCGTAGCTTGGTTTTGACTCAATGCCGCCATATGTGTGCTCTTGCCTCCTGGTGCAGCACAACTATCTAAAATCCATTCACCGGATTGTGGATCTACAGCATACCCGACCAGCATAGAGGCGATATCTTGATAATAAATGTCACCATTCGTCAACCATTTTTGCAGACGAGTAACATCCCCTTCCATTATTTGGACGCAGTCCGACAAAATAGTC
>CAMYCX010000025.1 GCA_947254705.1 uncultured Veillonellaceae bacterium
CGGTTCTTCCATAAAATCCGCCTGCTCAATATACAGTTCCCGCCCAAAGGGAACTTCACGCATGCCGGCATTCGGATCATCCTGATTATTTTCTACGGGCAGATATTCCACTTGCCCTTCCGGATAATTTGTCAGCACTACCTTACAGGGCTCAAGCACAGTCATCAGACGCGGTGCTTTTGTCTTCAAATCTTCCCGCACACAAAATTCGAGCATGCCGATATCAACCGTGCTGTCATTTTTAGCCACTCCGATCCGTTCGCAAAAATCGCGCAACGAAGTCGGTGTATATCCACGACGGCGAATTCCGGAAATCGTCGGCATTCGCGGATCATCCCATCCCGATACGATGCCTGCTTCCACCAGTCGACGCAATTTTCGCTTGCTGGTAATCATCGTCGTAACGTTCAAGCGAGCAAACTCAATTTGCCGCGGATGTTCTTTCGCCGGCCAGCTTTCCAAAAACCAATTATACAACGGACGGTGATCTTCAAACTCCAATGTGCAAATCGAATGTGTAATATTTTCAATTGCATCGGACAGCGGATGAGCATAATCGTACAACGGATAAATGCACCATGTATCTCCCGTTCGATGATGATGTGCATGCAGTACACGATACATCACGGGATCACGCATAATGATATTGGGATGCGACATGTCGATCTTGGCGCGCAGTACCTTTTCTCCGTCACCGTACTTGCCTTCGCGCATCTCCGCAAACAAGCGTAAGTTTTCTTCCACGCTGCGATTTCGCCATGGGCTTTCTTTCCCCGGCGTAGTGAAATCACCGCGATATTCCCTGATTTCATCGCTGCTCAAATCGTCCACATACGCTTTGCCTTCACGAATTAATTGTTGTGCGTAAGTATACATTTCCTCAAAATAATCCGAGGCAAACCGTACTTTTCCGTCCCACTTAAATCCCAACCAACGTACGTCCTCTTGAATGGAATCAACGTATTCTGCTTCCTCTTTAATGGGATTCGTATCGTCAAAACGCAAATTGGTAGTACCGTGATATTTTTCGCCTAAGCCGAAGTTCAAGCAAATACTTTTCGCATGGCCGATATGCAAATAACCATTCGGTTCCGGCGGAAATCGGGTGTGTACGCGGTGATTAGCATACACCTCATTTGCAATATCGGTATTAATTTCATTTTCAATAAAATTACTGCTTTTCCGCTCTTCCATCATATTTCCTCCCATTGCTTTCTTTCAATTATGTAATATTGTACCACAGGCGCGGTCATTTATCACTTTTCTCCGCCATTTCTCCGATGCGTGGTATAATCAACCCGAACGAATCGGAAAGGAGCGTCTATATGCGTTGTGTATCATTTACTTATCACGGCTCTCCCGAATGGGGTGTCATAGTCGAGCCCGACCATACGGATCAGGATCCTGGTGCGATCATCCGTGCGATCGATTTGGAAGAACGATATTTTATCCCGCTGCCCGCCTCATTATACGAACTAATTACATCCGGCAAAGACGGCTTGGTCACTCTCGGGGCTGCATTGGAGCAATATCATGATGACGATGATCATGACACCCTCTTAACACCGCTTAACGAAGTCACGGTTACGATACCGTATCTTCCGCCTCGCAACATCATCGGTGTCGGTCTCAACTACAGCGACGGCCACACCGAAATGCCCCCATACCCCACCTATTTCAGCAAGCCGCCGACAACTATGATTGCCGACAATGCGATCATCCCGCTTCATGCCGACTGTACACAGGCAATAGATTACGAGGGTGAACTTGCCGTCATCATCGGGCAAGTCACGAACCGTATCGAACCGCAGGACGCTTTTTCATCTGTCTTCGGGTACACCATCGCCAATGATATAACGGCACGTGATTTACAACAGTTACGCGGGCAATGGTTTTACGCCAAATCATTGGACGGATTCACCCCTATCGGACCATATGTACTGCTCGGTGCGAGAAAAGAACCGTTTCATCTGACCACACGTGTCAACGGTGAATTACGGCAAAGCGCAATGACCGACGAAATGCATGTGTCCGTCGCTACGCTCATCAGCGACCTGTCTCGAGGCATGACCCTGCTTCCGGGCGATTTAATTCTCACCGGTACTCCCGCAGGTACGGGAGCGTCACAACATCCTCCGGTATATTTACGTCCCGGCGATACAATTACGATCACCATTGATGACATCGGCACCCTTCGTAATACGGTCGGTCAATAACGCACACAAAAAGCTCGACAATTGTCGAGCTTTTTCAATACCTGCCCGGCATATTAAGCTTTTTCCGTCCGCCGCAGTGCATCAAACTCCGCCAATGCCGCCGCCAAGCAGGGTGTCGCTATGCCATAGCGTGAAGTCATCTCCAGCAGACGACGGACCGATCCTTGTTCATTAACCCAGTATTGTGCCGTTTCCATACACAACAACAAGTACTTTCCGGCGACCGCCTCCTTCTTATCGGATTCCGGAACTATTCCCTCAGGAATCAGATCAACCGAATGATCTTTCAATTCCGCAATCTCCTCTTGCCATGTTCGTATCCCTTGTGCACATGCCGTCAACTGCACGAGACGATAGGCGACGTGCACCGTTTCCGTAAACAGTGTTTCGTTTAAATGGTGTGCCGGCATCGGTCCCGTCAACCACATCGCCGCCTCTTCCCGCAACTGTTTGCGCTGCTGCCACATCTGCCGAGATGCCGCGGCCGCCCACAATGTCGGTACAAACTGCCCTTTTTCTGCCACCGCGGCCATTGTCGCAATCAATGCAGCTACCCCCTCGTTTGTCAGCAGGCTGTCACTGTCGTCTTTTCGCAATGCCTGTGCAAGTACACTGCGTTCTTCCTCTGCAATCGCCGCCTGCACTGCGACCATAGCAACACGCCACATATCCTTGTTCATGCTTCCTCCTATCGAGCCAACTCGGCCGCCCGTTCAATCGCTTGTCGAAAAGACTGCGGTATCATCTCTGCCGTCAATATCTTACCGAGCGCCCGACCGACAATGACACCCTTATTGCTGTATAACCAAGCAAAATAATAAAATGCCAATCCGTCCGTATCTCGTCCCGAGATATTTTTCAGCTTTTTGGCGCCAAAATACCGATTACCGCTCGGTTTCCATTTCCGCGCCGCTTTTGTTGCCATCTCCCGCCGCACATGACCGTCATTACCGCCGATCAGACGAACAACCGACCGCAACTGCTTTCCCCCGCGATTGGCCAACAAGTGCTGCACTACATCAATTTCAAAGCAGGCTCCTTCAGTAAAAAACGTGTCCGTCGTTTCACTGACTTGCCCGCGTACGTCACTGTCGTACAGCTTGACCGTTCCCAGACCGAATCGATGAAATAACTCGGCGATACGTGCAATCGAGCTCTCACCGCGAGCATTGATCAACGAAATACCGACATAATCAAAATGTACGCCCAACGTCTTGCCGAATTCAAAGAATGCGCCGTATTCCGTTTCTCCTTCTACGATTAATACCGAGCGGGCATACAACGCTTCTTTCACTTCAGGGAAGTGCATCACCAGATGCTTTTCCACCTCCGGCGCAAACGAAAATTCTGCCCCGCATGCCGCGCAAACCTGCCCCTCCGCATTACGGTACAAACGCATGATGTAATGGTAATCGTCGATCAGACAATCCGTCGAATGGGTAACAATAAACAGCTGACCCTCCAACCCGTCTATCCCCAAGAAATAAGAAAGCAAATCATTGACCAAACGGCTCTTATTGTCAATGATATCCCGATAAAAATGCAGTAATGCTCGCTGCAAAAACGGATGCAAATGAATTTCCGGCTCATCAATGCTGATAATCAAAGGCAAGTAGCGGCGATTCCGTGCATCCATCAGCAAATTGTTCTCCCAAAATTGCTGATACTGATGGCGCAAGTCCACCAATTCCGTCACCAATTGAAATACCGCCGCAAGTAACATTCGAAACGTCTGTGCCGCTGCCCGTTCTTCAGGAACTCCCGTATGCAAATACGTCAACCAGTCGTTCACCTGTGTCATCGCCGTAGCGACTTCCTCCGAACGTACGCCCGTACGAGCTGCCAGCTCCTCGAGCAATGCCACTGCGTCCTCACCTCGATCAGCAAAATATCCTTCAACAGAGCTTTTAATTGCCGCCTGCCGTACCGGGTCCATCCCCAATCGCCCCAATTGTGACGGCATGTGAGACACATAGTGCAACTGGTGTAAACAAGTCCTGTCAACCGGTTGTCCCGTTTCCAAATTTACGACTGTGAACATTTCCGCATGTGGTTGCTGTGCCACTTCCAGATGCAAAAAGCCGTCATCATCCAGTACCGGATACCCGTCCGTCAGTAATGTATGACGTGCTTTCAGTTGAAGTGTAATGCGCACGCGCAACGTCTGCTCGGCATCCAAGAAATCCGTCCGTGCAAATCGAGTTTTCGTATGTAACGTGTGCAGCAAATCCAAAAAATTGGACTTCCCGATTCGGTGTGACCCGACCAAGTAATTCAGCTGTGTGTGAAACGTCATTTGCACTTGACGAAATGTCCGATAGTTTTCTATCTCCATTCTCACGATGTGCAAAAGAATTCCCCCCTTTGGTACTTGCTATCATTATACCAACATTTTTGCTTTCTGTTACGACAAACAGACAAACATCCATTGCATCCGACTGAAAATTTGCTATAATAATCACACTAAAAAGAAAGGATGATACACATGAAACCATTACGAATCGGTATTGTCGGTTACGGCAATCTGGCACGGGGGATCGAACTTGCCGCTGCATGCCAAAGCGACATCGAACTCGTAGCTATTTTTTCACGACGAACCGGTATTAAAAGTGAAAGCGGAATCCCGGTATGCACCATGGACCGATTGGATGAGTATGTTGGTAAGATTGACGTGATGATGCTCTGCGGCGGATCAGCCAACGACCTGATGACACAGGCACGGGAGATCGCCTCACAATTTCATATTGTGGACAGTTTTGACACCCATGCCAAAATTGAAGAACACTTTACTGAACTCAATGCCACTTCAAAAGCGGCCGGAAAAGTTTCGTTAATTTCCGTCGGTTGGGATCCTGGGCTTTTTTCTCTCCAGCGGTTATACAGTGAATCGGTACTCCCGCACGGAACAAACTATACATTTTGGGGGCGCGGCATCAGTCAAGGTCACTCCAATGCCATCCGGCGTATTCCCGGCGTTGCCGACGCTAAACAATACACCGTTCCCAAACAGGAATACATCGAGCAATGCCGACGCGGTGAGCAGGCTGCCATCCGTGCGGAAGACTCCCATTTGCGGGAATGTTACGTTGTGCTGCAAGAGGGAGCGGATGCTTGTGAAGTCGAACAGGCAATTAAAACGATGCCAAACTATTTTGACGGGTACGAAACGATCGTCCACTTCATCAGTCAAGAAGAACTTAATCGCAACCATAACGCGATGCCGCACGGCGGCTTTGTCTTGCGTGTCGGGGAAACCAAGCCCGGTGAGACGGAAGTGATTGAATACAACCTGCGGTTGGACAGCAATCCGTCTTTTACGGCCAGCGTTCTCGTAGCTTACGCACGAGCGCTTATGCGTCTTGCGGATCACGGTGCGACCGGCTGCTTCACCGTCTTGGATATTCCACCTGCATATCTCTCGCCGAAAACACCGGTTGAGTTGCGCAAATTGCTATAAGAAGAAACCTTGTCAACTTGACATATCAAGGCATATAAAAAATGACTTGCTGTTACGCAAGTCATTTTTTGTGCCCTATTTATCCATATTTTTACGTCGTTGCGTCCACCACCAGAGAAACCCGTACACCAATGTCACTCCCAACACGATGACCGTCAAACGCATACGATTTTCATCTGCATTAACGATATCATGTCCTACAATCACTTCAATCGCCACCGAAGGAAGTTTGCCGAGAAAGCAACCGATGATATAGTCGCGATACGAAATACTCGACAACGCGCCGAGTGCCGTGACCAATCCGTTCGGTGAGTACGGAACCGCCCGAGCAATCGCCATTGCCCAAAGAGTACTGTACTGATCAAGCTTGGTTAACATCTGATTCTTTGCAATCATCTCTTTCGCCATATTTCGAAACAGCGTTCGCATCATCCAAAAGGAGATAATCACACCCACTGTTTCACCGATCCATGAAATCAAAATTCCCCAACCGAGTCCGAACACCAAGCCGTTGGCGGTGGATAGAAATATGGACGGTAAAAAACCAACAATATTAATCATTACGTCAATTAAAAAGCTGACCACCATCGCCCATGTGCCAAAACTTTTAATGTAACGTACAGTACCGTTGAAGTCTCCGCTTTGTGAAAGATGCCAAATCGTCGGATAAAAATCCGGATCAAGCCAATGAATCGCAGCCAGCAATACCAGTAGCGACAACACCAGTCCCCACTTGATATAGCGCTCTTCGCGTTCACTCCATTCCCGTTTCATAATCGTGTCAAATCGCCCGCCTTCACTTTGTTTCCTTCATTTGTCGCAACACTGCCGAAACGGTTGCATCCATATCCTCTTTGGCTACAACTTCCGTAAATCGGATCGGCTTATCTGCCAATTCCGCCAGTGCCGTCGGTACGACAATTCCGGTCTGTGCTTCCAGCACCGCCAGTGTATGGTACGGATCGTGCGCGAGCGGTATACCCAATGCTGCCGCCACGGTGTCCGGGAATTTATACGGATGTGCTGTTGCTATAACAGCCAGCGGACGATCACCGATCATGCCGCGGACGCGAAGTCGCTCTGTCACGCCATAGGCAACCGCAGTATGCGGATCAAGCAAATATTTTGTCTGCATGTAAACATCATGGATCACGTGCAGTGTTTCTTCATCAGTCAACCATCCTCCGATAAAATGATCCATCGCCTGCCGCTCTTTTTCTGTTAATGCCATACATCCCGTATCCTGCAGATCATTCATTAATTGTGCAACACGTTCAGTATCACCGTTCACCGCATAATACAAGAACCGTTCCAAGTTTGACGAAATTAAAATGTCCATTGAGGGTGAGTGCGTCACATGAAATTCACGACGACGATCATACACGCCTGTCGCAAAGAAATCCGCTAAAATATGATTTTCGTTGGAAGCACAAATCAAATGACGAATCGGCACTCCAATCCGTTTGGCCAGATAACCTGCCAAAATATTGCCGAAATTACCCGTAGGTACTACAACATCAAACGTCTCTCCTTCATTCATCTGTGCCGTCCGTACCAATTCAGTATATGTACGGATATAATATACGATTTGCGGAATCAAACGACCGATATTGATGGAGTTCGCACTGGAAAAAGCCACCCCTGCGATACGAGCTTTCTCCTGCATCGACGCCGATGAAAAAACACGTTTGACAAATTGTTGCGCTTCATCAAAATTGCTCTCAATACCGACAACATGCACGTTTTCTCCCGTTTGCGTCTGCATTTGTGCCCGCTGCATGGGACTGACGCCATGAGCCGGATAAAACACCATGATTTCCGTGCCGGGAACATCGGCAAATCCCGCCATCGCCGCTTTTCCTGTATCTCCGCTCGTAGCGGTTAAAATCAGGGTCCGTAGCGTTTGGCCCAGATCCTGTTTCGCACGTACCAATAAATGGGGAAACAATGATAATGCCAAGTCTTTAAATGCCAATGTGCGTCCATGAAACAGTTCGACGGCATGAACACCGTCTCCCAGCGCGGCCAATGAAATGACCGATTCCCTCTCAAATGTGCCGTGATACGCTTCATGAGACAGTTGTATCGCTGATTTCTCTTCCCAGCCGAAAAATAATCGAATTATTTCTGCCGCTAATCGCTCATAACTCCACCCGGTCGTCTGTATCCAGTCTCTCGCCGAAGGCAATACTTCCGGTACATATAATCCACCGTCTGTTGCCAATCCCTGTACTAACGCTTGGGCCGGTGCAGTTGCGGCGTGACCGCGCGTGCTGATATATTTCATCTTATCCTCGCTTTCTATCCTTTCATTACAATATCATTCACCCACGCTGCGATCTCCCGCTCATTCGGAATTGGGTTACCGCTACGACAATCGATAATTAACATGTCTCGAAGTGCTCCCCCACTGTCTTTCGCTAAATCGCTCCGGCTGCGTCCGGGTTGCCCTCCGCATGTCAACAAACCGTACAGCCGACACTTTCCCCATTCCGCTTCCTGCACCCAGCGATGCAAGGGCCGAGCATAAGTAAACCACCAAGTCGGCATGGCCAAGATGATACGATCCGCATCACGGATGATCTCCGGCGAGGGTATGACCGTACGTGATGTATTGTCCGTTACCATTTCGCTGCCGACACGAGCGACCATCTTCCAGTAACCGCCTGTATACGGCGGTGTCACCGTCAACTCGATCAATCGCCAACCGGCAGCCCGTGCCGCTACTTCAGCTACTTGTCGGGTATGTCCCGAATAAGAATAATACACGACCATTCCGCGCATAATATACCTCCGTTAATTGCCCCCACTATATCATATCCGTCATGGCACTCCAAATCAGCGTGACTTTTTTCAATACACACGATACAATAAAGAAAATAGATGCCACACCGGAAAGGAGACTAGTATGAACCTCATCGGAACTATCGGTACCTGTCAATTGAAGGTCACCCCTGAACGCACCGCAGCATCCATCGGCAGTGGTACACTGGCCGTATGTGCCACGCCGGTGGTCGCCGCCGCCGCGGAAGGTGCTGCCGTCGCTGCATTGGCGCCGCATATGACGGACGGAGAAACCACTGTCGGCACACATATCTCACTCGACCATATGGCTGCGACTCCCGTCGGTATGACGATCACAGCTACCGCAGAAATCATCGCTCACGAAGGACGCCGCTACGAATTTCGCTTTTCCTGTCATGATGAAGCGGGAGAAGTTGCCCGCGGTACACACACACGCTTTACGGTTGCCTGCCGACGCTTCATGGAAAAAGCGGCACAACGACAATAATCATTCACCGCTACGAGGTCATTTGACCTCTTTTTTCTTGCCTGCGTGTAATGTAATATACGTCAACTCCCGCGGGCAACCGGTCCGAAAGGGGAACCAGTGTCCCGTCCCGCGAGTCACATAACCGACGGATTGTCTTTCATAAAATGCACCGCGATTATACACATATAAAGGTAAAAGCGGATGCCCCATGATATTAATCTGCATGCCATGCGTGTGTCCGGCTAAAATTAAGTCTACGTTCCGGTCAAATCCCGCTTTGATAAAGTCGGGATGATGTGCAATCAGGATCCGAAATTGATTTTCCGTCGTTCCCGCAAGTGCCGCATCCGTAAATTGTTCCACTTCTTTTGCCCGCGACTCCTTCCCAAAAGGATAGTCCACGCCGGCCACGATAATCGCTGCGTTACCACGGCGCAATTCATAATGCTCATTTTCCAAAATTCGCAGCCGTGTTCCGCGCAAAGCAGTCTCCACCCGCGGCCGATTGTAGTAATATTCGTGATTACCCCAAACGAAATCAATCCCGTATGTAAAATATGTCCCTTCGTTGTTGATGATTTCCTGTAACTCCTTCAATACCGTGGGATCCGTTTCGTCAATCAAATCTCCTGCAATAACCACATAGTCCGCACGCTCCCGACGGGCATCGGCGATCTGTTCACGCAAATCGTCCAGCCGATAATACGGCCCGATATGCGTATCGGCAATAAGAGCAATTTTCAATCCTTCAAAGCTCTGCGGCAAATGCTCCGAAGTCACTTCAAGACGCTCTCGCTCCCAATGCAAATGTCCGTCAACCGCTCCGTATGCCGACACGGCAAATGTCAGCACCAATAAACAGGTAGCCGCAATACTCCATACCCGCGTGCTACCGAGTCGTCTCAACAATCGCAAGACTGTCAGCGGAATCCACATCACCAACATCGCTACAACCCAAATCGTCGCGGCATATGCCAGTGCAACTACGACCGTCCCTGAAAGTGAAAGATAAGTCTCTTTATAATAAATGAAGTAACCGCAGCCGAAAGCCGAAAGCAACATCAGCACCGACATAATCGTATATTTACGTCGCTTGTTCTTATCACCGTAGGTAATCAACGATGCATAATTCCACGCATTCATGATCGATACGACGCCCATTACGATGACATAAAACAATATCCAATAATTCATTGTCTCTCCTTCTTATGTCAAGATCGCCGCCAAACGCGCATGCGGCCCTGCTAGCGGAATTGTCCGCAATTCGTCATACGTCCACCAGCGCTCGTCATCTTGTGTCGGTATTTCACACTCCCAACGATAGGCCCGCATCTCCCAAATACGATGCGTAAACACATGCCGATGACGCCAATATATACGCCGAGGCGGCTCCAATCCGCGCCACTCGCACAAACGCGCACAGGCTTCCGTCAGCGTCTTCCCTGTTGCCGACGGAAATTCCCACATGTTGGCAAGCATTCCCGTGCTGCTGCGTCGATGCAACAAATACCTTCCGTTATGCGATACGATCGCTACGGCGACACGCTCTGTCAATTGTTTTGTTTTCTTTTGGCGCACCGGCAAGACCGCTTCTTGTCCGTTTTGATGTGCAACGCAATCCGCTTGCAAAGGACAAATCGTACACTGTGGCGAACGTGGCATGCAAACGATGGCCCCCAAGTCCATCAATGCTTCATTAAACGCACCGGGCGCATCAGCGGGAATAACCTCCCGTGTCAACGCCGTCACTTGTTTACGAGTAGAGGAAAGCAACACATCATTTTCTATTCCGTACAAACGGGCGAAAACACGCAGCACATTTCCGTCCACAGCCGGCTCTGCCAATCCGAACGCCAGCGATCGTATCGCACCAAGCATATAGGGCCCGACTCCCGGCAATGCCGCCAATGCATCCTTATCAGACGGGATCTCACCACCATAGCGCTCCGTTACTTCCTTCATGGCACGATACAGATGTTGCGCCCGCCGATAATACCCCAGTCCTTGCCAGGCATGAAGAATATCACTTTCATCCGCCGCCGCGACCGCTGCCGGTGTCGGAAAGCGATGCAGCCATGCCATATAATACGGTCGCACCGCCTCCACGCGTGTCTGCTGCAACATCACCTCCGACACCCATGTCGTATAGGCCGTTCTATCTTCCCGCCACGGCAACTCGCGACCGTTCTTGTCAAACCAGGAAAGCAATCGTATCGGCCAATCATTACGAGGTAACATCTGTTTCCTCGATCTGCAGCAAACGCTGTGACAGTACGGCATCTCCCGTCTCCGTAAATACGATTTCACCGGCGATACGCTCTCCCGACAATATCCGCGGTATCCACTCCCGATCTGCAGCCCACATGGCCGCATAAGGAATCTCATCGGGTGCAAACCAGTGCGGATCCATTTCTTCGGTCAAATGAGGCTCCCCATCAAATCGGTGCACAAGATAAATACGTGCCGGGTGATCCTGATCCGAGTTTCCCTCAAATCGAAACTGCAACTCTCCGTGCCATTCCAGATCTTTTGTTGCTGCCGTCAACCCCGTTTCTTCCTTTAACTCACGTACCGCACATTCCGCCAGCGTTTCACCGGGACGAATTTTACCGCCGAATCCGTTCCATTTATCCGCACCGAAACCGCGCCGCTTTCGTCCGAGCAGCACCGCACCGTCAGCGCGCAAAGGAAATACGAGTGTCGTCGGCTTCATTCTTTCTCCTGACGATGCAACTCATGGATAAAGTCGGCCGCTTCTTTATTTTCCGCAATTCCTTTCAGCAACGTTTTTTCAGAATTCTCCATGTGCACTGCGGCAATTTTCATTGCCCGTGATGCATTATGCATCGCAATGGCTTCCACCAATTTGCAATGTTCTTCCCACGTTTCTTCCAACCGTCCGGGATAATGAAGCGACACCGAACGAAACCGCAGAATCTGATCACGCAAATTATTGATAATTTCGATCAGACGCGTATTCCTGCTCGCCTCGTATAATACTTGATGGAATTGTACATCGGCAGCGATAATCGCATCAAAATCCTGTTCATCCATGTGTACGCGAATATCACGCAGCAAGCGCTCCAATTCTTCCAACTCCGCATCCGTGATTCGCTCCGCCGCCAAACTGGCTGCCAACTCCTCCAATGCCGAGCGAATTTCGAATACTTGCGAGATATCTTTTAATGAAATATCGGCCACATACGTTCCGCGTCGCGGAATCATCACCACGAATCCGTCCGCTTCCAGCTCACGTATCGCCTCGCGAATCGGTGTCCGTGAAACCCCCAATTCGTCCGCCAAATGAATCTCCATCAACCGCTCGCCGGGCGCCAATACCCCCTCCTGTATCGCATGCCGTAATGTTTCCGCCACCACTTCACGCAACGGCCGATATTCGTCCAAGGAAATCGGCTGCAATCTGCGCTGTTCATTTTTCTTCATTCTGTAATTCCACCCCTTGTTCGTGTACACCATACCTGCCAATCCGCATGCCGCTCCCGCACACGTTCCGCAACATTGCGCGCGTCACGACGACTCTCCGTCATCACGAAAAATGCCGTCCCCGTGCCGCTCATCAAGACCGGATAACGCATCTTGACAAACACCTGTTTGATCTCCGCTAAAATCGGTTCCGTCGGGAACAATACCGATTCAAACACATTGCCCAATCGTCGACGTACCATCTCACCGGCACCGCTGTGCAGTGCATTGACCATCCCCGTCACGTCTACCGCTCCTGTCCGACCGACACGGTCACACGCCCGATATGCTTCGCTTGTTAACACTGACACCGGCGGTTTAACGATAACCAATTCCGTAGGCGCCAATACAGGTAATGCGGTCAGCACATCCCCCCGCCCTGTACCGCGTGCCGCACCGCCTTCCAAGCAAAATACGGCATCCGTGCCGAGCTGCCGAGCCAACCACCGCAACTCCGGTCGTGACAACTCCAGTCGCCACAAGCGATTCAACCCCCGCAATACGGCCGCCGCATCAGACGCACCGCCGCCTAATCCCGCACCATGCGGAATACGTTTGCGCAAATGCATATGCACACCGTCACGACGCCCCGTATACCGACGCATCAACTGCAACGCATCATAGGCAGAATTGCCCGCACCGCAAGGAATATCCAAACAATCACACGAAAAAACGGTATCATCCGCCGCCATGAAATAAACGGAGTCACTGAGCTCCACGGAATGCATGACTGTATCCACTTCATGATATCCGTCCTCACGCACGCCGAGAACCGCCAATGCTAAATTAATCTTGGCAGGTGCCAATTCTTCCTGCATAATCCACTTCCTCAACTGGTAAAACCTCATCATTATAGGTATAATGAAATTGTTATGGTGATATCGGTGAGCAGTAAACTGATGCCGAAGTCTCACCACTGTATTAGTATACTTGATTTTATTTTGTTCGACAACGAATACATTACAACGGAAAGGACATCCATGAATCGCACTTTGCAAACTATGCTGATGGTTACCGTGGGCTGCTTTATCTATGCACTCGGCTTAAATATGTTTTATATCCCTCACAACCTGCTCTCCGGAGGAATGTCGGGTGTTTCCATTATCATTTACTATCTGTCGGGAATCTCGTTCGGTCTCTCCAACCTGGTTCTGAATATCCCGATTCTGCTGTTGGCGATACGCTTTCTCGGACGCCGCTATACGCTGATGTCGATATTCGGCACGGTGATGATTTCACTCACTGTCGATTCCACCGCATTTCTCGCTGCTCGTACCCACATCAGCGATCCGATCTTGTCTGCCGTATTCGGCGGTGTTTTAATCGGCCTCGGTTCCGGTCTGATGTACCGCTATGACGGCAACAGCGGCGGTCTCGATGTCATCGCGGCCGTTGTAAAAAAATATTACTCTTTTGAAATGGGGAGCGTCATTTTCGGATTCAACGTAATCCTTATGGCCATCAGTGCGTATCTGTTTAATCTGGAACTTGCCGTACTCACTCTCGCCGGTATGTATATTCAGTCTGTCATGACCAATAAGGTCGTGGTCGGTCTCAACCAACGCAAAACCGCTTTTATTATTTCCGACCGACCGGATGAAATTGCCGACGGCGTCATCCGCCATGTCGGCCGCGGCGTCACTATGCTGTACGGACAAGGAGCATTTACCAAGTTGGAACGACGGGTTGTTTTTGTTGTCATTAACCTTACACAAATCGCACGTCTCAAAGAAGTCATCACGGAAATCGACCCCAATGCATTTATCTTTATCACTCCGACCGCCGATGTCATCGGGCGCGGTTTTACCGCTCCCAAAACCATTCATATCCCCGCAGAAGCACACTACTATAAAGATGAATCCGGAAAACTGCACCCTCACACGGAGCGCAAATGCAAAGAGGAATAGTGCATTTTCTCGGGCCGAAACCGTAACATTTTTACACTAAACAATACAACCCCCTTCCAACGGATAAATCATCCGATGAAAGGGGGTTCTTGCAATACTGCTGACATATCATTCTTTGGGTCCTATATCCGCCCAAATGCGGCAAATCTCCGTATGAATATCCTCTTTCCCACGTAATTTGCCGTTTCGTGCACATTGCACACGATGCCAGCCGTAACGCATCTCCAATCGGGCATAGGCTGCCTGGCAACGACGTAAATAATCCTTGTCACGCTCGTGGATATCCCCGCCGTCTTGCCCTTCACGTGCGACGATCAGCGCCTCCGTCATCTCGATCGGCAAATCAAGCAAACATACCGCATCCGGTCGCGGCAAGCCGAACTTGGTATATTCCAAATCATCAAGCCACGCCAAAAACGCTTCACACTCCGCTTCATCTTCCAGCTTGGTCATCTGGTGCACCATATTACTCGTCACATACCGATCGGCAACAATCGTACCGCCGGCTTCGTAAAATGCACCCCAGTCTTCCCGATAAGAGGCGAATCGATCTACGGCATAAAATGTAGAAGCAACATAGGCATTTACATCGGACGGATGCGTACCGAAACGCCCCGCCAGGTACATCCGTACCGGTGCGGATGCTTCTCCTGCATAATTGGGAAAGGTTACCATACGTGCCGACACACCGTGTTCTTGCAGCTCAGCCGTCAACAGCCGCGCCTGTGTTTCTTTCCCGCTGCCGTCACTGCCTTCGAGCACAATCAGTTTGCCGCTCATGCGTTTCCCTCCTTTTGCCATATTTTCCATACCTCAGGCCGATACCCGCAAGTTGCGCGGTTACCGTCGCGCACCAGCGGTGTCACGGCCACAGTCGGATGTTCTTGCAGCAATGTCAACGCATCAAAACTCGTTCCCTGAGGAACGGCTTCACGAAATACGCGACCATCACGATCAATCGGACAATGTCCGATTCCGCGAATAAGACTCTCCCATGCCCGTTTGCTCGGCCCTTTCTCCCTCAATTCGATATATTGAACGGGAATCCGCCGCTCTTTGAAAAATCGAACCGCCTTTTGCGTATCACGACATTTTTTGTCGCCCCAAATTTGTATCATTTCTCTTCTCCGAGCAATCGACGTGACAAGGTCAATGCCGCTGCCAATTTATCCGTCGAAATACGTTCCAAAGCACGTTTCAACGAGTCATGCAAAGGGTATTCCGCCAACTCTCGCGGCGATACCCATGCATACGCACTATGCTCTTTTGACAAACGCACATCACGAGACACCGTCGTGCACGCCATGATTATACCCGTTAGATAGTACGATGATGTGCGCCTGTACTCCCACAATCCGATCGGCCCCAAAATATCGACCGAAAGACCGGTTTCCTCGCGTACTTCCCGCCGTAGCGCCACGGCAAAATCTTCGCCGAACTCTAGCCCGCCGCCCGGGAATTCCCACGGATGACGACCTTCAAGGTCTTCTTTTTGTAAAATAAGCAACTGCTTTCCACAAAAAATAACGGCCT
Source organism: uncultured Veillonellaceae bacterium (assembly GCA_947254705.1). GTDB lineage: Bacteria > Bacillota > Negativicutes > Veillonellales > Negativicoccaceae > CAMCNU01. The sequence continues at coordinate 15,871 of CAMYCX010000025.1, forward strand.
TTACCG
>CAMYCX010000026.1 GCA_947254705.1 uncultured Veillonellaceae bacterium
CTTGCGCCATTTTCATGGTGACATGTTGCGGTTCCGTCAAAAACTTATCCGCCAGCGCACGAATGGCGGGCGGCATGGTGGCGGAAAACAGCAGTGTTTGCCGTGCATCGGGGGTAGCGGAGACGATGGTTTCGATGTCTTCGATGAATCCCATGTTCAGCATTTCATCGGCTTCATCAAGGACGACGATATTGATTTCGTCCAGGTTGATGGTGCCGCGGCGCATGTGGTCCATCAAACGGCCGGGGGTGGCGACAATGATCGGCGGATTTTTACGCAGGCTGCGCAGTTGCCGTCCCATGTCTTGCCCGCCGTAGATCGGCAATGCCCAATGGGGCAGGTATTGTGCCAAGCGGTTGATTTCTTCCGCGGATTGAATCGCAAGTTCACGTGTCGGTGCCAATATCAGTGCGACCGGCCCTTGTTTGGCGGGACGGGTACGTTCTAAAATCGGTATGCCGAAGGCGGCTGTTTTGCCTGTCCCCGTTTGTGCTTGACCGATGAGGTCCGCGCCGCTGAGGGCAATCGGGATTGATTCGCGTTGAATCGGAGTCGGTTCTTCAAAACCCATATCGTTGAGGGCCTTGAGAATCGGCTGTGAGACTGTCAGTGTTCCAAAATGTTCGAGCATATACTCCTCCTTTATAATCAATTTATTATATCATACATTGAGGGAATAAACGGAATCGGCATTTGGCGGGCGCGTCGCAGATGCTGATGTTTGGTATAATACAGGTAGACGAAGGAGGCGATGCGAATGCAACGAATGGGAACGGCGCTATTGGCGTTGGTGATGGTGAGCGGTATGGCGATCCAGGCGCAGGCGATTTCACTCGGCGTGGGGATCGGCGTGGGACGTTATGGCGGCGTATTCGGCGAGGTCGGAACAAGATGGCCCGAGCGGGAATGTCGTGACGAGTCGGCGATTCGCTTAACTAAGGAGCAACGGGCCCAATTGGCGGCGGTGAATGCCGTCACGAAAGAGCTTGATGACGGAAGATACGAGACGGTATTGCCGAATGATACGGCGACGGCGGCCGATGATTTGATACAGGCGCTTATCGCGGAGGAATGGATCCCTGCGGCACGGACGTTTTCTCCCGAGGAGCGACAGCTTGTGTGTATCACGGCGTTTCCGTCGGATCGGATGACGGCGCATTGGATTGGTAAACGTCCGGAGTTGACGTTATATTGGCAGGCGATGCTGACGGTGTTTGCCCGTGAGGGGCGGACGGTGGTCGTGTGGCGAGGACCGTCGCGGGGACATGCCCGTGATGTCGATCGCGCTCGTGGCGAAGCATTGCAGGCACGCCTGGTACAGGCGTTGGTACGGACCGCGTCCCGCTGAGCGGGGCGATATAGTAGGAAAGGATCGTGAGGCATGCGGTTTATCCATACGGCGGATTGGCATTTGGGACGAATTTTTTATGAACAATATATGACGGCAGATCAGGAGTATGTACTGGAGCAATTTATTGATTTGGTGGATGAGTGGCGGCCGGATGCGGTGATCATCGCCGGTGATATTTATGATCGGGCCATTCCGCCGGCGGAGGCGGTGCGTCTGTTGGATGAGGTGCTGGACCGATTGGCGGTACGACAAGTGCCCGTGATTGCCATCAGCGGCAATCATGACAGTACGGAGCGAATTGATTTCGGCAGTCGTCTGATGCGTGCGGGCGGCGTATATATGTACGGTGTGGCGCGGCCGGATACGGCACCCGTCGTATTGCAGGACGAGGCGGGACCGGTGTATGTGTGTCCGCTGGCATTTGCCGATCCCGCAACGGTGCGGATTACGTTTGACGCGCCCGAAGTCGGCGATTATGCGAGCGTATTTGCCGAGCAGGTGCGGCGGATGCGCTTGCAGATTCCGGCGGGGGCACGTTCGATTGCGGTGGCGCACGGATTTGTCGCCGGCGGCATGGAGTCGGAGTCGGAGCGTCCGTTGTCGGTCGGCGGCAGTTCACAAGTCCCGTGGACGACGTTCAGCGAGTTCAGTTATACGGCGTTGGGGCATTTACATCGCCCGCAGAGTGTCGGTGCCGCGCAGATACGTTACAGCGGCTCGTTGCTCAAATATTCGTTCAGCGAAGCGACGGACACCAAGGGGATTGAATGCGTGACGCTGGCGGCGGACGGGAGCATCTCGCGTGAAACGGTGCATCTGCAGCCGCGACATGATATGCGTATTGTGGAAGGGACGTTCGCCGAGTTGATGAGCGATGCCGTTCCCGTGAGTGACGATTATTTACTGGTACGGTTGCATCAGCCGCAAGGCGTGCTTGACGGAATCGGACGGTTGCGCAAAAAATTCCCCAATGTATTGGGCATTGAGCCGTTGGAAACGGTGAGCGTGCAGGAGGCACCGGCACCGCAGGATATTCGTAAGGTCGATAAAACGGAGCTTTTCGCGCGTTTTGTTGCGGATGTCGGCGGGCAACCGATGACGGCGGAAGAAAGAGCGGTCATGGCGGATATTTGGCAGGAGGTATTGACGGAGGAAGAAGCATGAGACCGTTACGATTGGTGATGCAGGCATTCGGGCCGTATGTGGAGCGGCAGGAGATCGATTTCACGGCCTTGGGAACACGGCAGTTCTTTCTGGTACACGGGCCTACCGGGGCAGGAAAGACAACCATATTCGATGCGATCTGTTATGCACTGTACGGTACGACGAGCGGTGCCGAGCGGGATGCCAAACATATGCGCAGCGACTATGCGCCGGAAGACCTGACGACGGAGGTGACGCTCGATTTTGCCGTGGGGCGTGAGCGGTATCGGGTGCGGCGCAGACCGGAGCAGGAAGTACGCAAGAAAAAAGGAGAAGGGACACGGATTGCGCCGGCAACGGCAGAGTTGTTGCGTATTGACGAGAACGGGACGGAGACGGAATCGTTGGGAGACAAATATGTCAATCCGAAAATCGTGGATATTATCGGGTTTGAGGTACATCAGTTTCGTCAGGTCGTTCTTTTGCCGCAAGGAGATTTCCGCAAGTTGCTGTTGGCGGGTTCGAATGGTCGGGAAGCCATTTTGGCGAAGTTGTTTTCAACGGACGTGTTTGCTCGAGTAACGGAACGGTTGCGGGATAAAGCACGGGATTTGGCGAATGCGTATCAGGAGCACAACCGCAAACGGGAAAGTTATCTGGAGGCGGCTGATGCGGACTCCGTTGAGATGTTGGAGCAGCGTCGGGATGAATTGGAAAAAACGCTGGCGACGACGAAAGAGGAGATCCTTGCGACGGCGGCGGCGGCGGAACAGGCGCAACAGGCATTGACGGCGGGAGAGCAGCTGGATGAACGATTCCGTTTAGCGGCGAAGGTTCGCGAGCAACAGGCGCAACTGGCACGCAAGAAACCGGAGATGGATGCTCGGGCGGCACTTTGCCTACAGCTGCAACATGCGGCGGAGATGCAGGATCGGTATCATGCGTGGCAACAGTTGACGGCGGACGGAAAGGGAATTCGCGACCGTTTGCAAGCGGTGGAAGAGGCCTTGCCGGCAAGCAAGGAAAAAGCCGAATACTGGGAGCGTGAGCGACAGGCATTGCGTGAGACCGAAGAGAAGCAAAACGAACGGGTGCGGGAGTTGGCGGAGTTGCAACAGCAACAATTGCGGCGGCAACGCTGGCAGGAAGCACGGACCGAGGCGGAACAGCAACGGACGAAGCTACAACGGGCGCACGATGCACAGGCGGCGACGGAGCAACGTAAAACGGATGCGGAGACGGCATTGAGCGAGGCAACAAACCGAATGCAGAACATCATGTCGATCATAGGATTGGCTGACAATGTACGACCGGCGATCGCGCATGCACGAAGCCGAGTACAGGCGTATGATGACTGGCAAACGAGCGTGAAAGACCTCGCCAAGGCGACCGCCGAACGGGTTTCCGCCGAGACGGCACAACAGGCGGCGGATGCGGCCGCAACACAAGCCAAAACCGCATGGGAGCGGATTGTCGTTTTGCGCGAACAAGATCGATTGGCGACATGGGCGGCGACCTTGCATGACGGCGCACCCTGCCCTGTGTGCGGGGCGTGCGAGCATCCGCAGCCGGCATTGGCGGCAGAGTATGTACCGACTGCAGAGGAAGAAGAGACGGCACAGGCGGCGTGGCAAGCCGCGGAAAATCGGCGACAGGAGATGCGGGCGAATGTGGCGGCGTGTTGTGCCCTTGAAACGCAACTGGCGGCGGACTGTACCCGTCGCGAGAAAGAAGTCGGGGAAGAACCGAGGGACGTTCTGGCGGCCGCGGTAAAAGATGCCGAAGCGTTATGGCAACAAGTTGAAACGGCACAAACGGAGCAGCCGCTACAGGAACAGGCATTGCAAGCGGCACAAGCGGCGTTGACGCAAGCGGCACAGGCACACGAAACGGCACAGAAGACGTATCATGAAACGGAAACGGCATTGGCCCGAGTGACGGAGCGTATGCAGGCGTTGACGGAAGAACTTCCCGAGATGTGGCGCGAAGGTGATGCATTGACACAACGGTTGCAGGTGCTGGAAACGAAGATCAACGAGTATCGTACACGTCGTGAAGCGTGCGACACCCATGCGACGACGGATGAAAATAAGTACCAAAGCCTGCAGCGGGAGAAGGAAGAATATGAACGCCGTCTGACGGAATGTCGGCAACAGTATCAAGATGAAAAAGACGCATTGACGGCACGCGCCGCGGAAGTCGGATTTGATTCGCTGGAGCAAGTCGAAACGATGTTGCGGCAATTGGGTGAGCGGCAGAAGTACGAACGGGAGGTCACGGATTATCAACTGGAGTGTCGGCGTGTAGAAGCGGATATGCAGGCGTTGACAGCGGAATTGGAAGCACGGACGCCGCCGAACTTGGAGCAACTGAAACAGGCGAAAGAACAGGCGCAGGCGGCCAGCGGAGCCAAGCAGAAGGAACTGGCGCGAACGGAGGAACAACTCAAGACGCACCAAGACTGGATCAATCGGTATCGTCGGGAAAGCAAAGCGATTGCGCAACTGGACGAGAAACATGCGGTGGTCGGACGTCTGGCGGCACTGGCCGGCGGTACGGATACGTCGGCGGCGGCAAAGATGACATTCCAACGGTATGTATTGGCGACAATTTTGGATGAAGTATTGACGTTAGCCAATTTGCGCTTGCAGGACATGAGTCATCATCGCTATCAGTTAAAGCGGGAAATGCATGCAACGGATCGTCGCTCGACGGAAGGGTTGGAACTGGCGGTCATCGATCGTTGGACGGGGAATATCCGCCCCGTCAATACACTGTCCGGCGGGGAGACGTTTTTGGCCTCGTTGGCACTGGCATTGGGCTTGGCGGATACCGCACAGGCCTATGCGGGCGGCTTGCGAATGGATATGATGCTGATTGACGAAGGGTTCGGCACGTTGGACGGAGAAGCGTTGGATGAAGCTATTCGCGTGTTGCTGGAATTGCGTACGGGCGGACGACTGGTCGGGATTATCAGCCATGTAGATGAGCTGCGGCGACGGATTGATACCCGTTTGGAAATTCAGAAAACGGAGCAGGGCAGTCGGGCCCGCTGGGTACTCGGCTGAGTTTGGTCGAGTGTCGGAGCTGTGCTATACTGAAACAATATCGAAAGAAATGGGTGTAGGAGGCAAGTATGGCATTTCATTTTGTACATAGCGGCGGCGACGCACCGGAGACGGCACGCAACGGATTCGTTGCGTGCCACTCGGTGCGGGCAGAGATGATTGCGCAATGATGAGTACGGAGTGGACACAGCGGACACGGTTGGTGCTGGGAGACGGTGTCGATCGTCTGGCGGGCTCGGCGGTAGCGGTATTCGGGTTGGGCGGTGTCGGTTCTTACGTGGCGGAAGCGTTGGCTCGGGCGGGCATCGGACGACTGGTGCTGTTGGACGCCGATCGGGTGAGTGAGACCAATCGGAATCGCCAGCTTCCCGCGTTGGTATCGACGATCGGACAATATAAAACGGACGTCATGGCGGCACGAATTCACGATATTCACCCTGCTTGTGACGTGACCGTGTTGACACGGCGGTATGAACCGACAGATACGGATCTCGTTGCGTCATTACACGTGGACTATATAGCCGATGCGATCGATTCGGTGGCGGCGAAAACGGCATTGATTGTGTCGGCACAAGCGGCGGGCGTGTCGGTGATTTCCGCCATGGGAACGGGAAATAAATGTCGTCCCGAAATGCTGGAAATCGCCGACATTTACGATACCGAGGTATGTCCGTTGGCACGTGTCATGCGGCGTGAGTTGCGACGCCGGGGTGTCACGGCACACCAAGTGGTGTACTCACGGGAATTGCCGCACAAAGCGCCGGTCACGGCAGGTGCGCCCGTCGTTCCCGGATCGGTATCGTTCGTACCCTCGGTTGCGGGATTATTGATGGCGGGAGTGATTTGCCGCCGGTTGGCAGGTATCGATAGATAAGGAGGAAGGATCATGAAAGCAATCATTACAATGGAAAACGGGGATACGATAACGATGGAGCTGTTCCCCGAAGAAGCACCCGGAACGGTGAAAAATTTTACGGATCTCATCGGAAAAGGGTTTTATGACGGATTAATTTTTCATCGCGTGATTCCGGGGTTTGTGGCACAGACAGGCTGCCCGTTGGGAACGGGAACAGGCGGACCGGGGTATACGATTAAATGTGAAACGGAAGGCAACCCGCATCGCCATATTCGCGGGGCCGTATCGATGGCCCATCGCGGAAAAGATACGGGCGGAAGTCAATTCTTTATCTGCTTTGCGCCGCAACCGCATTTGGACGGGATGCACACCGTATTCGGACAAGTCGTTGACGGAATGGACGCCGTAGATCGGATTCAGCAGGGAGATCGGATCGCGTCAATCACCGTCGACGCAGCGGACGATTTGTGATGCGAATCGGCCTGCAGATGCCGGAGCGACTGCAGCAAGCAACCGCGGACGGTGTGTTTTACGGTTTTTCGCAGGATTGGTATACGGATGAATGGCGACAACGGGCAGGGTGCGGACCGACGACGGCAACCTGTCTGTTGGCGTATTGCTTGGGGCGAGACGGTGATTGGCCGTCAGGCATGGATCGCCGACAAATTCGCTACTGCATGGATAACTTGTGGGAATACGTCACGCCGAGTTATGGCGGATTATATAAAACCCGTTGGATGGCGGACGGATTGCGTCGTTATTTGGCCGCACGGGAAATCAGTCGCTATGCGGTGGAAATGTTGGCAATATCCGTTCTGCCGGCGTACCGGCCGAGTGCCGCTGCCGTCGTCGAATTTATCCGAGCTGGGTTAGAAGCGGATTCACCGGTGGCGTTTTTGAATCGGCATGCGGGCAACGAAACGGAGATCGACGGATGGCATTGGGTGCCGATTGTCGAGCTGGATACGGACAGCGAAACGGCGCGGGCCGTTTGTTATGACGAGGGTATCCGAAAAATGTTTACACCGGCGGCTTGGAATCGCGAGACATTGTTGGGCGGCGGGTTTGTATATTTGCGCCCGCGTGCGGGACAGGATGTGGTGAAATGAAAATATTAAATCAAATTACGGATGCCATCGGACATACACCCTTGGTCCGTTTGGAGCGTTACGCCGCGCAACACGGATTGCAGGCGGAGCTGGTGGCGAAAGTGGAACGGGGAAATCCCGGCGGTTCCGTCAAGGATCGCGTGGCACTTTCGATGATTGAGACGGCAGAGGCGGACGGTACATTACGGCCGGGCATGACGATTGTCGAGCCGACGAGCGGCAACACCGGAGTCGGGTTGGCGATGGTCGGTGCGGTTAAGGGATATCATGTAGTGATGGTTATGCCGGATACGATGAGTGCCGAGCGGCGCAATCTGATGCGTGCTTACGGTGCTGAAATTGTATTGACACCGGGGGCGGACGGCATGCAGGGGACGCTGGATAAAGCGGCGGAGATACAGCAGACGCAACCGGACGTATGGATCCCGCAGCAATTTGCCAATCCGGCCAATCCGCAGGCGCATCGGCGAACAACGGCGCAGGAGTTGTTGGCGGATACGGACGGTGCGATTGACGTACTGGTCGCAGGGATCGGCACCGGCGGCACGATCACGGGGTTGAGCCAAGCACTGCGCGAAGCGATTCCCGCGCTGCATGTCGTGGCGGTCGAACCGGCGACATCACCGCTGTTGTCCGAGGGTCATGCCGGCCCGCATGCGATCCAAGGAATCGGAGCCAATTTTGTGCCGGCGGTATTGGCGCAGGACAGTTATGATGAAATCATCACCGTGACGAATGAAGATGCGGTGGATACGATGCGTGAACTGGCACGAAAGGAAGGTATTCTGGCGGGGATTTCTTCCGGTGCGGCCGTGGCGGCGGCACGGGATGTCGCCCGACGGCGCGATATGCACGGCAAACGAATTGTAGTGATATTGCCGGATACGGGAGAGCGGTATCTCTCGCTCGGTATCTTTGATAAAGACTGATTTTGTTGTGTCATACATCACCGTTACGGGCATTGTCGTGGCGGTGATTTTACCGTTAGTGGCGACGGGAGAGACGATTGCCGGCGCAATCGGAGGAGCGCAACGGGAGTGAGGAGAAACAAATCATGCAGGATAAGCCGCTGGCGACAGAACGACAACGAATCGTTTGGCTGGACGAGTGGCGCGGTGCGGCATTGGTGTCAATGATCATATATCATGCACTGTGGGATGCAGGCGGTTTGTTCGGATATACGGCGCTTTGCCCGACGGGAACGTTGGCGATGATATGGCAGCAGGTAACGTGTGCGTTATTTGTCGCAATTGCGGGATTTTCATTCGGATTGGACCGTCGGCCATGGCGGCGCGGGACACTTGTTTTGACAGCGGGTATGATGATCAGTGTCGTCACAACGACCTTTTTTCCGCCGGGAATTCACTGCGGGATTTTGACAATGCTGGGAACAAGCATCCTGTTGAGTGCGGCGCTGAAATATTGGCCGTGGAAAACGTTAGCGCCGACAGTCGGTGCAATGATATGTCTGCTTTTGTTTACGGTAACGCGATCCGTGAGTGACGGTATGATCGGTGTCGGGACGATGACTTACCCGCTGCCACATTCATGGTATGCGGGAGAATGGAGTGCGTGGATCGGTTTCCCGCCGCACGGGTTTGCCTCGTTGGATTATGTACCGCTATTGCCGTGGATATTTCTGTTTCGTGCGGGGTATTGCTGGCAACAACGGTATAAACGGACAACGGCGGACGTATGTCGCAAATCGTCACCCTTGGCATGGTTGGGACGTCATTCATTGGCGGTTTACTTATTGCATCAGCCGATCATATATGTGATATTGGTGTCGGTGACGCAATGGTAAAGATAACGGTGATGGCAAATGATACATGCAATAAAAAACTCTCGACCGAAAGGTCGAGAGTTTTTTATTGATTCAGTTGCTTTCAAAAAATGCCCGATATGCAAGATAAGCCGCATAGGCATCCGCTTTTTCCACCAACTCGAGAGGTGCGTGCATGCTGAGCATTGGTACACCGCAGTCGACGACTTCGCAGCCCCAAGCCGCAAGGTACAACGCAATCGTACCGCCGCCTCCCTGGTCGACTTTGCCGAGTTCTCCGATTTGCCACGGCACATTGTTGTCGTTGAATATTTTCCGGACTTTGCCGACAAATTCCGCATTGGCGTCGTTGCTGCCGGATTTGCCGCGTGAACCGGTGTACTTGGTCAGCGCAATACCGTAGCCGGTAAGGGAGGCATTATTGCGCTCCATGACATCGGCAAATGTCGGGTCGAGTGACGCCGTGACATCGGCCGAGAGAATTTCCGTACGACGTAATGTATCACGCAGTGCCCGATGGTCATGGTGTCCCGTGAGAGCGAGCATATCCATGATGAAATCCACGACATAGGAAGAATTGACACCCGTATTGCCGTACGAGCCGATTTCTTCTTTGTCGGTGAACAGGGCGACTTGTGTTTTCGCGCCCGGACGGGCCGCCAAAATGGCTTCCAAGTTACCGAAAGAGCAGACGCGGTCATCATGACCGTGCCCCATGATGAAAGCACGATCCAAACCGACATCGCGCGCTTCCTGGGCAGGAATGACTTCGAGTTCGGCACTCGTGAAATCTTCTTCTTCCATGCCGTATTTGTCGGCAAGCAGACGGAGAATCATGTCTTTAGCGCTGGTATCGCCGTCGGCATGGCCGCCGATGACGGGAAGCAACATTTCTCCCGTTACGGCATCGCCGACTTTTTTCTGTGCCTGGGTTTGTCCCAAATGCGGCAGAATATCCGTAATGTAGAGTACAGGGTCGTCCGCATCCAAACCGATGGCGACGTCAACGGAGTTTCCGTCGCGGGTAATGACGACCCCGACCAGTGCGAGCGGCATGGTGACCCATTGGTATTTTTTGATGCCGCCGTAGTAGTGTGTCCGTAAAAAGACCAATCCTTCTTTCTCATCCAGCGGGTTGGCTTTGAGGTCAAGGCGCGGGGAATCGATATGCGAGCCGACCACTTTCAAACCGTCGGTCATGTCGTCCGTGCCGATCACCGCCATGATAACGGCTTTGTGTTTGTGATGATAATACACCTTGTCACCGGCGCGGAGCGCGGTGTAATCGCTGAGCGGACGGAATCCCGCCGCTTCCGCCTGACGGACGATTTCTCGACTGGCGAGACGTTCCGTGCGGGCGGCATTCAAAAATGCTTTGTACCGATCACCGTAGGCTTGACAGGCGGTGCGTTCCGCATCGCTCATTCGTTGCCAGACGGTTTCCGTACGACTGTATGGTTTCATCTGATCACTCCTTATATTGATGATGTCTATCAGTATACGCCGTTTGTCGTCGGCGGGCAAGTCAGGCAAGAACAATCAAGCGTACGCCCAAGGCCAATAGCGCCAGTGCCAGCAGAAATAAAATACGGCGTGCCCGTACGCGCCGCGACAGTTGGGCGCCGAGTTGTGCGCCGATGAGCGCACCGCCGCCAAACCAAGCGGCATATTCCCAGTGAATATGCCCCGCAACGGCATGCGACAGGACGCCGACCGCGGCGGAAATCGTGAGAACGAAATGACTAGTGGCGGTAGCAATATGGGCGGGAAAACCCAGCAAATAGACCATGGCGGGAACGTGGATCACGCCGCCGCCGATGCCGAAGATACTGGAAATGAACCCGACTGCCAGACTGATGATGACACCGCATCGGACAGAGTAGGAAAATTGCCGTTCCGTACTTTCGTCGACATAACCGCCTTGCTGATTTTTCCACAACAGTAACAGGGCAATCGCTGAAAGCAGCAGACCGAACGACAAACGGAAAACCGGGCCGCTGAAATACGATGCCAGAGCGGCGCCCGCGATCGCACCGGGAACGGTCGCAATAGCGAACACAATGCCGGCGTCATACTTGATTTTATGTTGACGGACATACGCAACGGTACCCGATAAGGCATTGCATAGTACAATCGTCAGCGAAGTACCGACAATCCATGCCGGCTCCCAGCCGAACAGAAACAGAAACAGCGGCACGAAAATAATCCCGCCGCCGGCACCGATTAGTGTACCGAACGCGGCCACAAGTACGCCGAGCGCGAGATAAATCAGTCCACTGATCAAGGAAATCGTCATCGTAACACTCCTTTTATTACTTCTATGAAAGAAAGCTCTGTTTATTATAGCATGTGATAGCCTCGGATTCGTTTACAGCAACGCATGACTGTGGTTTAATACTGATAAACGGGATCGTTAATGAACAGGAGGGGATGGGTATGACAGAGCGTGAAAGAGACGAGTTGCGGACGCGGCTGACACCGATACAATACGAAGTGACGCAACAGGCGGCGACGGAGCCGCCGTTTGCCAATCCGTATTGGGATTGTGAGGACGTCGGCTTGTATGTGGACGTGGTGACGGGAGAGCCGTTGTTTACTTCGGCGGATAAATTCGATGCCGGTTGCGGGTGGCCGAGCTTTGACAAAACCGTGCCCGGTGCACCTGTTACGGAGCATGTTGATCATTCGCTTCCGAACATGCCGCGGACGGAAGTACGATCCGACGGAGGGCATTTGGGCCATGTATTTCCCGACGGGCCGACCGAAACGGGAAGACGATACTGTATTAACTCGTCCGCATTGCGGTTTATTCCCCTGGCGGAGCTCGAGCAGGAAGGGTACGGACAGTATGCGGCGTTGCTGACGGATACGGACGGAAAATGACATGACCGTCGGAAAAAGATTGTGTTTTGTCATCGCACCCATTTGTTGCTATAATAAAAAGGATAGCAAGACAACAATTCACCATGTAGGGAGCATAGACAAAGGGGGAATAGTATGACGGACATCACGGCCGGATTGAATGCGGTACGTGATCGCATCCGTGCGGCAAGGATTCGGGCCGGTCGGGCGGATCGCGTGGAGCTGATAGCCGTCACGAAAAACCATCCGTTGGAAGCCGTTGTTACCGCGGCCGAACAAGGCGTTGAACATGTCGGCGAAAACCGGGTTCAGGAAGCGGCGGACAAGATTCGTCAGTATAACGGCCCGCCGTTGACATGGCACCTGATCGGGCATTTGCAGCGGAACAAAGCGGCACAGGCGGTGCAGCTGTTTGACTTGATTCACTCCGTCGACTCGGAGCGGATTTTGCGGGAGATTGACAAGCAGGCGGCCAAAGCGGATAAAGTACAGCGGATATTGTTGCAGTTCAATATCGCGGAAGAACCTTCGAAATACGGACTGAAACTGTCCGAATACGAAGATATTCTGGCAGTGGCGGCCACTTGCCCGCATGTGCGTATTGAGGGGTTAATGTGTATGGCACCGTTGACAGAGCAGCCGGAAACGGTGCGACCGGTATTTTGCGTCGCGTACCACGTGTATGACGAGTTGCGACGGCGCTTGCCGGAAGGACAGGTTAAATACTTGTCCATGGGAATGAGCAACGACGTTGAAGTGGCGATTGAAGAGGGTGCCAATTTGGTGCGCGTCGGGACGGCGATTTTCGGGGCGCGTGAGTATTGAGGAGGACAATCATGGCTTGGACAGACAAATTCAGCGGAATATTGGATAAACTCAGCGGATCAAAGGCGGATTATGCGGATGATTATGAAGAATATGAAGACTATCAAGGGGTGGACTCCGATAGCGATTTACAACGTCGGGGCGGTTCGTCCTATGCGTCCGTGCAGCCGACCAAGGCGTACCGCATGATTATTGTAGAGCCGTACAGCTTTGACGATTCGGCCAAAGTGGGCGACCATTTGCTGCAAAACCGTCCGGTACTGATTAATTTGGAAAAGACGGAAGAAGAAATTTGTCGCCGTCTGATTGACTTTGTGGCCGGGGTGATTTATGCGGAACACGGATCGCTGGAACAGGTCAATGAATCGATTTATCTTGCGGTACCGCGGGATATTACGGTAGACAAAGAAAATTACACCTATACAACGACAAAGACGACAACGGACTTCGGTGCGGATTTGCCGCAGTGGAACAATCGCCCGTAATGGCTGCATACGCCGATAACGGTGCGATGACGTATCGTCACGAAGCACAGCGGAGCAAACATTATGAATGAACGGGAGAAAATCAGTCGCTATTTTGCGGCGAGCGGTGCCGGTGAACAGGCCGACCGTTTGCTTGACCTGGCGGCGGCAGTCCGAGCCGGACGGCCGTATGGCGTAAGTGCCTTTATGACACCGCTGGCAGGACAAATTGCGACGACGATTACGGCACATTTTCCTGATATTACCGCCGACGAATGGGGCGGATACCACGGTGCGGAGCGGAGCAAAATCATGTTCCGTCAGGTGGGGCATGCCGGTGAAACGGATTGGCAAATTGCCGCCGTATGTGCGGAGTGGGATCCCCGTTATCGGTTAATCGGTCATCGGGATGTGCTCGGGTCACTGCTCGGACTGGGGTTGGAGCGTGATGTATTCGGCGATGTGATCATGCGGGGAGCGACAGCACAAGTTGTTGTCGATACGCCGTTGGCGGCGTACTTGCTGCAGGAATGGAAGCATATTGCCAATATTGGCGTGCGGGTTACTCCGTTGCCGTTGACGGATATCGTTCCGAAAGAGGAAGTATGTAAAGAATTGCGCGCAACAGTGGCTTCGTTGCGTTTGGACGCAATCGGTGCGGCGGGATTCGGTATCTCCCGCTCCAAGATGGCGGCCGCGGTGGCAGCGGAGAAAGTTCGCGTCAACTGGCAGCGGGCGAAAGGACCGGCGCAGACATTGGCGGTCGGTGATGTGATTTCATTTCGCGGACGCGGCCGGGTGATTCTGGCGGAACTGACGGGAACCAGTCGCAAAGGACGTCCGGGCGTGCGCCTGGAACGCTACCTATAAAAGGAGGAAATAAGATGTTAACACCGATGGATATTCACAACAAAACATTCACGAAAGGATTGCGCGGATACGTGGCGGAAGAAGTGGATCAATTTCTGGAAGAAGTTGTCAACGACTACGAAAAAGTGTATCGCGAGCATCGTGAAATGGAAGAAGAAATGGACTTGTTGCGCAGCAAGCTGAAAAACTATGAAACCATGGAAACGACCATGACATCGACCTTGATGATGGCACAGGAA
>CAMYCX010000027.1 GCA_947254705.1 uncultured Veillonellaceae bacterium
TCATGTGTACGGCGCAAACCGTACCGGGGGTTCGAATCCCCCTCTCTCCGCCAGCCAATAATAGCAAATGTTGCACAATGTCGCATTAAGTCGATAAACGTCAAGCACCCGCGCCCTGCGGGTGTTTTTGCTTGCCGTTTTTGTTTCTCCATGTCGCGTCATGTTGCATTAGTTTGCCCTATTTCTGCCCTATTTTTTCCGCTTGCCCTATTTTTTGAAATTGCATAGTTATTACCTATATAAAAGATCGGAAAATAAAAAAGCGGAGCGGGCAAAATGCCTGCTCCTTTTCATTTAACCGCCGCCGCATATACGACCGCAACGACCGCAACAATCTGCCATGCTCGTTTTTTTCGCTCAAGGCTTGTCCGCTTTTTCAACTCTTCTTTTTTCCACTTCATCAATGACCGCTCGGCCTCTTGCAAGGCTTGCTCGGTCTCGCTCAACGCTTGCTCTTGCTCTTGCTGCAAGGCCTGCAACGTCGTCACTTCCTGCCTCAAGTCGGCGACTTGCCTCGTCAAGTCTTTCGACGCTGCGTTCAATCCGAACGACTGTTTCTCCAGTGCGGCGACTAGCCGCTCTCGCTCGCTCAATCCCCGCTCGAGATTCGACCACTCTGCTGTGAGTGTCTGCCACTCGGTCGCCGACAGTGTCACCGTCTCCGCCGCCTGTGATCCACCACAACACGCCAACGCCAAGCAGGCCGCAAGCACAAAACGCCAAAATCTTTTTATCATACATAGTTGCTCCTTTCCCCAATAAAAAAGCCGTGCAAGAGTACAAACCACTTGCACAACCTTAAATTCATTTAATAATCAATCGAGTAATGCTAACAAAAAAACAGCTGATTATCAGCTGTTTTCCCACTTGACTGGCGTACTTAACATTACGCTTAATACAAAGTATCAGCTACCAAGTGTATACAGTCCATTTCTGTCTGTATCAACATACTACCCTTTTCTCAAGGAAATGTCAAGGAAGTATGCTTCTCTATTTGTCGCAAATTTTGTTTTTTGTCGCGGTAGGATGTCCAAATTCTATTCGCTAATATATCACTTGCTTGAATCATATAATTGTGACTTGAATCACAATACTGAATATCCACAATCACATTTTCCTCGAACAGCGGTGGATACTGGATTCCATAATCAAAATTAGCAATTCCATATTTCAACTCTTCCGCGATCGAATCTCTTAAATCATAATAGCCGTTTGTCGCAGTTAACTGTTCATCTATATAAACCGATATCTTTATGTCCTCGTTTGGAAATATCGTTTCATCCGTAATTAATCGACTTAATTTATTCTTTATACAGCGTTTCAAAACATAATCCTTATATCTACAAATAGATTTTTTGTCAGCCAGTATATACTCATAAACTCTCGAAATATCAACTACAACATCAACAGAATCATATTCTCTAACAGAATTAAACAACGACCTTTTGTGTCTTGTCTTAAGGTTAGACGCTTTCAATTCACCTGTACGATTCAGTGTTCTTTTCAATTCTTTATTTGCGCTTATATATTTACGCCTTGCAATATCGAGTATATTTCGATTAGTAAATACAAATCCCGCATATACAAAATAGCCACTCGGCTCATTTCTGTGAAGAACTCCAGAGTCATCAAAGAAAAAAATAACTTCTTGCGAAATATTACTCACCTCATTTTCTTCCACCATGCTTAGCATTTGCATTGTATCAAAAATAGGCATAATTCGCAATGTGAAACTATACATGTGATTTTCCACTTCCCTAAATCAAAAATACGTCGCGTAAAAAGGGCGTTTTTAGGCGATAAAATTTTCTCCGATAGGTACTTGTACCTCGCTTATAAATACCCCACGCCCCACTGCTGCGCATACCACCGCGCTTTGCCACGGATGGTGTCTTCCAATCCGTACAAGTCCCAGCGCATATCCGGATCGTTATCGTAAATGCCGTATCCGTCAATTTGCGCCACTTCGTTGTGGCTCTTTACGCAGTCAAGCGAGATGCCGAGTTCAATGCACAGTATCGCCACCACTCGCGCCATTGTCTCTATCTGCGCACTTGTCGGCGGATAGAGGCCGTGATGCACAACGCCTTCTGCAGTGATCCATGACCCTGCCGCACAGGAAAGCGATACGCCGATACTGTGCGAATTACGCCGCCATGTATGGCTTTTTACTTCATCCAAGTCCCCGATATGCAGCTTGCCGTCACCGGTAATGTTTATATGGTAGTCGCTAAACACGCTATCGTAATCACCGCAACCGCTCCAATGAAGATAAATACTATTGACTTCGCGCGTCATCTGTTGGCACGCCACCATAAGTTCATCCAGCATACGTCAAATCCCAACTCTCTTTTTCACTTTATCTTCAATCAATGCTAAAAACTTGCCCATCGTCACATTACCGCCGTCTCGCGTATTTTCAAGGATAGACAGAAACTCCGCCCCTGACAGATACAACCATGCAAACTTCATCAATATCGGTGTACCCGTGAACCCGTCCGCCAACCATGCTGCGGCCGTCGCGAGTAAATAGGTCAGCATTTTGTCGCAAAACGGCTTACGCATATGTCGACTGATAATGATGCACTTTCCCCAGGCCGCGGGTATCGCAAGCCACTTGTCCAGCATTGAGATACTTTCCGGCTGCGCCCCTGAATCCAACAGCCACTGATAGGCAAGCGCCGCCCACTTCGTAAACAAATCCAACAACACAAGCAGTAAAAACAGACCCAACACCTGTACGGGGCGTAAGCCAATAAGCCACACTGCCCCGCCGCCGATCACCGCAAGTGTGCTTTTTATCCACCAATTCTCGAGCAATGTTGCTACCGCCGTAGCCAATTCATCCATAATTCACCCCACTAAAAAAGCACCCTCAAAAGGTGCTAAAGAAAATTACAAATCAAGTGAATTTCCGTATACAGACAGATCAATATCCGGCCGGTCGTCATTGATATCAGGCGACCATTCTACTTGCATTATCCCTTTTCTTGTCGAACTTGCGCTGCTGTAAGTCGTTTGTGATTGGATTTTCCAGAAATACACTGTTCTCCCATATGCCGGTTCATCATGGGTTGTTCTACTAAACTCCAAATTATCCTTCTCTTTAACAAGAGCATATTTAACGCTATTATCGCTAAGTGTCAGTTTAAGCACCTTTATGCCGTCAGGAACGGTAAAAGGCGTTTTGTGGTCTGACTGCCAATTAAGGACTAAAAGCTCCGCTGCCGCACCGTTAATCGACTCCCACCTGCGCGCAATTTTGTTGTACTTTCTACTCTTGTCGGAATTATAAATGACGCAATCTTTGGGTAAATCAAGAATATCTACATATTGGCAATGTTCATGGATAACCAGCGTTGTTAGATTTTTGCAACCGTCAAATGCGCAATATGACACATCCTGAGCTTCGGGTAAAACAATTTCTTTCAGTGAGAGGCAATCTAAAAACGCACTATTGTCCACTTTTTCACATTTTGGTATTGTAATGCTTTCCAACTTATCACACCGGTAAAATGCAGTGCGATCAACCGATTTAACGCTGTCCGGCAATATTAAATCCCCCGGTCGGTTGAGATTGTATTTTTGAACCTCGGTCGATGTGATTGTTGTTTCGCCCGCCATTTTTATGAGTTCGCCTTTCAGAACCTTGCCGCCTTCTTGAATAGTTTTGATCGTGCTTTCAAGTTGCGCAATGCTCGCCTGCAGTATCTGAATTTCATTTTTGCATGTCGCAATCTCATCCTCGTTTTTCTTCACTTTATCCGGCAGGTCAAATGTTCTGTAATGTAAAACGTCAAAATCATTTTGGGTAGCATAACTCGTATTCGCGTCAGCTCGTGCTAAATAATCTCCTTTGATTTGATATGCTCCTAAATCATTTTTTGTGGCAAATATTTTTTTGAGTTCTACTAAAAAGACATGTAAACCTTCTAAATCAATTAGTTTTTTCATTTTTTACCTCCCGAGTAAATACATTGAAAATATCTTCTTCAGTTGCTACTTCATACGGTTCCGTACCAGCCTGCAGCTCTCCCTCAAGGGTTATATTCGCTGTCAGCATGCCTTGCAAAGTGATCGTGCTCGTCTCCATCAAAAACTCACCTCCTCCGTCAACGTGAAACGTGCCGGTGCAATTACGGTATATACTGCACCGTCAGCCATTGTAATTTGGACATCATATCGATACGTTCCGTATTCCAGATGTGCCGTATCGTCCGGCGTGATTACAAACACCCCGCCACGCAATGCCTTTTGAATGGTCACAACATCCGTCATTGTCGAAGCTTTAACGGTCAATACCGCTACATCCCCATCGGTGAGCTCGTGTGCGTTCCCAGTCGACGTATCCGTCACATTCAGCCGAAGTATTGCCGTATCTCCGCGTGTGAGCTTAATGTTGTTGTTTTTGTCGATAAAAAGCACTTTACTACCTCCTTTTTCGCAATCAAAAAAGCACTCACGCGAGTGCTTTCGGTAATAGCTTTGATTATATGTAACCGTCTTCAATATCCCAAGCTATTTCGGTAATTTCATCTGTATCCGTCAAGTTTTCTTTCTCGATAATATCTAATAATTTTTGCCGCTGTTCATCAGTTTCCAAGCATTGTGTCGCTAGCATTAAAAAGCAAGGATCATCCCATATCGAGCTCAGCACATCCACCAATTTTCGTTCTGTCTTGCTCAAGTTGTGCAAACTGATGACTTGTTTTGTTCGCCAATGATACACCTCATTGCCCATAGCAATCCTCCATTACCTGATTCTCTTCTTATTTGTAATTCGGTAATAGCTTTAAGTTATATGTAACCATCTGCAATATCCCAGGCCAATTCTGTAATCTGACTACGGTCGGTGAGGTTCTCCTTTTCTATAATATCCAATAGCTTTTGCCTTTGTTCATCGGTCTGCAAATGTACAACGGCGATTAGCAAAAACTCGGGATTATCCCAAATCTCTCTCAGTTTATTAACCAGCCGTAACGTTACATAGCTTTTGATTTTTGAATGCACTAGTTGTAACGTTTTATCCATAATATCCTCTCCGGGTCTTTATATTGCTCTATATCAGCTCATCCCTGATATCTAATGCAAGGTATATAATTTCACGGATATTCGTCAAGTTTTCTTTCTCGATAATATCTAATAATTTTTGCCGCTGTTCATCAGTTTTCATCGTAATCGCTATCAACGGAAAATGTGGATTATCCCAAATCTCTCTCAGTTTGTTGACCAGCTCTAGCGTGGTATAACTCTGAATTTTTGAGTTAACAAGTTTCGTTACCTCTTCATCAGTCCAATGCGTCGGATCGTTACGTTTTATCATCAAATCACGCCATCTGCAATATCCAATTCCAATTCGACAATCTCGCTGGGATCTGTAATATTCTCTTTTTCAATGATGTCAAGCAACTTTTGTCGCTCCGCATCGGTTTTCAATATGACTAACGCTCCTAATATAAACTCCGAATCGTCCCAAATGTCGCTTAACTTATTGAACAGCTTCACCGCGGTATGGCTTTTGACTTTTGAACGAACAAGCAGTGCCACTCTGTCCATAATATCCCCCTAAATTTTTTCTCTCCTAATAATTTCATAGTCGTTAAAACCATTATTTTTAACAACATATATATAATTCCCAATCGCCTTTGTGATTTTTCCTTGCTTTCTCTGCTCTTTCGTCAAATTCGTATTGAGTTCATGCATTACTTTTGCATACTCTTTCGGCGGCAGCCGTACCTCTTTGCGTCGTCTTGATTTCATTTTACTCGTCTTATCAGCAAAGGCAAGTCCCTTTTCAGCGAATCGCCCCTTTTCGTCGCGTGGGTGTTTATCTTCGCTAAATGACGCATTATGACGCATCATTTCTTCCCAACGCCTTACCCGCTCAACGTTAGGGCTGCTTACCGACACGCGCTGTTTCCCGCCTGCGTCACGTTTCATACCCATTTACCACGATCCTTTTCGGCCAAAGAATAAACCCGCCTATTGATAGGCGGGTATCCGTTTTATTCTCCTACGTATTTTGCAAGCCACTCCGCGACGCGTTCCACATAAATGCTTGGTACTTGCTTTTTGTCCTTTTCGTTCGGGTCAAGCGTATACAGGCCCGCCATTACCAACCGCCCGTATACCGGAATCATATAAGTACGAATAATCATTTTTCATCATTCCTTTCTGCTAACGTTTCATACAGTCCTGCTATTGCGGTAAACATCTCAACCGTTTCCGGCGAGTAATTTTCCGCATCGATTTCTTGCTCTTTGTCGGGAATAGGTGGTGGCGGCGGCAATTCCGTTATTTCCCCTTTTTCCAGCCGTAACCGCCCCAAGTTCTCCCGCTTTGTTTCCGATGATACAAGCGTTTCACCGTCAAGCACTTCCACCTTGTACGGATATTCGCCAACACAAATGCCGTTCCTGAATAAGTACCAATACATAATTATCTCCTAACAATCAGCGTTGCAATGTCCATGTAATAAAGTGTAACGTCCGCACACCAGCCGTCGTTCGTTCCATTTTGGCTACGATCTCTGTTGAACCATGTGGTTGCCCTCCAGCAAATACACCGCCCCCATGCGTCAATATACGCCGCACTCGTGGTTAACTTGTTGTTTTGATCGCCACCCCCCGACAATTTTATATTGCAAACTTTTACTAGATACTGAATGTCTTTATCTTTAAAATTTTCCGCGAGCGGATAACTTTCATACCTGTACGATACCTCCTTGTAGGAATCTCCTTGCTTGCTTGTCAATGGAATTATCGTATCGGTGGGTTTTACATCGGATGGCGGTCGCACAATTTCACCGCACGGGACTTTAGATACGACAAAATCAATATTCTTGATTTTGTACCCCGCTTGCACGAACGAATCCGCCGATATTTTCATGCCGTGTATCTCGTCATCTTCAATCCATGCCCCGCCCGTTTTGCTTTCGTATCGTACCCCTTTAATCAATCCCGCACTTACTTCACCCATATTCGCCGTAATTGCTGATAATTTATCTGCCTTGATTTTGTCCGCACTGATACTCTTTGACTGAATATTATTTACGATTAAATCGCTATCAATTTTCGTTTGTCCCGTAATATGCAGATATTTACTGTCAAGCGTGATGGTCTTCGGAGTTTGATTAATGCGGGATACTATCGTTTCGCCGTCAAGTCCTTTCACCGCCTCCGACACCCGCGCTTCAATACTTCCCGCCAGTTGCGTTACATGACTTTCGACGCCCGCAATTTTATCAGTAATTTTACTGTCTATCGTGTCGGATAGTTGCGCCACACGGCTACTGATACCGTCAATCTCGCCTTGTATTTCCGTTTGTATGACTTTTTCCGTACCTGCCTTGATACGTTCGTCAAGACCCGATAGCGCTTCGTCTACTTTCTTTTTTGATGCCTCTTCCGCTTCTTTCAGCACGTGAGGAATGGTGATTTCTACCGTGATCAGAATCGGCACAGTGCGCTTACCTTCGCCGAAGATATCACAGTATGCCGCGCTAATCTCATGCACGCCGCCCTCTGTCGGCATAAAAAATGCATTGCTTGCTGAAAACACGACCGTATCATCAATGTAGACGTTAATTCCTTTACACCCCGGGGGAATCGGCGGTGCAGAAACTGAAATGCCTTCAAGCCCGGGTTTCGCTACCAGATTCTGCGGTTGCGGCGGTATCGGAACGTTGTACTCAACCGTTGCGGGCGCGCTATATCCTTTATCGGGGTTGTGCGCATAAAGAAAAACCTTACCTTTTCGATCTTGCAGCATGCCCGCGTACGTTGTGTTATTACTTCGTCCGATCAGACCCGCCGCCGTTCCCGGCGCCTGGTCAAAACGTAGCTCGTAAAAATCGACGTCGGCATTGGTGACTTCCAACCAGTTGAAATAGGCTTTATCGCCAAAGGTCACCGAAAAGCCGCGCGGCATGTTCGGGATTTCCGCTTTCATCACGACAAGGATTTGCCCTTCAACGCCTTGGCTGAAATGCCCGTGAATATCTTTTACTTGCACGCGCACGTCATACCGCGCGCCAAGCTCGCATCCGCTGATAGCGATTTCTCCTGTTCCGCTGCCGCCGTACTTCCATTCCTGTGTGCCGCTCACGCGGTACCACGCTTCCGCCGTATCATATGCGCTAATATCAGGCGGGGTAAATGTAGCAACGACATCATAGGACTTAACCCCGCGCCCCAAATCATGGTAGCGCGTGTGCAAACGCATGCCCGCTACATCAGGGATATAGTATTGCCCAATGGTATATTCCCAGGCCTTAACGCTCGAGATATCTTCTTCCGCCGCCCCGAATACATTCAGTGACGTAAGCTTAACGTAAATCTTTTTGCCGACATCTTCGTTACGATATCGATAGCGATACACTGCTTCATCCAGGCGGCAAAACGTGCTGCCGCTACCGTGTGAGCGCGCCGTTGTCGCATATTGGCCGCGCACCAACCCCGACAACTTATAGTTCCCGTTAGGGAGCAACGTCGCCTTGGCATAGCTCATACATTCGCCATTAATCCAGCAAACCGTATTCCCGCGTTCGGCGTCTTGCGCCGTTCCGGAAACAAGTTCTCCGTGTCGGAGCGATACTTCTATCTCCGTCCCGGTGGCGGAAAGCTCTCCGACCGTTTGTCCGGCGCGTGCCTGGTGATACACCGTGCCGATATATTTATAGGCATCACCCGAATCACTTACCCAGATACGGGCACCACCCCATCCTTTCGGTGCATTGACTGCCAGCATGAGTTCGTTTCCGTCTTGCATCAAATCCACCGGTGGCTGAATGAAAAGCGCATGACTGACTGCCGGTGGCGCTTCGTTAAAGTCCACCCACGGCCGATCCGTTTCGTGTACGTCAATTACCGCAGGCGCATAGTAACCGGGCGGACGTCCGATCGCGGTCACCGTAATCGTTCCGTCCGCTTCTTCCGTTACGCTATCGACAATAACGACCTGCTTATCGAGTCCCAGTGCCTCATCAGTCAGTGACACCAAATCGGCCGGCTCTAATCGACAAAACGCCCAATCCAGCTTAAACGTGTATTTATTTCGCCCATACACGGACTGCCGACACAACTGCTCCGCCAGTCTCGCCGCGCGCGCCTTAGTGTATATATAATGGCAGCGCTTCGCGGGCGCGGATCGTAAGCCGATTTCCTCAATACTCGCCGTATCTTCATACGAGACCGACTCACGCTCATAAAAATTGGCGCGATTGATAAACTCTACCGTGACTTGGTTGTATGCCTGACTGGTATCTTTCCTTTGATAGACAACCAGCTCGCCCTTTCCCTGCGGCAAAAAGTCATCTGCCGTCAAATCATACTGAACCGTCTTGTCCGGTGCCCAACTGCCAATAGGCTCGTCGCTGATGGGGACAATCTTGAACCGGTCATTACTCCAAAACACATACGCATTGGTAAGCTCGGCAATATCATTAACAATTGACTGTGCCGAGCGCGCATCCGCTTCCGGTGGAGAGCTGATCAGGATATCAGCTTGTGCGCAGTAACTGCGAAAAGCGTCGATACCGTCAATTTGCGCATCTTCCAGACCGACCTTATGCAAAATATACAAAATGTAATCAGCCGGATTAACGTCTACCCCATCACCCGTATCGAGCAATTTCCCTTGCACTTCAAAGGCAAAGTTAGGTAATGACGTTCCCGTCCCCAGGCTAATCACCCCCGCCATATACGCTAATCCGTCATAAACCAGCGCCTTTTCCGGGTGATTTTGCGATGTATATGTCCATGGAGCGGTCTGTGTACCGTCAAAATTGGTCAACTCAATGTCGCTGGCGGGATATGTGTAAACGTCTTTATTGCGCCAAACCCGATTGATGCCATATATCGGGCCTTCGCATAAGCCAAGTATTGCCGCCACCGTGTACGTATAATGGATATTGACGACCTTGCTGCCGCCACCGCCTTTACCGACACGCTGCTCATCTCGATGCTCAATCGCGGTAAAATCGTCATAATAAATAACATTGCCGCTGATACGTGTTGTTCCCAACACTTCCGGCACAACAGCGCCGTACTCTGCCGTATTGATTTGAATGTTGCCGATTTTATCAGCTCGGTTAACTACGGTATGCCCGCCGCCAAATATACCCGCCATTACATGCTCCCCCTAAACCGATAGATATGCCGCAGCCGATGTTTCCCCGCGCGCGTATAAAAAATGATGTCATTTGTGCGCGATAGAATCGCACCCGCGCCGACATAGGCGTGAATAACTTCATCACCGCCGACGTAAATCCCCGCATGACTGCATACACGGCCATATTGATACAGCAAAATATCGCCGCAAGCCATTTCAGTAACCTCGTCGCAGTACTCTTCGGCGATTTTTCGCATAATATCTTCTTGCCGATGTAAGTGCCATTCGTTGGAGTACTCGCCCGGATCCAAACTGTCTCGGGCAATCAGTCCGGCATCTTCCGCTGCGCCAATAACCAACCGTGCGCAATCGACACCAACGCCGCGGATTTTCGCATTATGCACGTATGGCGTGCCGAGCCACATTCGGGCCGCCGCCGCCAGCTTTTCGCCCGTGGTCATCAATACAAACTCAGCGACGTCGGCACAAACGGCGCAATTAGTGCCGTACCGCTGTCTTTCCCCGCAATGCCGCCATACGGTGCCTGCGGATAATATCGCCGCCGTGGAAACGGCATATTCAATCCCTGCGTTTCCGCTTTCACGGTAAGCTTCAAGGCAATCCCGCCTGCCTTACTCACCTCAACGACGCCACCAAACAACGACACATGCCCGATAGGCTCGTGGTTATCATCAAAAAACACGCGTTTCAAAAACAATTTCGCTCGGTCAAACCCGCCGTCATGGGCAAACTCATTAACCGATTTATCGCCGATTTTATCTGATTCATCCGCCCAAATCGTCACGGTCATCTTATCCACCGATACGCGACTCATCGTTTTAATTTGAGTCCGTTTCAGAATCATTTCATCATGGCGATACAGCCTGCCGTTGTAGCTCACATCCGCATCCGCATCCGTCAGAAAGTACCCGACCCCATCGCGCAGACGCAACTCATATACGTCTGCGCACAAAAAATGCTTACTGCGATTCAAGTGCGCATTCATCTTTTCGCTGACTTGTTTCATCGACATGTCACCAACTTAAACGATTTCGACTTATAAAAATCTCTAAATACTGCCTCCGCCGCAAACTTATCCTCCGCCAACATTACCTGCCAATAATAGGTATAGTCCGCAGTAATAATTGCATCCGCACCGACGGCATTCACTAAATGAATCTCTCCCCGCTCAACTCGTGACGGCACGACTTGGCCGTCCGCATATACCGTCACATCTTCCACATACTCGACCGGCTCGAGATAAATTCCCCAGCGGCGTACCGCTCGAAAGCGCCCATCACGACCGACTCCAAGCTGCACACCGCGTTCACAGTGATCTTCGGGATCCAGCCAAAGAAACGGCTCATACGCCCCTTTCAGCGATGCAAAGAACCCCATGATCGTTTTGTACTGCGCGGGCGTTAAGTACGCAAATTGCGTGGTAATCGTCCATTGCGGATACCGCCACGTTGTCATGGTCCGCACCCGACCGCTGCCGCTGCGTTTCGTGACGGTATTCCATTGCTGCGTCTTCTGCGACTTCCACGAAAACGTGCGAATATCCGGAAACTTCTTCATCACCACGTGCCTCCTTCCGCGGCAAATTCTCGCGATTCGTTAAGCAAAAACTGCTTTACCGCATTGCCCGCGCTACTTCCCAGCCAATCCTCAAAACTCGATGCATCCATCGCCTGAACATTGATCGTTACATTGCCGCCGCCACTATTGGCAATACCTTCGCCCAAATCGGCGAACGTATCTTCATTCAGCGGTAACACCGCTTCCGGATACTTGCCTTCGCCGATCATTGCCATCGTCGGCCCTGTTGCAATTCCCCCTGCGGCCAGCTTGGGACCACCAAACAATGCCTGATGACCGGCTGCTTGCAGGGCGTTCATTCCTGCCCCCGCCCCCATCGCCGCCGAATATGCCGCCGTCGCCTGCGCGCCTGCTGCACCGCCCGTTGCGATCAATGCGTTCATCGCTGCCGGATACCATGCAGCCGCCACTTGTGCACCCGTTGCATTTGCCATTGCAACATCTTCCGCATGCTTTTGCTTGCCGAATACAGCCTGACGAATCATACCCGAAATCCACTGTGCAAAATAATCGGAAATGACCTTATTTAACGTCTTGCCAACAGCCTGCAATGCTTGTCCCCATGACATCGTTCCCTGCAACAATCCGCTAATGCTCTTTTCGAGCTCATCAAATCCCTGCTTACGGATATTGGAAAGCAACTCTGCGGTAGAAAAATGCGCGTCCATCATTGCGTCTTGGTATTCCTGCATGTATTGAC
Organism: uncultured Veillonellaceae bacterium; assembly: GCA_947254705.1. Lineage (GTDB taxonomy): Bacteria > Bacillota > Negativicutes > Veillonellales > Negativicoccaceae > CAMCNU01. The sequence continues at coordinate 12,410 of CAMYCX010000027.1, forward strand.
GTTGTTGCTCGAGCTGTTCCATGCGCATAATATTTTCTTCATCCAGTGTGGCCTGCAAGCGTTCCATATCAAGCTCATCAAATGCCGCCTTGATTTCCGCTTCGATATCCTTGTTCTGGCGCAGCATATCCTCGCGTTGCCGCAAATAGTCCGCCTCATTCGCTGCAAGTTCGGCATGCATCAACTCATCAAAACTGATCCGATTCTGTGCGTCCAGCGCATACGCCATGCCGCGTTCCTCTAAGGCCGCCCGAAACGCCGCCTGCTCTCGCGCCGTCATGCCGATATAATCGTCGGATAATTTCCGCCAACGGTCACGGATAGCGTCGGCCGCCTTGGCCTGCGCCGTTTCCCACTCCGCAAACATGCCCGCCGCGCCGGTTAAACCTTTAAGCTGCGTCGCCTCGTTAAAATTCATCCACACATTGCGTATTTTCTGCTGAATTTCACGCATCTGCTCTGCTTCTTGCTGCGCTGCCATAATGCGCTTTTGTCCGTACAACTCAACCAGCCGTTGCTTGTCTCGTTCATAATTTTCGTTAGCGGATCGTGATTTTTCCAACTCCGCGGTTTCTTCGGCATACCACCGCTCTACCAGCTCAACACGCGTCGAAAACGTTCTCGCCCATTCATCACCGATCGATGCGGAAATGCGCGCTGCCGCATCCGCGAGCTTGTCCGTCTCCCTGCCGGCACCGCCTCCGCCGCCCCCGACCTTGCCGGACGCTCCTGACTCCGTATTACCGAACTGCGAGTAACTTACCTTCGAGGATCCGGCCTTTTTTCGTTGCTGCTCACGATGCTCAAAAAGTGCTGCCGCGCCGGTTTCGCCGACTTGATCTGAAACACCTGCCAAGGCCTTGCCGACTTCGCTGATTTTGTCCAACAGTGATCCTAAATACCCGATCGCCGTATCGACAAACTGCCCGACCAAGGATATTCCTTCACTTACCCAGGCCGGCAAAATAGCCTCCACCAACCACATGAACTTATCGCCGACCCACTGCAGCACCTCGCTGATTTTGGCATAAAACCAACCGAGCATATCAACAACTGCCGTCACTGCTTTCAGCATAAGAGCTGAAAACTTTGCCATAAAAAGCATTTGCGCCATCACGACACCGCCAAGCACGGCAAGCGCTCCGGCCAATACTACGCCAATCACTTTCGCAAGCGGGCGCACCGCTTGTCCGAACTTCATCAACGCATTCCGAAACGATGCGACAAGCGCACGCACAGCGCCCAGCCACTCGCCGAAAACGCTAAATCGGCTGCACAACTCGGTAAAACCTTTCTCCAGCTGATTTGCATAGCGCCAAATAGTATAAAATGCGACACCGATCGCCGCACCGATCGCAATATACGGCAATAACGGAGCCAACGCTGCAGCTGCCGCGGCAGCAAGCGGTAAAAAGCCAGCCACCGCCAATGTCACCACCGCGACGGTTAATGCCGCAAACGCGGCACCAAGTTCAGGCGGTACACAACGGCGCAAAGCCTCCGCAATCCCGCTTGATTGAACCGTCTCGCGAAACTCATTCAAAAAATCTCCCGCCTCTTGCAACAATCCCTTTAAGTTCACTGCTTCGGTTAAGGATTGGCCAATGGCGGTCATCGTTTGGTCAATATTATCCTGAATTGTGGAAAGCAGACCCGCGACCGTTTGCGATTGCAGCTCCATCATGCCGGCAGACTTCTCATTCATGCGGTCAACCAACGC
>CAMYCX010000028.1 GCA_947254705.1 uncultured Veillonellaceae bacterium
AAACGCGATTTTTTGAGAGCGGCATTGTTTTTATGAATCACACCTTTGGAGGCTGCCTTGTCGATGATGCGCGCAGTTTTGGAAAATTCTTTGCGAGCGGCATCGGCATCTCCTGCTTCTGCGGTTTGCAGCGTCTTTTTAATTGCAGTACGGATGCGCGATTTAACGGCGGCGCTTTGTGCACGACGTTCTGCGTCAGTCTTCATGCTTTTGATGCTGGATTTGATTTGTGGCAATGGTGTCACCTCCTATCGTGGTTCATTTGTTTATACCTAAAAATTTTATCATAAAAATGAGATATACGCAAGATTGTAGCAAAGGAGTATCCAATGGAAATCAGATATGGTACGGATATCGTGCGTGTAGAAAGAATACAGCGATTGTTGAATACTCGATTAACCGCAAGGGGGCGCCTTTTTACGGAGAAAGAGCAAGCGTATGCCGAGGCGCGAGGTGAAAATCGATATGAAAGTTATGCCGCTTTTTTTGCAGCGAAAGAAGCAGTAATTAAAGCATTGCATGGAGATGTTTTCAGCACATGGCATGACATAGAGGTGCAACATGACGAATGCGGGGTTCCATCTCTTTGCTTGTCGGGGGAAATAAAAGAGTATTGTTTTGATCTCGGGCTAAAAGCATCGACATTATCAATTAGCCATGAGCGGGAGTATGCAATTGCGGGAGTGATATTATGGGGAGACGAACATATATAGTGACTGCAGAGGAGATGCGCAACTGGGAACAACAATGGATAGAGCAAGGCGTATCTTCAGATATGATGATGGAAAGTACAGGGGGACAACTTTGGGGGAAATTGCAATCGGTAGTCCCGAAGAAAAAAGAGATACATTGTGTTATCCTGGCAGGATCCGGCAATAATGGCGGTGATGCGTTGGTATTGGCACGGTATGCGTGGGCCGCAGGTTGGTATGTAACGGTGATTTTATTTGGACATCACAAGACAGTGGAAAACGCGAGCCGCCTTAGGCAGTTGGAAATGGCGACAGAGGGATCGGGGAGGTTTGATCGCTGCAAAGCAGAAGAAATTGACCAACCGCTTGCTGTAATATCAACAGCAGATATCGCTGTGGAGGGGATTGTCGGAACGGGATTACAAGGGGAATTGTGCAATGAATCGCAGCGCTGGGTGGCAGCGTTGAATGAGTGGCGCCGGTGGGGAGGGCGTGTAGCTGCCATTGACGTTCCTGCCGGTGTTAACGGCACGAATGGTGATGTAACCTCTGTTGCTTTACAGGCGGATATGACATGGATGACGGGATGGCCTAAACGGGGGTTATATTTTTACCCCGCAAGTGAGCATACAGGAAAGAAGTTATGCTTTTCACTCGGTCTTCCCGGTGACCCCAAATGGAAGAATGAACTGGTTGTGAGCGATACACTAATGTTACGACGCCCCTTGCGTAAAAATAATGCACACAAAGGTACTCAAGGGCATGTAGCGATACTGGCAGGCAGTGAAGGGATGGAGGGGGCCGCTCTTTTGGCAGCACAAGCGGCGTTATATAGCGGGGCCGGGAAAGTGACATTGTGGGTCCCGAGAGGGATTCGCTCGCGATTGACCTTGGCTTTACCTGAAATCATGGTTCGTAGTGTAGGGAACAATAGAGACACCATTTGGACGCCCGATATGATTCCCGATGTAGATCCTCAAATATATGATTCGGTTGTGCTTGGATGTGGAATTGGGCGTGCAGAAGAAACGATGCGATGGGCTGTCAAATTATTGACCGCTTGGAAACAACCGACGGTATTGGATGCAGATGGCTTGTTGGCACTTGTACGACAAAAAGATATAAAAGGAACGGGAACGCTAGTATTAACGCCCCATGCAGGTGAGTTGGCATGCTTGTCTGCGCAGGATCATATCGCTGATGACAGGCAGCGCTGGGAGACAAGTGTCGGATTGGCGGCAACACGGAACACCATTGTTGTGGCTAAAGGCGCCCCCACTTTTATTGCCCTGCCGACCGGGGAGCACTATGTCAATACAACAGGAAATGCAGGACTTGCTACAGCAGGAACGGGGGACACCTTGGCGGGCATCATCGGATCTTTAATGGCGCAAGGATTTAGTGCTGCACAGGCAGCTGTATCGGGGGTTTATTGGCATGGCGCAGCAGCGGATATATTGGCGGCAGGAGGCTATGGTTTTACTGCCGGGATGGTGGCGCGGACTTTGCCTTCTGTGATGGGGAAAGGAGCGACAGATGCAAGGGGCTAAAAAGGTGTTGACGATCCTGTTCATGCTGATATTGTTTCTTAGTGGATGTACATGGGCAGGACATAATGGTATTGGGGGCGGTGAGTGGCAGCGGACTATTCCGGTTGTTGGAGAATGGGCGGCAAAGCAGGATGGAACTCTTTATATTTACTGCTTGGATGTCGGGCAAGGTGATGCGTTTCTGATTCAATGGCATGGAAAATGGACTATGATAGACACTGGAGATGTCAGTCATCGGGCACAAGTAGTAGATTATTTGAATCGGTATGGTGTTAAGCGTTTGGAATATCTGTTGATTACTCATCCGGATGGAGATCATTTAGGGGGAGCGTACTCTGTATTACGGCATGTTCCGGTAGGCGCTGTTTATGATAACGGACAAGAAAAGATCAACTATATGTATCGAACGTATTTGCGGACACTTGCACGAACGGGAGTAAAACGTATGACGGCACGTAGCGGGGAGACACTGAGTTTAGGAGAAGGTGTTAAGTTGATTTTGATGGGGCCGCCGGACCCGTTGATTACAAAAAAAGGTGGGAAAGCGGATTATAATAACAATTCTATCATTACGATGCTTTCTTATGGAGATTTCCGAATGCTATTGACAGGAGATGCGGAAAAAGAGGAGGAAGAGTGGTTATGCCGAAATTATGGACATCAATTGCGTGCAGCGGTGCTTAAAGTCGGTCATCACGGAAGTCATACCAGTTCATCTGCCGACTTTTTGAAATATGTAAAACCGCAAGTGGCAATTATTTCTTGTGGGCGTAATAATTCGTACGGATTTCCTCATAAAGAATCTTTGGCAAACCTGAGAGAAATAGGAGCAAAGGTATATCGTACAGATCGAGACGGTACTGTTACCTTGACCACGGATGGTACGGCGCTGGCAATTAAACGAGAGGGAGAAAGATGAAACAAGTCATTGTAATTGAACGAGAGACGGAGGATGGTTGGTGGGTTGTTGCAGAAGGCAGTGAAGAGGAGGTATGGCTGCCGCGTACGTGGCTCCCGCAAGATATAGATGTTGATACCGTGCTGCAGTATTCCGTAGATATTGATGCGGAGAAGCAGAAAGAACTTTGTGAGGAAATGGCAAGACTAAAAATGGATGTTACAGACAATGTAAAAGATGAATAGACTTTGTTTTCTTACATTCTGCGTATGCAAATCACTTTGATGTATAATAACGTTATCGGTAAGAAAAGGAGTCGATTATGAAACGATTGATATGGGGAGTTATGGCGTTGGCCTGTTTCCTTTTTGGGGGTGTATACGCCTATGCGGCTACTGAAGTCACGGATTTTCGTTGGGTGACACGCCATGATAGTCATATACCGTTTGTCAGGATGGTGCTGGATGTTGATAAATTACCTTCGGTCGATGCGAAACTGAACCGTGACGGAACAGTGTTGACGGTGGAATTGAAAAAAGCACAGGGAAATAAAATACAAGGTATGTATTCGTCACTGGATCCGGAGATTGTTGACGGAGTGCGAATTGAACAGGAAAAACGCGATTTGATATTGAGGGTTCGACTGCCGAAGTCAACGACCAAAGACGATATTAAGGTGTTTCCGCTGAAAGCAGATCCGGAACATAATAAACCGTACCGTATAGTGATTGATGTGTACAAAGTGGTGCCACCACCAACGTTTGAGACAACAGCAGGTCTACAAGGCAAGATAATTGTTATAGATCCGGGTCATGGTGGCAGCGATACGGGGGCCATCAGTGCGAAAAATTTATTTGAGAAAGATGTCACTTTACCGATCGCATTGTATTTGAAACCGATACTGGAGAAGCGTGGTGCACAGGTGATTTTGACTCGTGACGGCGATTATGATGTCTATGCTCCACATGCTGATGCCGTGGCAGAATTGCAAGCACGTGTAGATATTGCAGAACGGGCATCGGCAGATGTATTTGTCAGCATTCATATTGATTCGTTTGTGCGTCCCACGGTTGGCGGAGTTACGACATATTATCACAAGAAAACCGTTTTCGATGAAATACTGGCAGAAGCAATGCATGAACATATTTCGCGGGTTCCTTCTTTTGATAATCGAGGTATACGAACTGCTAATTTTTATTTGCTTGTAAACAGCACAATGCCTTCTGCTTTGGTTGAGTTGGGATTTTTATCACACCCGAAAGAAGAAGAGAAATTGCGGAAAGACAGTGTCCGAAAAGAGTTTGCTCAGCAGATAGCAGACGGACTGGAGGCATATTTCAACCATGCCGCCCAAGTGGCCAAGTAAGGGGGAGTCAAGATGTATCGAGGTATATGGGGAGCTTGTATAATATTTGTTGGAATTCTGTGTGGGGTGACTGCATGTACATTTGGTGAGTCAGCTCAGTTGCCGTCAGTACAAGAGCAAACAATGAAGGAATGGGAACTGGTTACTTATGTACCGGCAGATGATGCGGAACATCTTTTAGCCAAACGGATAATCGTTAAAGCGCCACAGATGACGCCGAAGCTGGCACTAAAGAAAATGCTGGAGATGGATGCAAAAGAGGAGTATCCGTTGTTCCCGAAAGGGACAAAGGTTCTTTCTGTGAACGTTGATTCAAATACGAAAATTGCTACGGTTGATTTTTCGCGCGAACTGGTTAATAACAATACGGGCGGATCATTAGGTGAGATACTCATGGTATATATCGTTACAAATACTTTAACCGGGATGGATGGAGTACAGTCTATTCGGTTCTCGGTAGAAGGGAAACATGTGGATACATTGACGGGACATATGGATTTGTCACAACCGATTCGTCGTAACGAAGATATTATTTTGAAATAATTATTAACGTGAAGCCGATAGCTTCACGTTTTTTCTACAGTCGAGAAATAAGGCGGTATGGTACAATGGATAAAAATAGGGGAAATATAAAGGGAAACGATGAAAATGCCGCAGGATGAGTTCGCGTGGATTCGGGAATGGGTGTCTCGTTGCCCCATTCATTCGTCGGCGGTAAAAGTACCGGTTGGAGATGATGCAGCGGTGACAGGTGTAGCAAGCGGCCAAGACCTAGTCAGCTGCATTGATACGATGACAGAAGGAGTTCATTTTGATCGATCATGGATGACGATGCAGGAAATAGGTTGGAAGAGCATTGCTATCAACCTTAGCGACTTAGCTGCCATGGGAGCGAATTTTATCGGGGCTCAAGTGTCCGTTGTTGTGCCAGCTGATGTTGCAGTACAAGATGTCAGCAGCCTGTATGATGGAATGGGTGAGATATTGCGAGAATATCACGGTGTATTGTTAGGGGGAGATACAGTGCGCGGTTCTCACGACTTTACGGTGACTGTTGCCGCATTGGGGAGTATTCCTGCAGGAACTGCGGTTACACGTGCCGGAGCACGGCCAGGAGATCGATTGATATTAACCGGGCCGACAGGGTATTCCGGACTGATATGGCGTTCATGGCAACAACATCAAACTGTTTCGTCAAAATGGAGAGAAGCACATACTAGACCACGACCGAGATTAAACAAAGGGCGTGAATTGCGATTGGCCGGCGCAACGGCAATGAATGATATCAGTGATGGCTTGGTAGCGGATGTATATGAAATCGCGACTGCATCCGGCATATCATTTGCATTTGATGCCACACAATTTGATTGGTTGTCGGAAATGGAGAAAGAAACGGCAAGCGGCGTTTTCTTGCCGCAAGAGCTTGCATTATATGGGGGAGAAGATTACGAGCTGGTTGCGACGTTGCCTGAGAATGCAACTGTACCAACGGGGGTACGGATAATCGGACATGCAGAATCGGGTCAAGGTGTATATTGGAATGAGGACGGTAAATCGGTTTTATTGCCGCCTAGGGGGTTTAATCATTTTCGGGAGGATACGTGACTTATCAACAGGAATATATGGTAAATTCGGCGACGGAAACAAAAGAATTCGGTAAGGTGATCGGGCGGCATGCTGTAGACGGTCTTGTCATCGCTTTCCAGGGAGATCTGGGAGCCGGAAAAACCCATTTGGCTCAGGGAATTGCAGAAGGAATGGGGATTAGCGGTACAGTCGCAAGTCCTACCTTCACTTTGCTAAATGAATATGAAGGTCATAACCATCTTGCCCTGTATCATTTTGATCTGTACCGTCTGGAGCAGACAGAAGAGTTGGATGGCATTGCATTTTATGAATACGGTACGGAAGGTGTAACATTAATTGAATGGGCCGATAGATTCTTTGATGAAATCTCTCCGGACGCAATCTGGATACAGTTAGAAAAAACAGGAGAAGAGACCGTACGAAAGATTGTCGTCAAAGTGCCATTAAAACGGTTAAATTGGTGGAAGGAGGTGGAGGCAGATGTGGTTGGCTCTGGATACATCAGGACGAACCTCTACGGTGGCTCTGACTGATGGCGATCGGGTGATAGCGGAAGTGCTGGTGCGTCGATCCCGCATGCACTCCGAGCAGTTAATCATGCATATGGATACTGTTTGTGCGTTGGTGGACCACCCTTCCATTGATGGTGTTGCAGTTAGTGCGGGGCCGGGATCATTTACTGGATTACGTATAGGACTGGCAACGGCAAAATCTTTGGCATATGCTTGGCATGTTCCTTTGGTGGCGGTCAACAGTCTGGCGACATTAATGTATAATTACCGAGACGCGACGACGCCGTTATGTGCAATTATGGACGCACAGAAAGGTAATGTCTATTATAGTCGCGGATACTGGTCAGACGGGATACTTCGCTTGACGGTAGATTCGCGTATTGCACCGTTTACGGATCTAGCACAGCAAATCGCTTCTGACTGTCAAGACACACTTCTCATCGGGGATGCCGTGGACTTGTTTACCGATAATATAGAAAAATTACCTCACCTGTTAGCTGCTCCTCCTCATCAACGCTATGTTCGGGCGGGCTGCGTCGGGCAATTGGCGGCCGTAGAATACAAAGCAAGAGGAGCAGATAATCTGATGACTTTGGCGCCGTTGTATTTACGGCGCAGCGAGGCGGAAATTTTGTGGGAGAAAAAACAATGTCAATAATAAATATTCGCCGAGCAATTGCAGATGATTTACCTCGATTGGAAGAGCTGGAACGAGACTCTTTTCCTGATCCGTGGTCAGGGGGGACGTTGCGACATGATTTATTGCAAGGGCCGGGATATTATTTAGTGGCGACACAGGGAAATACTGTGGTCGGATATATTTCTTTATGGTTTATTGCGGATGAAGTTCAATTAATTCGCTTGGCGGTGGCGCCGTCACTTCGTAGGCAGGGGATTGGCCGTGTATTGTTGGCACATGGACTCAAAGAAGCTTGTGATCGACAAGCGTCATATTTTCATTTGGAAGTGCGCGTGTCCAATAGAGGTGCTGTTCAATTGTATAAGGAAGCCGGATTGTCTGTACGCTCTACGCGGAGGGCGGTTTATGAAAATCCGGTAGAGGATGGCTACTTGATGGCAATTGATTTAGGAGAATGATATATGAAGATTTTGGCCATTGAAACCAGTTGTGATGAGACATCAGCGGCGGTTGTGGAAGACGGTCGACGGGTTTGCTCGGATATTATCTCATCACAAATTGATATTCACCGAAGATTTGGCGGGGTTGTGCCGGAGATTGCTTCGCGGCATCATATTGAAGATGTGTTGCCTGTAGTTGACTTGGCATTGACAGAAGCAAATCTGACGTTGTCAGAAATTGATGCAGTTGCGGTTACGCAAGGACCGGGATTGGTCGGGGCGCTATTGGTCGGAGTTTCTGCGGCAAAGGCACTTAGTTACGCGGCAGAGAAACCCCTTCTTGCGGTACATCATATGGAAGGGCACATTTATGCTAATTTAGTTGCACATCCGGATTTGGAGCCTCCTTTTTTAACATTGGTTGTATCCGGCGGACATACGATGTTGGTAGATGTTCCCGCATATAACGAGTTTCATCTGTTAGGCGAAACAAAAGATGATGCAGCTGGTGAAGCATTTGATAAAATTGCACGTGTAATGGGCTATCCTTATCCGGGTGGACCTGAAATTGATCAACTGGCTAAGAAAGGAAATCCACATGCAATACTATTTCCGCAGGCGATGAGAAACGATGATAATTATGATTTCAGCTTTAGTGGTGTAAAATCGGCAGTTATTAACTATTTGCATCATAAGGAGCAAATTGGTGAGATCTATTCTTCTGAAGATGTGGCTGCTTCCTTTCAAGAAGCTGTGGTGGAGGTATTGGTCGAAAAAACAATTCGTGCGGCGATGGCATGCTACCGCAAAACGATTTGTGTAGCAGGAGGTGTGGCGGCCAATTCCGCATTGCGTACGCATTTGACTATGGCGGCAAAAAAAAGAGGAATGTGTGTGTTGGCGCCGACACCGAGGTTGTGCACGGATAATGCGGTGATGATTGGAGCGCGTGCTTATTATCAATGGCAAGCAAAGGACATGGCAGACTGGTCGTTAAATGCCGACCCACGCTTACCTTTTACCTGTGGAGAAAAGATATGAGTTTTACAACACATGACTATGTTGTAAAAGCGGAAGTAAAAACAGTTGGTGCTCGTATGCTGAGTGAAACTGCATTGTGGTTGCCGATTTTGGCAGACATTACACATAAAGAAGTGTTGTTGTTTGTTCGAGGCAGAAACGATGAGACGGCGTTGATTGCAGCGCGTGCGTTGCCCTCGATCGGAACACATGTCAGTTTGGGCGAAGAAAATCAAGAAATCAGTCTACATAATGAGCATATTATTGCTCCTGCTCTGTTGCGGGGGGTGGCGACTTGTGGACTGAAAGAAGCAAACTGGGGGGCGTCCGTCCCACTTTCCGTATATCCTGTGTTTGATAGTGCAGGACTTCCGATTGCAGGGGTCGGATTGTACGGTCAGCTGGCAGCTAATGAGCAGATCCTTCTCGATGCGGCATTTAAACTATTGGCACTTCCTTCAAGTGTAATTGAAGCGCATGCATTATGTGTAATGCCACAAGACGGGGTTCTGGTGTATGACCAGGCAGGACATACGATTTATTGCAATGAAGTAGCGGCACGGCTTTTACACTTGTTTGAAAAAAAAGAAAATCGTCCTCGCTTGCGTTTGGATGAAGGTAGTGATATCGTGCCGGTAGTACGTGCTCGACAAGAACGAGTGCCAATATCACAGGAGTGGGAGTCTGGAGAAACTGTATTGCAAGGAACGGCATTTCCGCTATTGGATGCCGGTAAGGTGAGCGGCGTATTACTCATCGTTCGTGATATTACTCTATTGCGAAAAAAAGAAATAGAATTATTGCACAAGGATGTCGTTATTCAAGAGGTGCATCACCGTGTTAAAAACAACTTACAAACAGTCGCCAGTTTGATCCGAATGCAGGCTAGGAGGAGCAGCTCGGAGGTCAGAGATGCCTTGCGTGAAACGGAGCGTAGAGTATCGGCAATTGCAGCAATTCACACTATTTTGGCACGAGAAGTAAACGATACGGTTAATGCGGTGACAGTGGCGGAAGAATTGGTGGTGCAGATGAGGCATGAATGGAATCGAGCCGCAGATATTTGCTGGCAGTGTACGTTGTCGGATCTGTTGCTTCCATCTGCACAGGCGCTGGCGCTAGGAATGGTTGTACATGAACTGATTCAGAACGCGTGTGAACATGGAGAGATAGTTGACGGAGAGCAGCAGATAAAAGTCATTGCATCATTAGGGCGTGAGGGAAGAGATATACGATTTTGTGTGGAGAATTACGGGACTGTATTTTCACATAATGATTTCGAAAACGGCGGTCATTTAGGCTTACAAATTGTCAAAAGTTTGGCAGAAACCAATTTGTGTGGAGCATTTACATTAATAAACACAAATGACAGACATGTAAAAGCCGTCGTTGAATTTGCAATATAGGAGACAAGGTATGAGTAAACGCGCGGTCGTTGTTGCAGATGATGAAGGAATTATTGCAATGGATGTGGCGGAGATTCTGGAGGAAGCAGGATATACGGTTGTAGGTGTAGCTAAAGACGGAGTCGAGGCATATGAACTGGGGCGCACTAAGCAACCGGACTTGTTTGTGCTGGATATTCAGATGCCACGAATGGACGGAATTCAGACCGCCCGACGGATTGCTGCGGATGGCCTGGGACCGGTAGTTTTATTAACAGCATTTGCAGAAGATGATTTAGTTGCAAAAGCAAGCGAATCGGGGGTATACGGATATTTACTCAAGCCGGTTGATGAAACGACACTGAAAATCACGACGAAAATCGCATTGCAACGATATGAGGATCAACGGATTAGCCGAGCTGCGCAGCAGACGGCGGAAGAGACTTTGGCGGAACGCAAAATGATTGACCGCGCCAAAGGTTTATTGATGCATAGATATCAAGTGTCGGAAGAAGAAGCTTATCGAAAAATTAGAGTAATGGCGATGAATAAAGGATGTAAGATGGGTATGATAGCGGGGCGAATTATAAAGAAGCTAAATGATAAAAAATAAAAAAGTCAAAAAAACAAAAAGTGCTTGCATTTTATTTGGAGATGAGGTATCATATAACCATCGATTAGCACTCAACAAGAATGAGTGCTAACAAAAAACCTGAAGAGGAGGTCACACAAATGCTGAAACCATTAGCAGATCGAGTATTAATTAAAGTAGTAGAAGCGGAAGAAAAGACGAAAGGCGGTATCTTGCTTCCGGATACGGCGCAAAAAAAATCACAACGCGGCGAAGTACTGGCGGTAGGACCGGGGAAGGTTGCCGATAACGGAACTCGTATTCCTTTAGATTTGAAAAAAGGGGACAAAGTACTGTTTGCGAAATATGCAGGCACAGATATTGAAGATAATGATGAACAATTCTTGCTGATTGCCGAACGTGACGTATTGGCTGTTATTGAAGAATAATTATATCGATTCAGAAACATAAAGGAGAGATTGTACGATGGCAAAACAAATTTTGTTTAATGAAGAAGCACGTCGTGCTTTGCTTAAAGGGGTTGACACTTTAGCCAACGCAGTTAAAGTTACATTAGGTCCTAAAGGTCGCAATGTAGTGTTGGATAAAAAGTTTGGAGCACCGACAATTACTAATGATGGGGTAACTATTGCACGAGATATTGAGTTGAAAGACACAATGGAAAACATGGGTGCACAATTGGTAAAAGAGGTAGCGACGAAAACCAATGATGTCGCGGGGGACGGCACGACAACAGCAACTTTGCTGGCACAAGCGATGATTCGTGAAGGAATGCGCAACGTAGCGGCGGGGGCGAATCCGATGGTTTTGAAACGCGGGATTGAGTTGGCAGTGAAAACATTGGTGGAAGGTATTAAGGAACAGTCTACTCCTGTTGAAGGCAAGGAAGCGATTGCACAAGTTGCCTCCATTTCCGCTGGGGATGAAGAAGTCGGTCAATTGATTGCGGATGCCATGGATAAGGTTGGCAAAGACGGCGTTATTACTGTTGAAGAATCCAAAGGAATGGGAACCCATCTTTCGGTAGTAGAAGGGATGCAATTTGACCGTGGTTACATATCACCGTATATGGTAACAGATGCGGATAAAATGGAAGCGGTTATGAGTGATCCGTATATTTTGATTACGGACCGAAAAATCGGTGCAATTGCGGATTTATTGCCGGCATTGGAAAAAGTTGTCCAGGCGGGTAAAGAGTTGCTCATCATTGCAGAAGATGTAGAAGGTGAAGCACTCGCAACATTGGTTGTTAATAAATTGCGTGGGACGTTCCGTGCGGTTGCTGTTAAGGCGCCTGGATTTGGCGATCGTCGCAAGGCTATGCTGGAAGATATTGCCATTTTGACCGGTGGTACGGTGATTACCGAGGACCTGGGAAGGAAATTGGACAGCGTGACATTAGAAGATTTGGGTTCGGCACGGCAAGTGCGTGTGGCAAAAGATGAAACTACGATTGTTGATGGCGCCGGTAATGCGGATGAAATTAAAGCTCGTGTGGCACAGATTCGTGCGCAATATGAAGAAGCGACATCCGAATTTGATAAAGATAAGCTGCAGGAACGGTTGGCCAAGCTGGCTGGCGGTGTAGCGGTGATCGAAGTCGGTGCAGCAACGGAAGTTGAATTAAAAGACAAAAAATTGCGTTTAGAAGATGCACTGAATGCAACTCGTGCGGCTGTTGAAGAAGGTATCGTTGCCGGTGGCGGTACGACCTATCTGGACATTATTGACAAAGTGGATGCACTGAATGTAGAAGGCGACATCCGTACGGGGGTCCAATTGGTTAAACGGGCGATTGAAGAGCCGGTACGTCAGATCGCTGATAATGCAGGTCTGGAAGGGTCGATTGTCGTTGACAAAGTGAAAGCGGCGGGAAAAGGTGTCGGCTTCAATGCATTGACTGAAGAATATGTTGATATGGTCAAGAGCGGTATAGTTGATCCAGCAAAAGTTACTCGCTCTGCACTGCAAAATGCAGCCAGCATTGCAGCGTTGGTATTGACTACGGAAGCAATTGTTGGTGATGAACCGGAAGAACAGGGCGCAATGCCGCAACCACCGATGGGTGGTATGGGCGGCATGGGCGGTATGATGTAAGTCCATTGTACGAATAAGATATTTTTGTAAAGGGGTTGGGAATTATTCTCCCAATCCCTTTTTACCATGGATAGGAGATAAGAAAGTATGATCGCAGGACATTTAGCAGAGTTGAAGGAATATATCCGGATTTTGCCGTTATATGTATCGGAACAGCTGAAATGGGCTGCTGCGCAGAACTGGTCAGATCTCAAGGATGGGAAAATAATTCTTTCCGATAAAGATTATGTCAATTTAGAGCATAGTATGACTGAGATTGAATCTGTTCGTAAGTGGGAGTCTCATTATCGATATTTAGATATCCATATATTGCTGGAAGGAAAAGAAAGGATTGATTGGGCGCGGTTGTCTGAAGAAGATGCTGATGAACGGTATCCTCAGCGAGATTTATATCTATATTCAAGCTCGATTATTGCACAAGGTAACATTCATATGACAGAAGGTATGTTTGTGGTGATGTACCCATGGGATTTACATCGTCCATTAGTTGCAGTAGAAGAACCGAGTTGGGTTCGCAAGGCTATTTTCAAGCTGCATTTAAAGCATGAAGTTGACGATAGTGAGTAAAATTGCTAGAATTGGTACTGGAAATCCAAAAACGGTTTTCAATGAGAGGTGCCAATGAGAGAAAAAATATTAAGCGCAGCTGAACGAGCGATAGGCAGCATGGGAAATGATTTTACAATGGACCAATTAGCTACAGCGGTAGGGATTAGCAAACGGACATTGTATGAGCATTTTCGGGACAAAGAAGAGATTGTTGCGTTGATTGTTTTGTCACAGTTGAGAGATATTATTCACCAAGTACATAATCTGTCTCTTATACACATCTCCGAGCCC
>CAMYCX010000029.1 GCA_947254705.1 uncultured Veillonellaceae bacterium
ACACCCATAAGGTTTCGTCGGCAGCGTCAGATGTGTATAAGAGACAGGAACAAGCAGCCATGTATGATTTTAATTGAGCTACTCCATCTTTAGCGTTGCTTGCTTCCACTTTTTCACTTTTACATTCAATAATAATTTTTATGTTTTCTTGTGTTTTATCGGTTTTCGCGTCAGGAAATATGACTATATCTGCTCTCTTTTTACCGGATCCAATTTGAACTGTGTATTCAATATTTATTTGATCACGATCATATTTATGTTCGTTTATTAGTCTTTTTTCAATGGTTTGACGAACATATTCCTCGGGCGTATCTTTTCTGAATTTTCCATCTATATAATCACATACCTTGCCTTCAGGTATTACTACAACTTTAGCTTCCATATAAATCCCCCCACTACTTTTGCAATTTAACAATCTCGCCAAGTTCTACATCCATACAACATAAATTCTTGCTAATCCATCAAGATCTATTCGTTTTACTTTATCATGTGCACAAAAATGCTAATTGACTTTCCTGTAAATTAGCATTTTCTTCAAGCTGATTTTTACCGATATTTTTTCATCAAGTGTATTATCGTCAAAAATATATTTCGATTACTCATAAAGCAACTTGCATTTAAATACTTATATTATATCAAATAAAACAAAAGATAAGTTCTTACGCGCCCCTATAAAGAACGATAAAAAACTTAGTTTACTTGTCTTAATCACTTTCTGCAATCATGATATGCGTGCTCCTATTTCTTTTGGCGAGTTTTCTGTTTGCTTCTCATAGGATCAATAGCGGAATACGAAAAAGACTGTGAATGTGCATTCACGGTCTTTTTTATTTAATGAAAGTGCTTTAAAACTATTATTCCCATTCGATCGTAGCCGGGGGTTTACCGGTGATGTCGTAGACGACTCGGTTGATGCCGGCGACTTCGTTGACGATGCGATTGCTCGCTGCGGCAAGTGTTTCGTAAGGGATTTTTGCCCATTCCGCGGTCATAAAGTCATTCGTGACGACGCCGCGCAGTGCCAGTGTATACGCATAGGTGCGAGAGTCTCCCATGACGCCGACCGACTGATTTGCCGTGAGCACGGCAAAGTATTGATTGACTTTACGTTCCCAACCGGCGTTTTTAATTTCTTCGCGCCAGATGGCGTCCGCTTGTCGCAAGGTGTCGAGTTTTTCTTTGGTCACTTCACCGATGACTCGAATCGCCAATCCCGGTCCGGGGAAGGGTTGCCGCCACACGAGGTAGTCGGCCAGGCCGAGTTCTTCACCCAGTGCGCGGACTTCGTCTTTGAATAAGTCACGAAGCGGTTCGATGAGACCCTTAAAATCGACAACGGCGGGCAGACCGCCGACATTATGGTGGCTCTTGATCACCGCGGCATTGCCTTCACCGCTTTCGACCACGTCGGGATAGATCGTTCCCTGTGCCAGGTAGTCGACTTGTCCGATTTTACGTCCTTCTTCTTCAAATACACGAATAAATTCTTCGCCGATGATTTTACGTTTGCGTTCCGGATCGGTAACGCCGGCCAGTTTGGCGAGGAATCGTTCTTCCGCATTGACACGAATGAAGTGAACGCCGCTGTCTTTAAATGCCGCTTCCACTTCATCGCCTTCGTTGAGTCGCATCAATCCGTGATCGACAAAGATACAGGTCAGTTGCGCGCCGACGGCGACGGAAATAAGTTTTGCACAAACGGAAGAGTCGACTCCGCCGCTCAGTGCGAGCAGGACTTTCCCGTCACCGACTTTTTCACGAATTTCCTGTATCGCTTGGGTGGCATAATGTTCCATCGTCCATGTCCCGCTGCACTCGCAGACATCCAGCAAAAATGAGCGCAACATGGTTTGTCCTTCATCGGTATGAGCGACTTCCGGATGGAATTGTACACCGTAGAGTTTGCGTTTCGTATCGGCAATCGCCGCGATGGGCGTGTGTTGTGTTTCACCGATGACGTCAAATCCTTCGGGCACTTGTGTAACGTAGTCCCCATGGCTCATCCACACGCGGGTCACCGCACCGACGTCGGCAAAAATATCGCCCGCTAACCGTTTCACTACTTCCGCATGCCCGTATTCCCGACTGTCCGAGGCCGTCACAACGCCGCCCAAGGCACGGCACATCAGTTGCATGCCGTAGCAAATGCCAAGTATAGGAATCCCCGCACGAAACAGTTCGGGTTCAATTTGCGGCGCGTCTTCGGCATATACGCTGGCCGGACCGCCGGTGAAAATGATGCCTTTCGGCGCTTTATCAATGATCGCTTGTGCCCCTTGCCGATAGCTGACAATTTCCGAGTAGACGCCGCATTCCCGCACGCGTCGTGCAATGAGTTGCGCATATTGTCCACCAAAATCGACAATCACGATTCGTTCGTTCGGTACCATAGGTATTCCTCCATTATTATGATGCGTTAATATATATACGTATTATAGCACGCTTGCACGCGATTTACCGAAAGGTCGGGTTACGACGAGCCGCATATCGCCAGCGTCGTTGTTGATTGCGGGCGGCAATCTCCCGATACCAATGTACGAGTTGGTCGTCGGCACAATATACTTCCCGCGAGACACCGAACCGCGGTGTCTTTCCGCGCCGTTCCGCATACACTTTCCAGCGCACGAGATAACGTGTACCGTCCGGTGTGATTCCCAGTGCAATACGAATATTTTTGCGACAGTTTTCTTTTTCTGAAAGTGCCAACATCTGTTTTCCGATCCGGATACGGTCCAGTGCCTCATCCTCCCACAACGTATCTTTATCAGTATAGTTGCGGAAATAAAAATACGCCGCCGTCGGGCGAAATTCAAGCGGACCGATACTCCCGTGATAACGGTAGTCATGAATCCCCCGCAGCAAGGGCAAGCGGCTGCAAATTTCCGCCGTATAACGGGCATCGTTGACCGCGCGATGGGCATCATCGTCCATTTCAATGCCCATGTATTCGCACGCCCGCGCCAGTCCGTACTGTTCATATTCGTCCAGACAAAACCGTCCGAAAATTCGCTGTGCGTCATACCACCGCGGAATTTCCATCGCCGGCAGACCGTGCAGGCGGATATTTTCTCCCAATACCTGTCGGTCGGATGTCCCCCAGGAAAGAAGTATCGGCCGTTGCCCGCACCATTCCCGAAATTGTTTCCAAACTTCGATAAATGACGGCGCACGATGGAGCATCTGCCAACTGATTCCCGTCAGACGTTGTACATGCGGGTGCATCCGTGTCGTAAAACTCGGTTTGATCAGGCTGCTGAACTCATCATCCGCCGTGCCGTCCGGCATCACTTTGACCGCCCCGATTTCAATGATTTCTCCCGAAAGCGGAAAGCCGATACGGTTTTGCGCCGCAAACTCATCGGCTTGCATTTCGTTCCATTCCATATCAAAGATGATATAATGCGGACGCCTCATGGTCATCGGCCTTCAAAATCACGGAACAGCAAACTCGGTTGAATCCCGACATTGTTTTGATATTTTCCGCTGCGATATTCCTCGTATTCGCCTTCAATCAGGTGATAATAAATCTGACAAATTTCTACGCCGGCATAAATGCGAATCGGCTGTACGCAGAACATTTCCAATGTCCAGTATCCCGCAAATCCGATATCTCCGAACCCCGCCGTGACGTGAATAAACAGCCCCAGCCGACCGACAGATGAACGTCCTTCCAGCATCGGTACCAAGCCGCGAGTGCGCGTGTATTCGGCCGTGCGGCCCAAGTACAGACGGTTCGGTTCCAGCCAGTAGCCTTCTTCCGGAATCTCGATGCGTGTCGCTTTATTTTCTTTTTTCATATCGAGTTTCCGTTCGTTATAAACCAACAGTTCATTGGCCAGACTCAAGTTGTAACTGTTCGGGTTGAGCCGTGCCGGATCAAACGGTTCGATTTCAATTTCTTTGCCGATACGAGCGGCAATTTCTTTTCCGGATAGAATCATGCTGATTGCCCCTTTGCCAATATATGATTTCGATACGTTTCAATCGTCTGTACTGCCTGTGCCGCTTCCTCGGCGGCAATCCCGATGCGAAACCACTCTACTTCTTCTCCCGCCCGCCGACTGTATCCACAAACAACGACATGACGCAAGTTCGGACGTTCATACTCTCCTTCGCGAAACGGTACCGCCGTCACACGATTGATTTCCGTCCACGCCACCGTCATATGCGTTTCCAGATTACGCAATCCTTTCGGACTCAAGTACAATAACTTCTTCGGCGAAAGGTACATATAAATGGACTGCAGCAGCCCCAATACACCAACTGCCAAGAAAATCTCCATACCTCGCACTTCGAGAATCCGCCACACTGCCGCCGCCACCGCAATGACAAATACAAATGCCGCGATGCGCAGACGATATTGTCCCCGTTCTTCCCGTATAAATATATCTTTCATCTGTCACCTCTCATGATCCGCCGACCGCCGGTCGACCGTCACAATCCGCCGCCACAGTGCGGCACGCGGGATAATGCTCGCATACCCATTCCCGTCCGCGTCGGACAAACACACCGCGTCGACACCGCGGACATGTAATGTTGCTGCGTTCCGCATTCGCCGGCGGAGATGTTTCCGCCGCTCGTATCGTTTCATCTTGCGCCAACGGTTTCGTATAGCGACATTTCGGATAGGCACTGCATCCGTAAAACGCGCCGAATTGGCCTGACCGTATACGCAACGGTTGTCCGCATTGCGGACATTCCTGTGCTTCGGCATGCGCAATGTCATCATTGGCCATGGTCACCAGATCCGTCACATATTCCGTTTGATCGCGCAAAAACGACTCCAATGTATCTTCGCCGGTGCCGATGCGCGCCAAGCGTTCCTCCCATTTGGCGGTTTCATCGGGATAGGTCAATGCCGTCGGCAACGCATCGATCAGCAAATACGCCGTATCCGTCGGATACAAATACTTCTTTTTCCCCTTGGCGATCATCAGCTTGCGTGCCGTCAGTTCGGCAATAATCGTCGCCCGTGTCGCCTCCGTACCGATTCCCGCCACTGCGCGCAGCTGCTTTTTCAGACGCTCATCACGCACATAGCGATGAATTCCCTTCATGGCTTCGAGCAAGGTCGAGGGGGTAAATCTTGTCGGCGGTTTCGTCATCTTGGCATCAATCGCAAGATCACGATACTCCACAGCATCGCCTTTGTGTAGTGGCGGAAACAGACTCTCCGTTTCATCACTGTCCGTATCGGTGGTATCCTGTTTTTCCTGTCGGTACAGTTCTTTCCATCCGGCCTGGCGCTCTACCCGTCCCGAAGCGGTGAATAATTCTTCCGCCGCCAAGACCTCGATTTTCGTCTGTTCATATTCATATGCCGGATAAAACTGCGCGATATAGGCTCGTGCGATCAATCCGTAAATATCACGCTGTACGGGGCTGAGCGAATCAAGCGGACAAGGCACCGTTGTCGGAATAATCGCATGATGGGCGGTAATTTTTTTGTCATTCCAAACACGGCTTCGGCAAGAGGGATCCGCTCCCTTGACCATCTGTGCGATCGGCTCGGACGATTGCGCCAAATGACCCAATATCACCGTACGGTCCTCCCATTGATTCGTCGGCAAGTACTCACAGTCGGAACGAGGATATGTCGTCCATTTGCGTTCGTATAATAACTGTGCCGCCGCCAATACCGCATCCGGCTCATATCCGTAGCGTTTCCCTGCCAGGACCTGCAGCGCGGACAAGGACAATGCCAATGGCGGCGGTTCCTGTTTTTTACGTTTGCTGTGTGCATGAATGACTGCTGTCGGTGCCGCGACAAGACGCTGCGCCAAGTCCTCGGCAATATATTTTTGACGTAACCGATTCTCGCTGTCCAGACCGACCTGATCGGGTTGCGGTTTCCACTTGGCGACAAATTCGCCTCCGTCCGCGGCAAACCGGACTTTAACCAAGTAGTATTCTTCCGGCGTAAATGATGTAATTTCCCGCTCCCGTCGTACGACCAACGCCAAGGTCGGCGTCTTTACCCGTCCGACAGGCAGTACCACTTTCGGATTTCCTCCGCGTCGCACACGCAGCGTATAGGCGCGCGATAGGTTCATCCCCATCAGCCAATCCGCGCGGGAACGCGCCAATGCGGAATCACGCAAGGGGGCAAAATCTTCATTCGGACGCAAATCAGCCAATGCCGCACGGATACTTTTTTCGTCAAGTGCGTTAAGCAAGATACGATACACCGGCTTGGTATTATGCACATAGTCCAAAATCTCATCAATCAAAAGTTGGCCTTCCCTGTCAGGGTCACCCGCATGCACTACTTCGTCCGCCTCTTCGAGCAGCTGCTTAATGCGTTGAAACTGAGCTGCCGCGTCCTTTGCCACCTCCAGTTTCCATGTCGGCGGTACAATCGGTAAATCTTCCGCATTCCAACGGCGATACCGCGCGTCGTACTGACTCGGTTCCCATTGCGTCAAAATATGGCCGTATGCCCATGTCACCACACCGCCCGCCGTCTCAATATAATCGGCATGCCGACGATGCGGCGACGGCAAACACGCCGCCAACTCACGTCCTAAACTCGGTTTTTCCGCAATATACAAACGCCGTTTCATCGATTCACCTCAACTATATGTATTGTACCATATCCGCGTCGGCACCCCAACGACATATGCATCAACTGACGGGACAGTTTCTCTTATCACGAAAGGATACTCGACTGTTCGCTTAGTCCAAGAATAAACTCCGATTTTCCCCTTGTCACGACTGCCTGTTATCCGAACAATACGGCGATCGAACCGCCCCATATCGCGCTGCCGGTCACGCCGTCAAAAATGCACCTCGGCCAAGGTGCATTCGCTTTTATTCGTTTTCAATTCATCACGTTCGTTTCGTCCTGCACTCGCCGACGCAGCCGCAAACGATCGATGTATCCGCATCTCCTCTTTCAGCCTGTCCATGAATGCAGCCCGACAATCGCTTTCGTAACTGTTCCAATAAAAAAGCACATTCGCTTGACGAAGTGCTGACAAGTGGTGTCCCAGGAGGGATTCGAACCCCCGGCCCACGGCTTAGAAGGCCGTTGCTCTATCCGGCTGAGCTACTGGGACATGTATACAAACGGCGAAATGGTCGGAGCAGCAGGATTTGAACCTGCGACCCCCTGATCCCAAATCAGGTGCGCTACCAAACTGCGCTATGCCCCGTTACTTCCATTATCCGCTACCGTTTATCATAGCATAGCCGTATTCTTACTGTCAATTTCAAGTCCGACCGGATCGCGCCGCCATGATCTTCTCATCGTTTCAGATACGCCAACGGCTCCGGCATCTCATTCCCAAAATATTTTTCCGCCAATATCCACGCCGCATAGTCGTCTACGGGCTCCGCCGGAGTTTGCCATTTCGTCGGTATCCATCGCCGCCATCCGCGCGGAGACTGCAAACGCCAATAACGCTGCACCGCCATCTCTGTCGTATGACGTTCATCGACCGTAACGATCCCCGTACCGTGTTCCCGTACCGCCGGTAATGCCGCTATACGCATTCGGTGTGAAGTACTGCGCGTACCGTCACCGATAACGATCACGCGTACCGAGTACCGTGTCAAATAATCCGCTACCGCCGCATCCGCATCTGCGGTCGGCACGATCGATTTTTCGCACAAACGGTTCGGTGCGGTAACAACCGCTATACCCGTTTTTTCACTTCCCGGGTCAATCGCAATCACCGTTTCCATATATCCTCCGTTCATCGATACAGTGCCTAGCTCCGACTGACAATAATGCGGATTTTAAGCGGTCCTTCCGTATAGATGTCTTCTGTTGCGATAGCGGTAACATGTGCTCGCTCGCCGACTTTTTCAACCTCACGAATCGTACTGAAAAGCTCTTGACCGTCCAACTGTCCGACATTGCCTGTAATCGGGTCGGGCAATATCCCCTGTTGCCGTGCTCGACTGTTCACATCACGGAGAAATGCCAGTATTTTCATTTCAACCGAACGATATTGATTGTACTCATCCATGCTCTTTTCAAATACGATATCGCCCTTGTGATAGGTCAACCGATTATCAAAGATGAGAAACTCCACCCATGCCGGCTCGCCGACAATGATATTCCCTACGGACACGACCCGTACCAAACCGGGACTCTTCCGTCCCGTCACGGCGGTGACCGCCCGTTCGAACGCTTCGGGCAAAATCCGTACAATCTCCGGATTTCCTTGGATTCCCAGTCGTTTGAGCAAGGTCGTGTTCGTATCATTCAGAATGCTTGCCAATACTTTCACGGTGTCGTCATGCGACAATCCGTTGTGTACCACCGCACTGGAAATGACTTCTCCCACACGGAACATAACCTGCCCTTCACGAATTGCGGTAATATCCGTCCGCAAACGCTCCGCTTCCGTATTTAAGCGTCCGATCGCTTCATTCAACTCCGTCTTGGTCGTTTCAAGCTCATGGATTTCTTGCGCTGATGCGTTGACATCCGCCTGTGCTTTGCGGTATGCCGCATCAACGACAGCCAGCTGCGCCTGCATGTATTGTTGCTGTTCTTCCGCGCGTGCCAATGCTTCGCCCGTTTCCCGTACACGGATCGTCATTTCCTCATACTCTTTATTCTTCGCCGCCAACATGACTTTGCCACGTTCCAACTCTTCCGTCTGCTGCTCGACCTGCGCGGTCAATGTCGCCATTTTCTGGCGCAACGCATCCATGCCGAACAGTGCCACACGGACATTATCGGACAGAATCCCCATCACACCGATCGTCGTGAGCGCGATGAACATGCCGGTAAGGATCGTCACGACAATCGAAGTATGTTTCGGCCGTAACCCCCACAATGAAATCCGCCGTTTTCCGACCTTACTTCCCAGCTTGTCCCCGATAAATGCAATCGCGCCGCCGGTTGCCGTCAGCACCAGAAATATAATAATTCCGTCTACCATTCGTATCTGACTCCTTAATTCACTCGCCACTGCAACCCGATACCTGCCGCCAGCGCCGCCAAGTTCGGAATCCATACCGCCAGCATCGGCGGCAATACACCGCCTTCACCCAGCGTCCCCGTCACCATCATCAGTGCGTAATACATAAAAATCACCAATATACACAATCCGAATCCCACCGAAGATGACGACCGTTGGCGCTGAACTCCCAATGGCGTGCCCAATACGGCAAATACCAAACTGGCCAACGGCAATGAGAAACGTCGATGCATCTCAACCTCCAACTTCGACGTGTCCGCATACGCCGCCCGATACGCCTGCATCTCATGGCGCAACTCACGGATTGTCATTTGGTCGGGCGTCTTCACATGCTTGCTGATTTCTGTCGGCGTATCGGTAAACGGCAATACCTGCTCTTCGAAATGAAGCATCCGCTGTACGCCTTCAGCACCTGCCAAATCATATACCGTACCGTTTTTCATATACCATTTCCCATCGCGCCATAACGCTTCCGGAGCATTTTCCACTCGTACCAGTTCGTTGTGCTGAAACTCCTGAATCGTAATATGCCGCAACGTTTCCGTCGTCGGATCATATCGATTCGCATATAAAAGGAAGCGAATATCGTCCTGTGAAATATTTTTCAACACAATGTGATTTTGCACCTGCTGTGGCCGCATATTCCCCTTAATTTCTTCATTGAGCGTCTGTTCATACGCGGTATTCGCCGCCGGCACGACATATTCGTTAAACACGATATTCACCAGGCTGATCACCAGTGCCGCTCCGATAATCGGAGCCACCAACCGTGCAAAACTCTGTCCCGCCGCCCGCATTACAATCAGCTCACTGCTCCCCGACAGACGGACAATGGTCATCAACGCCGCCAACAATACGGACATAGGAAACGTATAGACAATAATACGCGGCAGCGATAACACAAACATTTTCGCAACGGCCCCCAAGGACGCACCGTAATCCGTCATAAATCCCGCCATGCGAAATAATACGTCACCACCGATAAAGAGCGAACTGAATACAACCACTCCGTACAGAAACAGTTGTAAAAACTCGCCCAGTATATATCGATCCAATCGCCTCATAGTCTACTCCCCGTCTACCCTTTACTATATCATATCTTGGCATGACGCTTATTACTGCAAGCGGAAACTGTCACCCAAGTAAAATTTTCGTGCCGTGGGGTCATTGGCAATCGTGTCCGCGTCACCTTCCAACAGCACTTTTCCCTCACTGATAATATATGCCGTATCTACAATGGACAATGTTTCGCGCACATTATGATCGGTAATCAATACGCCGATGCCGCGCTTGCGCAAGCTCCGAATCACATCTTGAATATCCGCCACGGCAATCGGATCCACGCCCGCAAACGGCTCGTCCAGTAAAATAAATGCGGGGTCGGTTGTCAAGCTGCGGGCAATTTCCGCACGTCTTCGTTCCCCGCCGGACAGTTCGCGTCCCAAGCGATCGGCGACATGGTCCAAGCGAAACTCCGAAATCAAGCGATCCGCCCGCTGTTGCCGTTCGTCATCGGATAATTCTTCCCGTGTTTCCAGTACGGACAATAAATTATCACGCACCGACATCCGACGAAATACCGACGCTTCCTGCGGCAGATAACTGAGACCGTACCGGGCACGACGATGAATCGGTTCCGCAGTAATGCAGCGATCATCAATATAAATATCCCCTTCGTCCGGTCGCACAATCCCCACGATCATATAGAATGTGGTCGTCTTGCCGGCCCCGTTCGGACCGAGCAATCCCACGACATGACCCGCCTTTACGCGGATATCGACCTGGTTGACCACCCGACGGCCGCCATATGTTTTCACCAATCCTTCTGTCCGTATCTCCATCATCTAATCCTTTGTCCGTATAATCAACGTACTGCGTCCCTTCGTCTCGACAACATTGTCCTGCAGACGAATATCCAGTCGCGGTCCGCGCAATGTATTTCCGTTCTGTGTGGCGGTCGCATTGCCTTCCAGCACGGCATATCCGTCATCGGCCCCCGGTGTCTGCGTATAGACGATATGATCACCGGTCGCCACGAAATCATCGGCATACTGACGCAAATACACACCGCCGCTGCCGATCAGACGAATCTCACGCGTATATGCTTCTATCTCGCCGGCCTGCATTTCCGCTTCGTTCATTTGTACCGATGCGCTGCCACGAACAAGGCCGTAGCCGCTTTCCGTATCATAGCGGACATACGCCCCCGTCAATGTGCGATCGGCATCACGCAAACGAACATTACCTTCCGCCGTCAACAGACGTCCTCCGTCCCACGTCAGCGTACTCGCCGTCAACGAACGCTGCCCGTCCGTATAGGCCACCCCGCCGGTCAGTGACGCCGTGCCTGCTCCCAATGCATATGTTCCCGTTTCGCCTGTCAATGTCGCCGTTTCTTTGGTAATGACCACATGGCCGCGCACATCTACTGTATCCGTTGTTCCGTTATAAGTCAATTCATCGGCGGCAATGGCCACCTCCTCGGCAGCGGCCGTGCCAAACAGCATGCCGCTCAACGCTATGGCCAATGCACCTGCATACCATCGCTTCATCTGGATTCTCCTTTCACTGCGCGGGCATGGCCGCTGATACGTACCTGCCGCAATGTTCGATCCGCGGTCAGAGTATCTCCCGTCAGCACAACGTCTCCACGCTGATATTGCACCCCACCGGTCGCCGTCAACATCTCTGTCGCGCCGTCATACACCACATCCGCCAACTTGGCCGTGGCCCCGTCATTACCGCGAATCTCTACTGTCCCCTGCAACGTAATGCGGTGCGTTTTACGGTCAGCGGTGGCATTTGTCGCATGAATATGCACTTCTCGTTCACCGTCACGGCAAAACAACTCCGCTTCTTCCAAATATAAGATACCGCTGGACGGATCAACGAGAATATGTTTCGCGCCAAGCCGCCACACCAGTTCACCGTCGCGCTCCTGTTTCAGTTCCGCTCCCGTAAACTCTACCCGTCGTCCTTCCGCTACGGCGGATGTCCCGGCCGCGGGATCTGCCAATACGGCGTACAATATGGCCAGCACCAGTACGACCAACAATCCGCCCAACCACCATTTAGTTCGTTTCATGGTCATCTCCCTGTCGGTTCTCCGCCCGTCGGATATCCTCCGGTGCCGTCCACCACCGCCGCTGAATCCAAAGCCACTCCGTCGGATATCGGCGAATGAAGGTTTCCATTATGGTCGTCATTTTCTGCATTTCCCGATCTGTATCGGCCCGCAGATCTCCCGTATCCGTATAATGATACGGCTCGCCGACACAAATCACGTGTCCGATTCCGTTTTCACGACGACGAATAAAAAGCGGCACCACCGGTGCGCGGAATCGACGCGCAAACACCGCCGGTCCTTCCACGGTCGAAGAAAGACGTCCCAAGAACATGACGGGCACACCGTCCCGATCGCCGTCCTTGTCCGCCAAGAAACCGAGAATTTTTTTGCGTTTCATGGCTCGTGCCGCTCCGATAATATCGGACCCGCCGCTATAAAATACATCCAACCCGGCCATCTCACGATATTCATTCAAAATGCGTGTAATCTGGTCATTCGGTTGCCGTTTGGCAATGGTCGTTGTCGGAAATCCGTATAGAGCCAGTCCCGCCCCCAACCATTCCCAATTTCCGAAATGTGCCGTCAGTCCGACCACCCCGCGGCCTTCGTCCAACGCCGCCCGCAGGCGCTCCGGATGATCAATCGTCACATATTGTGCCAGATCCGTTTTCTCTTTTACCAATCGCGGCGTGTACAGCACTTCCATGATCATCATGCCCAAATTGGAAAAATGGTGTTGGAGCAATCTCTCCGCCTCCGCATGCGATACGCCCAATCCGGACTCAATCTGTTCCAGTCCGCGTCGTTTGGCACTGCTCACCCGATTGAGTATCATCGGCCCCAACCTATTTCCGATGGCCAATATACGCGGATACGAGAGACAACAAACCAAACGGCTGCACCATTGAATCAAACAGTATTGCCAGCGATTGCTCATAATGTTCCCCTTTGCATCTTCGCCGCATCGGCATCGTCATGACGTATTGCAAGCAACCGATCCAGCCATTCCCGTGCGGCCCCTTGGCCGCCCCGAAAACGACTGTGATACGCCGCCCATGACGCCGCCGAAGAGTCCGCATCAGCCGGCACTGCTGCCAGACCGACCCGCTGCAGGAGTGCGACATCATTAATATCATCGCCCATAAATGCCGCATTTTCCCAACCCCAGCCACGCGCAGTAAGCTCCGCCTCCAGCACGGCGACTTTATCTTGAATCCCGTCGTAGCAAAAATCAAGACCGAGTTCCGTTGCCCGCCGCTGCGTGATCGCCGAAGTCCGGCCACTGATCAGGCCTACCACCAGTCCTGCCTTTCGTGCCATCACCATGCCCATACCGTCACGGGCATGAAACCGTTTCATGCATTCACCGTCGCCTGCAAGGTAGATCCCGCCGTCCGTCAGCGTTCCGTCCACATCAAATGCCACAAGGCGGATGCGTCGCCACTGTTCGTA
>CAMYCX010000030.1 GCA_947254705.1 uncultured Veillonellaceae bacterium
ACCCATAAGGTTTCGTCGGCAGCGTCAGATGTGTATAAGAGACAGGTACATAATATTACGAATGATGACAGAGTTTCGATTCGGGAGTGCCTTTGCAAATGTATCACATTGCAACCGCGTTCATATCCGTTAATTACGTTATCGGTCAAAGGGAATTATTGCAAAAATATCCGAATGTACACGAACAAGTAAAGACAGTTGTGCAGGAGTACTGGCAGGAGTTGGAGCAGTACTTGCAAAAACAACGTCAAGCAAGAACTATCAAGCAAGTATCCGTGCACACCGTCATATTGCTTTTGCAGACGATTTTACATGACCATGTACATCGCAAGGTAATCAATCATGAATGTTTAGACGAGAAGGAAATAGTAGAAATGCTTGAAGTGATATTAGTCGGATTGTTACATGATGCAGAAGGGGAGGGGAATAAATGAAGCGTAAGTGGATAGCGGGTCTTATCATTACGCTGGCGGTCAGCATGTTGTTAGTGTCATGTGGCAAGCGGCCAGGCGGGGCACCTCCACAAGAAACATTGGTAAATGTATTCACTGCGATCAGATCTGATGCACCCGTTACAGCAGAATATTCCGGAACCATTATGCCGTTGCAATCTGTTAGTGTAAAGTCACTCACGAACGGCTATATTGTGGAAAAGTATGTGACAGGCGGTACATATGTAGAAGCGGGGCAACCTTTGTTTCGTATAGATTCTCGGCAGTATGAGTCGGGACTTGCTGCAGCACGGGCAACGGTGGCGCAGGCTAAAGCGAATTATGAAAATGCACGTCGAGATTTGGAACGGTATGAAGCGTTATTGTTGCAAGGAGCGATTTCTGAGCAGCAATTTTCACGACAGCAAGCGTTAACCGAACAATATCAAGCTGTTGTCGCTGCGGGAGAGGCACAGGCTAAAATCGCAGCAGATAATGTAGCAGATACTATTGTGCGAGCTCCGTTTAGTGGTGTCCTTGGAGTGGATGATTTAGCGGAGGGCACTATGGTGACTGCAGGAGTAACACCGCTGGTGACGTTGACATCAACGAAGCCGGTGTATGTTCAGTTCCATTTGAGCGAAGATGAGTACTTACAGATGAGCAGTCATGCACATGACGGTGTGTGGGGAGAAAATTTGAAATTACGCCTGGCGGATGGATCCTTATATGGAGAAACGGGTACTGTAACGATTATTGAACAAAATGCAGCTGGCGGCGGGCAATTTACTGTTCGCGCAGTGTTTCCCAATGCAGACGGACGTTTACGTGCAGGAATGTATGCAAGCATCGTTTCTGATAGCCAGATCCTACGTGGGGCTGTGTTGATACCGAGACGTGCGTTGCAACCCATGCTGGACAAAGAAATGGTCACAGTTGTGGATGAGAATAATAAAGTCAGCCAAAAAATTATTCATACCGGTCAGGTAGTGGGCGATTATATTGTCGTGAAAGAAGGGCTGCAGTCTGGAGAGGTGGTTGTTGTTGAAGGGCAGGCCAAAATTCGCAATGGCCAGAGTGTCAAAGTGAAAATGCTGACCAAAGAGGATGTCGCACAGATGAATCATGGCTTCGTGTCGATGGGACAATAAGGAGGATCAATGGCACAGTTTTTTATCAAACGGCCGATTTTTGCAATAGTTATTGCACTGTTGATTTCTATTGCGGGATTACTGTCAATGTGGCAATTACCTATTGATAGATATCCGCAAATTGCGCCGCCTAGTGTCCGTGTTGTTGCAATGTATCCAGGGGCCAATTCAGAAGTGTTGGGCGAAACTGTTGCCCAAACGATAGAAAAGCAGATTATTGGTATGGACGGTTTTGACAGCATGACTTCATCAAGCGCGTCCAACGGACTGTATATGCTGAATATTCTTTTTGATACAGGCACAGACATTGATTTGGCTTCCGTTCAAACACAGAATCGTGTGGCACAAGCAACATCTCAATTGCCGGAAGCAGTTAGGCAGCTAGGTGTGTCGGTAGTAAAATCCAGTAGTGATTTTGCCTTAGCGGTAACTTTGTGCAGTCCCAATGGAACATATGACACGACATTTTTGAAAAATTATTTCAGCCTTAACTACATGGATAGCTTGAAGTCTATCCATGGTGTCGGTAATGTGCAGGAGTTCGGCTCCGATTATGCGATGCATATTTGGCTGGATCCTACAAAAATGGCACAGCACAGATTGACAGCGAATGAAATTATTGCTGCTGTTCGTGCGCAAAACCAACAGGCGGCAGCTGGATCAATTGGTTTGAATCCTGTGCCGGACTCTCAACAATTTCAATATGCAGTTACTGTACGAGGTCGATTGATTCAGCCGGAAGAGTTTGCTTCGATTGTAGTACGAACAAATCCGGATGGTAGTTTAATTCGCTTGGGAGATGTAGCAAGGATAGAACTTGGCGCTTTGAATCAAGATTTTATTGCCCGTGCGAACGGAATCCCTGCAGTCGGTATGGCATTTTCATTGACGAGCGATGCAAATGCGCTGCAAACAGTTGGGCAAATTAAAGAAAAATTGGCACAGGCGGCAGAAACTTTTCCACCGGATATGGAATATCGAATTGCTTTAGATAATACGGAGTTCATCACTGCTTCTTTAACATCAGTAATAGAAACCTTTTTCGAGGCGCTTTTGTTAGTAGCTTTGATTGTGTTTTTGTTTTTGCAGAGTTGGCAAGCGACTCTAATTCCGATGCTGGCGGTTCCAGTGTCTTTGCTGGGAACTTTTGTTGCATTTGAGTTGTTGGGATTTACGATTAATACATTGACTTTATTTGCTATGGTGTTAGCCATTGGCCTTGTTGTCGATGATGCCATTGTTGTCATTGAAGCAGTTGAGTTCGAGATGCGCTACCATAAGCGCCCTCCACGTGAAGCGGCACAAGAGGCTATGAAAAAGGTGTCAGGACCGGTTGTTGGCGTTGCAGTAGTACTCTGCTCTGTCTTTATTCCGGTAGCCTTTGCAGGCGGTATTATGGGAGTATTGTATAAACAATTTGCTTTGACAATTGCGGTATCCGTGACAATCTCTGCTTTTGTTGCACTATCACTGACCCCGGCATTGTGTGCGACAATGCTGTATGCTGGAGGAAAAGAAAGTAAAGATCATATTTTTTTCGCTCGTTTTAATGACATGTTTGATCGTATGTTGGAACGATATGAGCAAGGAGTAAAGCGGTTGATTGAAGCGAGTCGTATGATGTTGATGTCGCTTCTTGCGATTACAGGGTTAGCGGTATTTTTCTTTTTGCAAATGCCTACGGCATTTGTGCCTCCGGAAGACAGCGGTTATTTCATCACGACGGTCAACTTGCCGGAAGGGGCAACGGGAAAGAGAACGGATGCTGTGGTTCAGCGTTTTGTCCGCTTTATTGGAGAACAGCCGGGGGTAGAAACCACGATGGGGGTGACCGGATTTGATATATTGTCCGGAGGGCCAAAACAAAACAGTGCGATGGTGTTTGTCAAGCTGCATCATTGGGATCAACGAACAAATTCCGATTTGCATGTCAGGGCAATTATGCGTAAGGCATTTGCTTTTGGAATGCAGACACCGGAGGCTCGGATTTTAGCATTAAATCCGCCACCGATTCCGGGGCTGGGGGCAACCGGCGGATTCACGATGTATCTTGAAAATAAAATTGGTGACAGCAATGATAAGATGTTCACGGTAGGACAGAAATTCTTAGCAGCGGTGAATGAAAGGCCGGAAATAGCACAAGCATATACTACGTTTCGTATAGACACACCGGCGTATCAGTTTGATATTGATCGGGATAAAGTGTATCAATCGGGTGTGAATATCTCGGATGTATTTACAAGCTTACAAATGTTTTATGGAGGCTTACAGATCAATGACTTTGAAATATTCGGTCGGAATTTCAAAGTAGTTGCACAGGCAGATCAGAAATTTAGAATGTCTCCTGATGCGAATCGAGATTTGCAAGTGCGTAATCTTAAAGGGGAAATGATTCCTCTAAGCAGCTTTATAGTTCCTAATCGGAGTGGATCTGTGGCAGTTGCGACTCGCTTTAACAATTATCCGGCGATGAGAATTGGGGGAACACCGGCGCCCGGATATAGTTCAGGCCAGGCTCTTACTGCATTAGAAGAGGTTGCTGCCGATGTGCTGCCGGATGGCTATTCGTATCAGTTCGCAGAACAATCGGCACAGGAGAAAAAAGCCGGCAGTCAGATGTTGTACGTTATGGCGTTAGGTTTGTTGTTTGTGTTTTTGGCATTGGCAGCTTTATATGAAAGCTGGAAAGTACCGTTCGCAGTGTTGTTGAGCGTACCGACGGGGATTTTTGGCGCCACAGCATTAGGATGGTTGCTACATATCAGTAATGATATCTATTTCCAGATTGGTTTACTGACAATAGTAGGATTAGCAGCTAAAAATGCCATTTTAATTGTTGAATACGCTAAAATTCGAGTTGATAGGGGCATGGAGTTGATCGGTGCGACAGTCGAGGCGGCGGTTATTCGTTTGCGACCAATTTTGATGACTTCATTGGCCTTCATTATTGGATGCTTACCGTTGGCATTTTCGAGAGGAGCAGGAAGTGTTTCCCGCACAGAAATGGGCATTACGGTTGTTTCCGGCATGTTAATCGCGACCTCGATAGGAATATTTCTGATTCCGGTTTTGTTTTATGTTGTCGAAAAAGCTGGAGATAAACAAAAATAGACAAAAAGTAAGAATGGTCTCTAAATGCATACAACGCAGCCGGATTTTATTCGGCTGCGTTGTACGTATTTGGGAAATTACGTGGTACAATATAAGCATGAGGTGATAGAAAATGAATGAAATCTTAGTTGTCGGACATAAAAGCCCAGATACGGACAGTATCGGGTCAGCAATTGCATGTGCCTATTTATACAACAATACAGGTCATATGGCCAAGCCGGTGCGGGCTGGAGAAATCAACAAAGAAACGCGCTTTGCGTTGAACTATTTTGGGCTGCTCGAGCCACCACTGTGCACGGAATTGACAAAAGATCAGCAAGTGGTATTGGTGGATCATAATGAACGAAAACAATCAATCGACGGAATCTCTGAAGCTGACGTGGTAGCCTTAATAGATCACCATCGATTGGGTGACTTTGAAACGGAGAAACCGATTTTTATTTGTATAGAGCCGGTGGGATGTACTTCTACTATTCTGTTCGGTATGTTTGAGCGAGCACATGTGAGCATTCCGCGGGAGATTGCAGGAATGATGCTTTCTGCAATTATTTCGGACACATTATTGTTTCGCTCGCCGACGTGTACGGAGCGGGACAGGTTGGCAGTTAAAGCATTAGCCGATTTGGCAGGTGTTGATTACGAAGAATATGGTATGAGCATGCTGAAAGCAGGAGCAGATGTTTCTGATATTCCTTTGACACAATGGGTACAAACGGATAAAAAAGAGTTTGTAGCGGGAGAGCAGACATTTTCCGTAGCACAGCTTTCCGTTATGGATACGACAGATGTATTGGTACATAAAAAAGAATTGCACCAACTAATGGAAGCGGATCGATTGTCACATGGCTACTTGGCTTCGTTTTTGATGGTGACAAACATATTGAAGGAAGAAACGGATTTATTGTTTGTCGGCGATGCCGATGCATGGGTTTCACGTGCATTTCATGCAGAATTATCTGAGGGGAGTGTGCACTTGCCGGGTGTGATGTCACGCAAGAAGCAAATCATTCCGCCACTGCTCGGTGCGGTATAAAGAGTTGCTTTGGCAACTCTTTTTTCTTCGGGGTAAATATGGACTATTTAGAAACATTAAATGACAAGCAACAGGAAGCTGTTTTAGCGACATCCGGACCACTACTGATTTTAGCGGGGGCAGGATCGGGGAAGACTAAGGCCCTGACTTGTCGTATTGCTCGCTTGCTGGATGAAGGTGTATCTCCACATGCAATTTTGGCGATCACATTTACCAATAAAGCGGCAAAAGAAATGAAAGAACGTGTTGTTGATTTGGTCGGTCCGATGGCGCAGCAGATGTGGATCAGCACATTCCATTCATTTGGGGCGCGATTTTTGCGGCGAGAAATCGGGGCCATTTCGCCATATACCAATCAGTTTACGATTTATGATGCACAGGACACCAAACAAGTAATCAAAAGCATTTTGCGTGAGCAAAATTTAGATGATAAACAGTTTCAACCAAGCGCGATACAAAATCGTATTTCTAATGCAAAAAACGGATTAATGTCAGCATCTGATATGCACACAGTGGCAGAGGATTTTTATGCCGGCAAAGTAGCAGATGTGTACGCACAATACGAACAGGTTTTGCAAGCTAATAATGCGTTAGATTTTGATGATTTGTTACTGTTGCCGGTGCAGCTGTTGCAACAGAACGAGGCACTAAGAAAAAACTATCGACAAAGATTTCGTTATATATTAATTGATGAATATCAAGATACCAATCATGCACAATACGTGTTGGCGCGAATGCTGGTCGGACCAGAGGAAAATATATGTGTGGTTGGTGACGTTGATCAAAGTATTTATTCATGGCGCGGAGCGGATATTCAAAATATTATTGATTTTCAACAAGACTATCCGTCCGCGAAGGTAATTAAGCTTGAGCAAAATTATCGTTCGACAAAAACGATTCTGACGGCAGCAAATGAGATAATTCGACATAATTCGAATCGTCCGCCTAAAAAGTTATGGACAAATAGTGATAGCGGCGAAAAAATTTGTTATTTTGAGGCGATGACTGAGCGTGATGAAGCACAATTCGTAGCGGCTGAAGTTAACCAATTAATCACCGAAGGTGCAGCCCATGGAGACATCGCGGTCTTATATCGTACGAATGCACAGTCACGCGCGATTGAAGAATCATTTGTTCGCAGCGGAATACCGTATACGATTGTCGGCGGTACAAGGTTTTATGATCGGCAAGAAATCAAAGATATTATGGCCTATCTCCGTGCGTTACAAAATCCGCGTGACGATGTCAGTGTCAAGCGAATTATCAACATCCCTAAACGCGGGATCGGCACAACGACGGTAGAGCGACTGGAAAGTTATGCCGCAGAACGGGAGATATCTTTTTTTGAGGCCATCATGGAAGCCTCATCGGTTTCTGGCTTAGGAGCACAGGCAGAATACAAAGTGTCTCTATTCGGCTCCTTTTTGTTGGAAATGATGAATGTAGCGGCAACAGGGTCAGTGTCCGATTTATTGGAAGTGGTGTTGACGAAAACGGACTATATTTCTTCTCTTTTAAACGCTAAGGATCAAAAAGGCGAAAGTCGTGTAGAAAATGTAGGAGAATTGGTATCGGTCGCTAAGGAATTTGATGAGGAGCAAGGTGGTACATTGACGGAGTTTTTGGAAGAGTCCGCATTGATCAATGATGTCGATCAATATGATAATCAAGCAACGCGGGTAACGTTGATGACTTTGCACAGCGCTAAGGGATTGGAGTTCCCCGTGGTGTTCTTAATCGGTATGGATGAAGGATTATTTCCGCATGCACGGACATTTTTGGACGAGTCAGAATTGGAAGAAGAGCGACGTTTGTGTTATGTAGGGGTTACACGGGCGGAGCGGCGACTGTACTTAACTCATGCAGGCATGAGAACTACTTTTGGTACAACAACACCGTATTTGCCGAGTCGCTTCTTGACGGAGATTCCGGAAGATTTAGTGGAAACGCGAACTCCGAAACATTCTTCGGACTGGCAGGGACAATCACATCGCGATCGGGAAAGTCGGCACACTATTTCAGGGCTGTCAATGGTGCATCAAGGTCCCAAACCAAAGTCAACTGCCCGATATGATTGGCGGGTGGGGGATCGTGTCAGACATGCAAAATGGGGCATCGGCACAGTATTGGAGGTGCGGGGTGAAGGAGAACGTATGCAATTGCAGCTGGAGTTTCCTACACAAGGAACTCGGTTGGTAATGGTTAAATTCGCGCCGCTGACAAAGGAGTAAATAATGTCAGAACAAAATGAAGAATTGCGTGTCCGTCAACTACAACACGAATTATTGCATCATAGCTATTCATACTATGTAATGGATGATCCGGAAATCACAGATTATGAGTATGACCGTTTGTATCGGGAACTGGTTGACTTAGAGGCAAAGCATCCTGATTTAATTACGCCGGATTCTCCGACTCAACGTGTCGGGAGACTGGCATCATCTACATTTATAAAAGTACAGCACGCATCGCCGATGCTTAGCTTGAGCAATGCGTTTAATATGGAGGAAGTTCGAGCGTTTGTGCTACGTGCAAAAGAGGACTTGGGAGAGCCTGTACCGGCAATGGTGACTGAACTTAAAATTGATGGCTTGGCAGTAAATTTGGTATATGAAAACGGCTATTTGGTACGCTGTATTACTCGAGGTGACGGTCGAGTCGGCGAGGATATTACAGCAAATGTCAAAACCATTCGTGAAATTCCTTGGCATTTGGCGGATGTTCCCGCGCATTGGGAAGTGCGGGGAGAGGTATATATGCCACGGGAGGCATTTGCTGCGTTGAATCGTGAGCGTGATGAATCAGGTGAGGCGCCTTTTGCTAATTGTCGAAATGCCGCAGCAGGGTCTTTACGCCAGACAAATCCGAAAATAACTGCGCGCCGTCGGCTTGGCTTTTTTGCATATGCATTAGGTACACCGATGACGGCTGGGATTCAATCACAAGAAGAATTGTTGTATCGCTTGGAAAAGGATGGATTCCCTGTTAATCCGCATCATCGACTTTGCCGGACGATAGAAGAGATTAAGCAGCAAATTCAGTATTGGGAGCATGCACGACATGATTTGCCGTATGATACGGACGGGCTGGTTGTTAAGGTCAATGATTTCTATTTGCAAGAACGCCTTGGCGCAACAAGTAAAGATCCGCGATGGGCAATTGCGTACAAGTATCCTCCGGAACAAGCGACAACATGTGTGAAACGAATTGTTGTCACGGTGGGACGGACTGGGGTTTTGACTCCGTCGGCTGATTTAGATCCGGTATGGTTGGCAGGGACATTGGTTCGGCGAGCAACATTGCATAATGCGGATTATATCGCAGCAAAAGACGTGCGTGTCGGAGATACCGTGGTTGTACATAAAGCGGGAGAAATTATTCCTGAAATTGTGAAGGTTTGTACGGATCGAAGAACAGGGATGGAAATCGTATTTAAAATGCCGACCGAATGTCCTGTTTGCGGAAGTCCTACGGTAAGGAGCGAGGAGGCTGCTTATCGTTGCTCAAACCCACATTGTTCGGGAGTGATGAGAGAGAGACTGATTCATTTTGCGTCGAGAGATGCAATGAATATTGATGGATTAGGGCCGGCGGTAGTAGATCGACTTCTTGAAGAAAAATGGATTATTGACCCTGCCGATTATTATAATCTGACAGTGGAGAAGTTGATGGAGCTGCCTTTGTTTGGAGAGAAACGAGCCCAAAATTTAGTGGCAGCCATCCAAGCCAGCAAAAAGAGAGGATTAGGCCGGGTGCTGTTTGCACTGGGGATTCGTTTTGTCGGTACAAAGGCGGCAGACCTAGTGGCGGAAGCATATCCTACGATTGAAAAAGTCATGGATGCAACGGTAGAAGAACTTAGTGCAATTGAAGGGATCGGTGATAAAACTGCGGCTACGCTATACGCCTATTTGCATGAGTCAGAAACGGATAAATTGTTACAGCGATTGGCGGAGGCAGGAGTAGAGTTGACTCAGACGAGCTCTGCACGTGTCGCAGATGGCGTTTTTGCGGGCGAACGGGTGGTACTGACGGGGAAACTCGAGCACTATACTCGCAATGAAGCGAAGGAAAAAATTGAAAACGAAGGTGGTACAGTGCTTTCGGCTATCAGCGGAAACGTGACTTTGGTGATCGCCGGTGCAGATGCAGGAAGCAAGCTCATCAAGGCACAAAAACTTGGTATTAAAATTTGGTCGGAAACGGACTTTCAATCTGTGTTGGCGGTCAAGTAGCGATAGAATGTGGAGCAGGTGCAGTGTGCTATAATAGAAAAATAGGAGGGGCATACATGAAACTGACAGCAGAGGAATTGGCAAAGGTAGCTCATTTATCCCGTTTGGATTGGTCGAAGCAAGCAGCGGCTGATATCGGGGATTCGCTGGATGCGATTTTGACGTACATGGAAACATTAAATGAAGTAAATACGG
The DNA here is from genome assembly GCA_947254705.1 of uncultured Veillonellaceae bacterium. GTDB lineage: Bacteria > Bacillota > Negativicutes > Veillonellales > Negativicoccaceae > CAMCNU01. The sequence continues at coordinate 10,157 of CAMYCX010000030.1, forward strand.
AGGAGGTTGCGTCTACCGTACATGCGGTTGAATTACAAAATGTATGGCGTGAAGATAAACCACAACCGTCATTGTGTCATGAGGATGCTTTGCGAAATGCACCGGAACGCAACGAAGAGTATTTTAAAGTACCTAAGGTGATATAGGAGGAAGGCATGAAAGGGTTTACGATTCATGAATGTCATCAGCGCTTGGTGAATAAAGAAATATCAGCTGTTGAATTAACGCAGATAATAATAACACAAAAAGAGAAAACCGAATCGAAAATACATGCGTATTTGTCCGATTCGCATGAAACGGCAATGGTGACAGCGGCAGCAGTAGACGCAAAAATTGCACAAGGCAAATTGATTAGTCCCCTCGCCGGTGTTCCCGGAGCAATTAAAGACAATATGTGTATTGTTGGGGAACCTACAACCGCAGCATCACGTATGCTGGAGAATTTTGTTGCGCCGTATGATGCCACTGTCATCACTAAATTAAAGCAATGTGACTTGATTTCCTTAGGAAAACTGAATATGGATGAATTTGCCATGGGGAGCTCCACAGAAAATTCAGCGTTCGGAGCAACCCGTAATCCTTGGAATACGGATCATGTTCCCGGCGGGTCGAGCGGTGGTAGCGCAGCAGCGGTAGCGGCAGGCAGTGCACTGTGGACATTAGGATCCGATACTGGGGGATCGATTCGTCAACCGGCGTCATATTGTGGTGTAGTCGGGTTGAAGCCGACATATGGTAGAGTATCTCGTTATGGATTATTAGCCTTTTCTTCGTCATTGGATCAAATTGGGCCGCTGACACAGGATGTGCGTGATTGTGCTTTAGTGATGAATGTAATCAGTGGACATGATTTGAAAGACTCGACCAGCATTCCGACTGATGTTCCCGATTATACGAAATCTCTAGTGTCCGATGTAAAAGGATTGCGAATTGGTATTCCACAAGAATTTTTCGGTGAAGGCATTACATCTCCTGTCAAAGAAGCAGTTGAACAAGCACTACGGTATTACGAGTCGCATGGGGCTATATTGGTACCCGTTTCATTGCCACGAGCGAAATATGCAATCGCGGCATACTATATTATTGCACCTGCGGAGGCCAGTTCTAATTTGGCACGTTATGACGGGGTCAGCTATGGCTTGCGTGTTGATGCGGATAACTTGATGGATATGTACAAAAAAACGCGTAGTGAGGGATTCGGTTCGGAAGTTAAACGAAGAATTATGCTCGGTACTTATGTATTGAGCGCAGGTTATTATGACGCATATTATTTAAAGGCGTTGAAGGTCAGGACTTTGATTAAAGAGGACTTTGCTAAAGCGTTTGAAAATGTGGATGTGATGATTACGCCGACGGTGCCGGACACGGCTTTTCGCTTTGGTGAGAAAATCAATGATCCGCTGGAGATGTATATGGAAGATGTATGTACGGTGCCTGTGAATCTTGCAGGAATTCCGGCTATTAGTATTCCGTGCGGGGAGTCAGAAGGGTTGCCGATTGGGATGCAGATTATTGGCCCGAACCTGTCGGAAGAGCTGTTGTTGCGAGTAGCGTATACATTTGAAGCGGGTCATCCGGAATATACTTGCATGTTGAGTAAGGAGGCCATGGGATGAAGTACGAAAGTGTCATCGGTCTGGAAGTCCATACAGAGTTGAAAACAAAGACAAAGATATTTTGCGGTTGTCGTGCAGAGTTCGGCGCAGCCCCGAATACCAATGTGTGCCCCGTGTGTCTAGGGTTACCCGGTGTTTTGCCTGTGCTGAACCGCAAGGTGTTGGAATATGCGGTGCGTGTCGGCGTAGCGTTGAACTGTAAGATTGCGAATTTTACTAAATTTGACCGTAAAAACTATTATTATCCGGATCTACCCAAAAACTTTCAAACATCACAGTATGACCTTCCGATTGCGGAACATGGATATTTGGATATTGAAGTGGACGGGCAAGTACGGCGCATTGGAATTACACGGATTCACATGGAAGAAGATGCGGGCAAGTTGGTGCATAGTGGGGAAACGATTACGACCTCGGATCATTCATTTGTAGATTATAACCGCACGGGAGTGCCGCTTTTGGAAATCGTTTCTGAGCCGGACTTGAGAACTGCGGCAGAGGCGCGTGCATATATGGAAAAACTACGCTCCATTTTAGAATACTTGGATGTGTCGGATTGTAAAATGGAAGAAGGCAGTTTGCGTTGTGATGCCAATGTATCGGTACGAGAAGTTGGTGCGAAGCAGTTAGGGACAAAAGTAGAGATGAAAAATATCAACTCTATTCGCGGGGTCGAACGCAGTATCGAATATGAAGCACAACGGCAGGCGGAAGCGGTGGAGGACGGAGAGGTCATCGTACAAGAAACACGAACTTGGGATGAGACAGCTGGCATAACCAGATCAATGCGTTCTAAAGAAGAGGCAAATGACTATCGGTATTTTCCTGAACCTGACTTGGTTCCATTCACTATTGAGGATGAATATATTGAACAAGCACGCCGTAATTTGCCGGAGCTTCCGGATGCAAAGAGGGAACGATTGATTCGTGATTACGGTCTGTCTTTATATGATGCAGAACAAATTACAGCACAAAAAGATTTAGCGGACTATTTTGATGAAACCGTTGCTATCGGGGCTGATGCGAAAGAGGTGACCAATTGGCTGATTGGAGATTTTGCGCGTTTTGCAAATGAGTTTCAGGTGCGAGCAAAGCAGGCTCCGGTCCAACCGAAACAGTTGGCGGGAATGCTCGCGAAAGTTAATGACGGAACACTTTCTGGCAGAATTGCAAAGTCGGTATTTGAAGAGATGTGGCATACCGGCAAGACGGCAGAGTCTATTATTGAAGAGAAAGGTCTACGACAAATTTCGGATACGGGGGCATTGGAAACCATTATCCGAGAGATAATTGCTGCGAACCCTCAGTCAGTCCAAGACTTCCAAGCCGGCAAAAAGAAAGCAGTTGGATTTTTAGTCGGACAAACAATGAAAGCAACTAAAGGTAAGGCGAATCCACAACTTGTGAATCAGTTGTTGATGAACCTGTTGGAAGAGATATGAGTTGAATTGGGAGGGACGATATGACTGGATTTAATCATGGATCAGAGAACTCTCAGGGGGCACGAAAAATTTCTGATTTCGAGCAACAGGAGTTTCAAGGCGTAACGTATGATGCTAACGGCGAACGGGAAAAAAGCATTGATGATTTGCTGCATGCAAACTGTTGGTTGCAGAACGGTCGCTGGAAAGCTATCGGTATTACCT
>CAMYCX010000031.1 GCA_947254705.1 uncultured Veillonellaceae bacterium
GCGTGTACAAGACTGCAAACGATATTGCGTGGTGCGAGACAAAATAGTGGGCAGCACTGACTCTTTTGATTCCGCCGTCAACAAAAAGAATACGTTTGGTCCCGGCTCCTCCAAAGTTTTTAATAACCGATTCGCGGCCTCTGTCCGCAACAAATCAGCGTTTCGAATGATAATCCAGCGGTCACCTTCTGCCTGCTGTGATAACGCCTCTTGCAAGCGACCGATTTGATCGATCAAGATGCCTGCAGGTGCCGGGCGAAGATAATAAATTTGACCCGCTTTTGCCCACATCCATGTCGCTTGATTTTTTTTATCCCAAACCGAATCCCACTCTGCAATTTCCGTACGAACATGTAAGCCGGTTTTTGCTTCGGCCAGTGCCACAGCCGTTTCCGCCCCCCCGAGTCCGTCTTCCCCAAGTAACAGCACGGCATGAGACAAGGTCGCAGTATCATAACGTGAGGCTAATGTTGCATACGTTTCAGGATTCGGCGGTAATATACTCGAAATAGTTCGCATTTTATCCGCCTTAATTTATCTCTTTATTATATCATATCCCCTATTGGCTCAAATCTTTCCTCGGTCTTTCTTCTATTTTATTTCCGAAAGCATGCATGTATGCATGCAGTAAAGGAAACAGTGTGTACTTCCCCTGTTTTAGTACATGACTTTCCCATGATCGCACTTCACACTTTTCTAAATCGTAACGAACAATTGATACCTGCAGCCCATATGTTCGCAACGGATTCTCCTTGTCCGGATAAACTGCCAACGGAAGCCAAATCAACTCTCTCGCTCCCTGTGCTCTTGCCTGTTTGCATGCCTGCGACAAGGTCTGTTGCTGATACTCACGATACACGGACATTCCCTTTGGTAAATTAATACTGCGAATTGCGGTTGACCGATACGCCCTCCGAAGCTCCGGTGACATCGATATCCGTTCTTCGATTTCGGGAGAGGATACATATATTTCACTCTGCTTTCGTGACTGCAATACAGTTGGAAAGGTCAATGCGGATTGATACCAAGCTTCATCCAAGAAACGAATCATTGCATGAGGAAATCGAATGGGCGGGGTATGTATATCCCATTGAACATCATTGGGATTCGTTCCGTATCCTTTCCCTAACCAATGAATCAAATTCGGAATCACATCCGCATTCATCACATAATTCACAGATGGATAATGCGCCAACGCATCCAACAATTTTTTATCTCCCATGTCAGGAGATGCGAATGTAATAATTCGCAACTGTTGACGCGAAACAGCGCCACCATTTGCACATTTCATTCCAACCAAATGCGCCACGGCTCCTCCCAAGCTGTGTCCTGTAATAATTACGCGTTGGGGTAAAGCCGCTAACATCTGCTGCGTCAAAGGTGCTGTGAATACTTCTTCAGCAATTTTCTGATAGCCTTCGTGCACACGCCCGTAGTCGCTATTATCAAGTGCTACCAAGTCACTGCGCAAATTTAATAACACATCAGACTTTCGCTCCGTCCCCGCTATTCCGATCATACCAACTGTATGAGTACCATCTTGATATGTACCGATAATAAAGCGGCCATGTTCTGTCTTTATCCGCTGCAGCGACCACCCCGACTCGCGCAACGTACGTTCTGCCAAGTCGTCCGTCTCCGACTCATACGCTGCCAATGAGGCATACGCTGCCAACAAAGTTTCATTGCTGTTGCCTTCCATATCACTGATTTTTTGTGCGCTCCGTAAATCAGGCGCAACAATTGATACTTCCGGCGATGCCAAGCCGGACAGTACGTCAGCGGCATGTACGGGCAATCCACAGACTGCCCCTAATATAAGGCAAGAAATCACCACTCGTTTCATATATCCTCCATCGTTTCTTGCCATACCTGTCTCGCTCGAGCCAACGCCTGCAGTGCTTCATCTAATCTCTTTAGCTGCGCATCTGTCGGCAATGGACCTTCCAAAGGCAACCATTCCCACACACAGTCTTCCAACGATATTTTCTCATTCTTTGATAATGTCGCCAATTGCCGTCGTGTTGATTCTTGCAATAAAATGCCAAACAATTGACGCCCCTTCATCTTGTCCAAAGGACGCAACACAGGGAAACTTGTCGCTGCAACAGGATAATCTATCGGCACTAACGCCACACGATAATTATCACCATGCGCCGTAACAATGATATCGCCTGCTTGCAACCGATAACCGCGGCCAATTTCATGCCGCGTTGGCGGCGTAAGATACTCATTCGATATCTGCGCATCGGCTACCCATGCCAACGGCTCATGTATCATTTCTACCGGTGCACGGCATGCCAAATCTCCAATGCGCAACTTATCAGCAGAGGACAAATAGCGTGTTGCCGCTGCATTATTTCGATCAATGCGCCATTCTCCGCTTCGATATGTGGCCGTTGCAATGCCCGCTTCCGCACCATACACTAACCAGATATATGGCCAGTTCCCTTTTCTCGTCTCTGCCAGGCGCAACATATCTTCTACGGCATCTTCGCTTTGATAGGTTGCCCATGACACCATACCCGTCACCACGCCATTGGTCTCAATATATCTGCAGGCATCTTTGAAGTCCTCAAGCGCTTTTGCATCTTCTCCCATGACATGAATGTACTCAAATTGTTGTCCGCCAAGGTCTTCCCGTGTAATCCACCGCACTTCAGGATAAACGGCTTGCCAGCAGCGAGCCGTTTCTTCACTATCAACCAAGGCATACACACGGCCGATCCCAAAAATATCATCCGCTGCTTTCCATTCACCCATGACACAATCCGCATTCCAAACAAGCGTAGTCTTCCCTGCGCCCCAAGTTCGCCACCACGCTCGCAATGAGCTTGAACGTCGCCACTGCACGGACGGTGCAAACATGTGAGGAGGCGCCGCCATCGCGGTGCTATAAACTCGGACATACGCCTCCGCGTCACCGTCAAACACTCCAAAGCGCTCTTGTGTTTGTTTCATCGCTTGATAAATTATCGTTTCATCAACACCATAGGCTTTGTTGACCGGATTGCTGAATAACAACTGGTCCAAATAGTGGGCCCGCCAAATTTCATTGATAATCCGACTGCCCGCAATACCGACTGCACGAAACCTCTTTTCCCAATACGCTTTATCTTGCATTTCAGTTTTCCCCCGAGAACAATTTTGCCCAAACAAAAAGGCCCTACGGCCTTTTTATAACAGCTGAATTCCACAAAACTCATAATGCGGAGAAAACATCAACACCAAGGCCTTATCCCCGAATGCATCCCCGACATCATGATACACCATGATGCCTTCATCTTGTCGAGCATATACTGCCTCAATTCCCACAATTTCGGTTACCATTTGTGCCGCTGTCCATTCCGCCTCGCCAATCTCTAGCCAATGTGTGTTTTTTTCTCTGACGATCAGTGGAATATAGTCTTGTATCCCATCATATTCCGATGCAAGCCAGTCCCATACTTCCGTCGCATAGGCATGTGCTGCGACTTCTTCCGTGGCTGCAAACGGTTCCACCGTCAACAAGACCGGACGTCCACGCCATGCCAATTCAGCAATAAACCCCGGTTCCGTATAGCTCAGCTTCATTGTCATCCCCTCCTGTCGTCATATTGATATTATAACGAATCTGCGGGATGATGTCCATCAAATACATCACGCCTTAACGTCATATTCGAAGGAGGGACAAATCTCACGCAACGGGCACCCCCCGCACTCCGGCTTGCGCGCTTTGCAAATCAAACGTCCGTGCCAAATCAACCAATGATGTGCAGCACTCCACTTCTGCTTAGGAATATGTTTCATCAGCTCCTCTTCAACCGTCTCCGGAGTATTTCCTTTAGCCAGTCCCAGACGACGTGAAACACGAAAAACATGCGTATCCACGGCAATCGCAGGCTGATCAAAAAGCACACTGATGAGTACATTTGCCGTCTTTCTGCCAACACCGGGAAGTTTTACCAATTCCTCAAACGACTGCGGCACTTCTCCCCCATACTTCTCCAACAAAATACGAGAGGTTGCCAACAAATGTTTCGCTTTATTACGATACAATCCGCAATCGCGGATTTCTTTTTCCATCTGTTCCTGCGTCAACACCGCCATTTTAGCCGGTGTGTTAAGTCTCGGAAATATGCGCGATGTAATCACGTTGACACGTTCATCTGTACATTGCGCCGATAGTACTACCGCCACCAACAGCTCAAAAGGAGAGTGATAATTCAATGCCGTACGACGATCCCCATATACCGCCTCCAGCGTTTCCAGCTGGCGCATTCGTAAAGCCTTTGTCAATCTCATGATTTTGTATGCAACAAAAAGGCATGTGCTGCCAATGCCGCTTTAGCGCCGTCTGCCGCAGCAATAATAATCTGGCGCTGCGGATAATCCGTTACATCTCCGGCAGCGAACAAGCCGGGTATATTCGTTGCTCCGGAACGATCTGCAATAATTTCTCCCACTTCAGACAACTGCAATGATTCTGGCACAAAACCTACATTCGGATTCCCACCGATTTCTACAAAAACACCATCAATCGGAATCGCCGACTCTTCTTGTGTATCCGTATTACGAACCGTCAAAGATTCTACCTTGTGATCACCATTAATAGTGATCGGGATCACATGATGCCACTCACGAATACTTTTTTCCTGACGCATTTTATGTATCAAAATCTCATCTGCACGCAACCGCGAACGAATCAAAATATGCACCTCGGAAGCAATTTTTGACAGATCAATTGCCGCTTCTACTGCAGAGTCTCCACCACCCACAACGACAACTTTTTTATTTCGATAAAACGGACCGTCACATGTTGCACAATAGCTAACTCCCCTTGCTGCTAGATTTTCTTCCCCCGGGATATCCAGCTTGCGGCTCTGACGACCGGTGGCAATAATGCAGGTGCGAGCCTCATGTACAGTACCATCAGTTGTCATAACAGCAAATCTACCACCCTCTTTGACTTTTAACTTCTCAATTTTACCTGTCCGCCATTCAATCGAAAATTTTTCCGCATGCTGCTGGAAACGCTCTACCAGCTCGTATCCGGAAATAGCTGCCAAGCCCAAATAGTTGTCTACATCCTTGGTGTTCATAATCTGCCCACCGATACCGTCTGTCACAACCGCGACCGACAATTCTTTGCGTGCAGCATATAACGCTGCATTCATACCGGCTGCCCCGGCCCCTAATACAAGTACATCCAACATAATATTTACCTCCGTTCTACTCCGCCCTATATCGATAAATTTCTATTTTTATTGTAATATATTTCACCCTTTTGTGCAACTAATAATAAAACGCGCGGATACCATATGGTACCCGCTCGTTTTATACTAACTCACATTACTTCTGCGCCTCTGCCAACAGTTGATTAACATAGTCCCAGTTAACTACACTGAAAAAAGCCTCAATGTAATCCGGACGTTTGTTTTGATATTTCAAATAGTACGCATGCTCCCATACATCCAAGCCGAGCAACGGAATTTGCCCTTCCATCAGCGGATTGTCCTGATTGGCGGTCGAAACGATTTGTAGCCCGTCGTTTGTCCAAACCAACCACGCCCAGCCGCTGCCAAAACGTCCTTTAGCCGCTTCGGTAAATTCTTTTTTGAATGAGTCAAATGAACCGAAATGCTTCGTAATAGCCTGCTCGATCGCGCCGCCCAAGTGACTTTTCGAAACCGGTGTCATCATCTTCCAAAACAGACTATGGTTATAATGACCGCCCGCGTTATTGCGAACCGCCGTACGAATGTCTTCCGGCAAGCGTTGTAGGCCGGTCAGTAACTCCGTCAAGCTCAACGATTCGCATTCCGGGTGCTTAGCCAACGCCGCATTCAGATTGTCCACATATGTCTGATGATGCTTGTCATGATGAATTTCCATTGTACATGCATCAATTGCAGGCTCCAACGCATCAAACGCATACGGTAAATCCGGTAATGTAAATGCCATATAAATACCCCTCTCTGAGACCACCAATACATGTAAGGATTTCGATATCCTTGTTTTTAGTCTACCTCAGATGTCATTATTTTGCAAGTATAAAACCAAATTTTTCCGATATAATGATTCTGATTTTTCTCATATTCACAAAATTCCCCTTTGACAAATTATATGACAAAGGGGAATTCCTGCATCCATTTTATGATGTACTGTCAGTCAATTACCGATGTAAATTATAAAATACATCAGCGCCTTCGTACAACGACACACCTTCCAACTCTTCTTCAATCCGCAAAAGCTGATTGTATTTAGCAACCCGGTCAATCCGTGCCGGTGCCCCGGTCTTAATTTGACCGGCATTGACCGCCACCGCAATATCAGCAATTATGGTATCATCAGTTTCTCCTGAGCGGTGAGAAATAATCGCAGTATATCCTGCTCGTTTTGCCATTTCTATGGCTTCAAACGTTTCTGTCAAAGTACCGATCTGATTCACTTTTATCAAAATGGAGTTTCCGATTCCTTCTTCAATTCCTTTTGCCAGGCGTGTGCTGTTGGTAACAAACAAATCGTCACCAACCAATTGAACCCGATTGCCCAAACGTTTAGTCAACAGTTTCCATCCGTCATAATCTTCCTCGTTCATCCCGTCTTCGATAGAAATAATTGGATACTTTTCGACCAATGCGGCATAGTATTCGGTCAACTCTTCCGCTGTACGCGTTATGCCCTCACCGGTAAACTCATATACTCCATCCCGGTAAAACTCTGACGCGGCCGCATCCAATGCCAACAGAACATCTTCACCCGGTCGATATCCTGCTTCCGAGATCGATTCTACAATCAGTTGTAGCGCCTCTTCATTTGACGCAAGGTTTGGTGCAAAACCACCCTCATCACCGACTGCAGTCACCAGGCCGCGACGCTGCAACACTTGCTTAAGGGCATGATAAATTTCCGTTCCCATACGCAATGCATCCGCAAAAGTATCCGCTCCAACAGGCATAATCATAAACTCCTGCAAATCTACGTTATTATCAGCATGCGCGCCGCCATTGAGAATATTCATCATCGGTACCGGCAATTCCGTTGCAAACATACCTCCTAAATATCGGTAAAGCGAAATATTAGCCTGTGCTGCAGCGGCGCGAGCCACCGCCATGGATACTCCCAGCGTTGCATTGGCCCCCAACTTACTTTTATTGTCCGTACCATCAAGTCCGCACAAAATTGAGTCAATCATTACCTGTTCTCCAACAGGTAAACCGATTAATTCCAGTGCAATTGTTTCATTCACATGAGCTACTGCCTGCTGCACACCTTTGCCGCCATACCGCGCAGCCCCATCACGCAGTTCAAGCGCTTCAAACACGCCGGTAGATGCACCCGAAGGCACGGATGCACGTCCACGAGTACCGTCATCAAGCAATACATCGACCTCAACTGTCGGATTCCCGCGAGAATCCAAAATTTCTCTAGCATGAATATCTACGATCATAAGTGAGCCTCCTTAACGCGTAACAATGATTTTCCCGTCATCTCCGTCGGCACGTCAATATCTGCCAATGTCAACAATGTCGGTGCCAAATCTGCCAAAATCCCATTGCGCAATTGATCTTCACGATGTATTTCCGATAACAGGAATACAGGAACCGGATTCGTCGTATGTGCCGTATGAGGGCTGTGATTAGTTTCATCCCACATCCGTTCTGAGTTGCCATGATCGGCAGTTACAAGGATTTGGCCGCCACGAGCTCGAAAAGCATCCCACAATCGCCCCAAACAAGTATCCACAGTCCGTACCGCTTGTTGCGCTGCCGCTAAACTGCCACTGTGACCGACCATGTCGGAATTGGCAAAGTTCAGAATAATAAAATCATACTTTTCTTGTGCAATCTCAGAGATTAATCGATCAGTCATCTCATAAGCACTCATTTCCGGCTTCAGGTCATATGTTGCTACTTTCGGTGAAGGAATCAAAATTCGATCCTCTCCCCGATATGGTTCTTCACGCCCCCCGTTAAAGAAATATGTTACATGTGCATACTTTTCCGTTTCTGCAATCCGCAGCTGAGTATACCCGGACTCACTGACCACTTCGCCGAATGTATGACGCAAGCTTTCTTTTTCATAGATGACCGGCTCGTTAAAGGTGGCTTCATACCGTGTCATCGTAATTAGCTTCAACCCGATTAATGTACGTTCAAATCCATCAAAAGACGGCTCTGCCAACGCGGCAGTTAGTTGTCGGGCCCGATCGGGACGGAAATTGAAAAACACTGCACCGTCTCCTCTTTGCATCGGCACGGATTCCCCGATTACGACCGGAACAACAAATTCATCCGTCACACCTTCTGCATAAGATTTCTCCAGCGCATCGTCAATACTTTTTCGAAGGGGACCTTTCCCGGCGCTCACCACGTCATATGCTAATCGGGTGCGATCCCAACGACGATCCCGGTCCATTGCATAATAGCGACCGCTGATTGTCGCAATTTTCCCAGCGCCGATACCCTTCAACTCTTTTTCTATATAATGCAAATATTTCAAGGCACTTTGCGGCGGTACATCGCGTCCATCCAAGAAAGCATGTATGTATATATCCTTAATCCCTGCATGAGCAGCCGCCCGAACCAGTGCCAACAAATGTTCCTGATGACTATGCACTCCACCATCTGAAACCAACCCTAACAAATGTAGCGCACGGCCTGATTCAGCCGTTGTTTGCAATAGTTTTTTCAAAACCGGGATCTTGGCAAAGACACCCGAGCGAATATCTGCATCTATCCGATTAAGTTGCTGCAAGACAACACGCCCGGCACCGATATTCAGATGTCCGACTTCGGAGTTACCCATTTGCCCCGGAGGCAATCCTACCTTTTCACCGCTGGTGATTAATTGTGCATGCGGATACGTTTCCAACCATCGCGGAATATGTTTTAATCCGGCTGTCATCACGGCATTAAATGGATCCTCCTCTTGTCCGCATCCCCATCCGTCCATGATCACAAGCATCACCGGATGTGCTAATTTCCCCATCCGTTATGCCTCCCCTTCGCTAACAATCGCTGCAAATTCAGCTGCATCCAGTGAAGCACCGCCAACAAGTGCACCATCAATGTTTTCCTTGGACATCAAGCCGACAATAGTATTCGGTTTGACACTACCTCCATATAAAATACGGATTCTGGCGGACACCGCCTGACCAAACAATACGGACAATTCATCCCGAATTAATGCACACACACTTTCTGCGGTTTCACTCGTTGCCGATTTCCCGGTGCCGATTGCCCAAATTGGCTCATACGCAATAACAATAGATGCCGCTTGTTCTACATCTATTCCCGCCAATGATTCACGTAACTGCCGCCGTATATGTGTCTCAGTTTCGCCACGATCATATTGTGTTTCTGTCTCACCAACGCAAACGATCGGCGTCAATCGATGCTGTAATGCAACAGCGACTTTGCGTGCCACCTCCGCATCTGTTTCGCCAAACAGTTCACGCCGTTCAGAATGACCCAAGATAACATATGTACATCCCAATGATGTCAGCATTGAGGGCGCTATCTCGCCCGTATAGGCTCCGCTTTCTTCCCAGTACATATTTTGTGCCCCCCACGCAATCGCACTGCCGTCCAATGCATCTGCAACAGTTGCAAGCGAAACGAAAGGCGGACAAACCAATACATCTACTTTTGGTGCAGACAATCGCATTCGTAACTCCTTCACCAAAGCAAGCGCCTCACTCGGTATCGTATTCATTTTCCAATTTCCCGCAATCAAGGCTGTTCTCATCTTAAACCTCCTCCAGACAGGCAATGCCAGGTAATTCCTGCCCTTCCAAATACGCCAGCGATGCACCGCCACCCGTAGAAATATGGGTTATCTGATCCGTCAACCCGCACGACTCGATTGCCGCGACAGAGTCTCCACCGCCGACAATACTGATTCCTTGGTTGGCAGCAACCGCTTCTGCGACCCGCTTAGTTCCCTGCGCAAACGCTTTCCACTCAAAAACTCCCATCGGCCCGTTCCACAGGACAGTTGCCGCCGGCAATACCGCGGCAGAAAAATGTTCTGCCGTATCCGGTCCAATGTCTAAGATCATCTCATCCGTCGGAATCTCTGTCACATTATGTATATGCGGTGCCGCCTCCTGCTTAAACGCACTCGCTGTTATCACATCTTGCGGCAATAAAACCTTCTTACCCAAATCATTGGCCGTCTCAAGCACTCGCAACGCCAACTCACAAGCTTCTTTCTCTACTAAGGATGTACCGACTGCATATCCTTGTGCCAACAAAAAGGTGTTGGCCATACCGCCACCAATAATCAGCGTATCAACGATGCGTACCAAGCGCTCCAATACCTTGATTTTGTCCGACACTTTAGCACCGCCGATAATGGCGGCAAACGGACGTTTCGGCTCAGTCACGGCCTCTTCCAGAAAGTGGATTTCTTCTGCCACCAATCGGCCCGCCACCATAGGTAATATCTTCGCTACACCGACAATCGATGCATGTGCCCGATGTGATACGCCAAATGCATCATTGACCGCAACATCCGCCATACTTGCAAGAGCGCGGGCAAACTGAGGATTATTCGTTTCTTCTTCTTCGTGAAATCGGACATTCTCCAACAACAAAACATCCCCCGGAGTAAGCGCAGCTGCCAGTGCTTCTGTCTCAGGACCGATGCAATCCGGAGCCAAGCGCACAGGACGACCTATCAATTCCGCTAAGCGTTCTGCCACGGGCGCTAACGAGTATTTTGTGACCCGCTGACCTTTCGGACGGCCCATATGCGACGCCAAAATCAAGGCCGCGCCTCCATCCAGCAGTTGCTTAATGGTCGGCAAGGTTGCTCGGATTCGTGTATCATCCGTAATGCGTCCCTGATCATCCAGCGGCACATTATAGTCCACGCGAACATATACTTTTCCCCCACGAACCTGTAGCGAATCTATTGTTTTTTTTTGCATCTTCGCCTCCAACAAAAGAGGGTCGCCTTGGCGACCCCGTTATCACAGTCCCTGACGCCCGATATAGGTAATCAGATCCACAACACGATTGGAGTAGCCCCATTCGTTATCATACCAGGATACAACCTTGACCATAGTCCCATCAATCACTTGCGTCAGCAGCGAGTCGACGGTAGAGCTGGCCGGAGAACCGTTATAATCGGACGATACCAAAGGTTTATCGGAATAGTCCATAATTCCTTTAAGAGCTCCTTCTGCCGCTTCCTTCAATGCTCGGTTGACTTCTTCCACCGTAGTTTCTTTTTCTACATCACAAGTTAAATCAGTAATTGAAACATTCGGTGTCGGTACACGCATCGCGAATCCGTTTAATTTTCCCTTCAACTCCGGCAGCACCAAAGCGATAGCTTTTGCTGCCCCCGTGCTTGTCGGGATAATATTTTCTGCCGCTGCACGGGCACGCCGCAAATCACCGTGCGGTAAATCCAAAATCCGCTGATCATTCGTATACGAGTGTACCGTTGTCATCAATCCCCGACGAATACCGAATTTTTCATGTAATACTTTTGTAAATGGTGCCAAACAATTTGTCGTACACGACGCATTGGAAATAACATGATGTTTCGACGGATCATATTCTTTTTCATTGACTCCCATCACAATTGTGATGTCTTCCTCTTTTGCCGGTGCGGAAATAATTACCTTTTTGACAGTGCCGCCCAAATGCTTCTTCGCATCATTACCGTTCGTAAAGCGACCTGTTGATTCCACTACAACATCAACATGATCATCACTCCATGCAATTTGTGCCGGGTCAAATTCCTTATATACGCTGATCTTTTTACCGTTTACATAAAGGTGACCTTCCTTGACTTGAATATCCGCCTCCAAACGTCCGTGTACCGAATCGTATTCCAGCAAATGCGCCAACGCCTCAATATCCCCCGGATCGTTAATTGCTACAATTTCTACTTGGTCATTGTTCATTGCGGCCCGCAATACATTCCGTCCAATTCGTCCGAATCCGTTAATTCCTACTTTTGTTACCATGTTTTTCCTCCTCATCTTGCTCTGCTCTATCTTGCGAAAGCAAAGCGGTTAACTTTTCAGCTGCACCTTCATCCGTCACCAAGTGGCCACGAATACCGGCGCGCACCATCGCCAAAATTGCTGTCGCCTTGTGAGATCCTCCTGCCACAACAATCACATGAGGAATATGCGGCAACATGTCCATTGTCACACCGACGTTCGGACGATGAAATACAATTCGCCCGGTTGCATCGGCATAATACCCCAAAGCCTCTCCGACTGCCTTTTCCCGGCGAATCTCTTGACAATCCGCATCCGGAATCTGCCTAAGTTCTGCCATCCGTAATGCTTCTCCGACACCGATTACCAACATATTGGCACGAGCAATCAGTGATTCCACTTCATGAAGCGAGGCATCTTCCTTACGCAACAATTCGATGACTGCAGTCGAAAATCCATCCGGCACGTGCAGCATACGATATTCTCCGCCTGTTTTACGTGCCATTTGCGCCGCCACCGCATTGGCTTGTGTCTCCAGCCGTTCACCGAATCCTCCACGTGCCGGGACTGCCGTAATAGCCACCTGCATATCAGGCATGGCTTCCGCCAGCAAGGCCAATGTCGTGCCGCCACTGACCGCGACCACATCTTTGGCTCGCAAGCGTTTTGCTACTAACAACGCCCCCGCCTGCGCCAACCGTGCCTGTGTCGGACGATGATTACGTGAGTCCCCTCGTACAACCGTTACCGCAGGAAGATGCAAACGCGCTGTCAGCGTACGCTCATAAAACCCAGTCGAATGACGCGTGCGAAACAGCTCTGCCGCATCCGCCAATACGTCTTCACCGCGAGAGGTAATCGCAATCCCGCCGGGAGATACATCAACCAGCTCCATGGCTTCCAATTGTGCAACTTGCCCACGTACCGTCCGCTCTGAAAGGTTCATTGCTTCCGCCAGTGCTCGTCTACCGATCGGTCCTGTCAATGAGATTTCTGCCAGTACACGGTATCGATTCTCGGCTTCTGCCACTAATTCCGGTACCAATACTTCCAATACGTGAATGACTCCGCCTCCTCTCTATCCCGCGGGGCAAAAATCGTCCATCCGAGGATAAAAAAATACTTTCATATTTATTGTAGCAAATTACCCCTATCAATTCAATCTACCTCTTCGCGATTCAATAAAATATATTCCCCGTTACGGTCTTTTCCGAAACGCCTTCTTATGTCCGTACCCGAATTCTCATATTTTCTCGTAACTTCATGACACATTGCCCTGTTTGCAGCTCTTCCGATATTCCGATATACTATAGAAAACATTGTCACAAGGAGAATACTATGATCATTCGTTATACCGAACTCCCCGCTGCGGCACGATATATCCGTACAGCTGTATTCCTGTCTCTTATACACATCTCCGAGCCCACGAGACCGTTATTCTA
>CAMYCX010000032.1 GCA_947254705.1 uncultured Veillonellaceae bacterium
ACCTGTACCGGTGCCAACCATGTCGGGAATTTCCCCGCATAGTGTTCAATCAAAATACCGATGAAACGTTCGATACTGCCGAAGCCGGCTCGATGCAGCATGACCGGACGATGCTTTTCGCCGTCTTCACCGATATAGGTGACATCAAACCGTTCCGGCATCTGCATATCGAGCTGAATCGTTCCGCACTGCCATGTCCGTCCCAGCGAATCTTTGATATGGAAATCCAGTTTCGGCCCGTAGAACGCACCGTCCCCTTCGTTGACGCGATATTCCACGCCGGACGATTCCATCGCCTCACGCAACGTGTCCGTTGCCAGTTCCCAAATTTTTTCATCGCCCATCGCATCATCGGGACGTGTCGACAGTTCCACCCGATATTCTAGTCCGAACGCTTTGTAAATCCGATCGAACAGTTCGAATACTTTCAAAATTTCTTCTTTCATTTGGCTCGGCAAAATAAACAGATGCGCATCGTCCTGCGTAAAGCAACGGACGCGGAACAATCCGTGCAACGCCCCGTGCATTTCATGTCGATGGACCAAGCCGAGCTCCGCCACCCGCATCGGCAAATCCCGATAGCTGCGTAAGTTGTTTTTGAAATACAAAATCCCGCCCGGGCAGTTCATCGGTTTGACGGCATAATCTTCGCCGTCAATTTTGGTAAAATACATGTTTTCCCGATAGTGATCCCAATGGCCCGACTGCATCCACAAATCACGATTGAGAATAATCGGCGTCTGAATTTCGTCATAGCCGTATTCCTGATGCAGCTCCCGCCATAATTGCAGCAGATTATTGCGCAAAATCATGCCTTTCGGGTGGAAGAACGGGAAGCCTGGGCCTTCCGGCTGGAAGCTGAACAAGTCCAGCTCTTTGCCCAGTTTTCGATGATCGCGCCGTTCCGCTTCTTCCAACATGAAAAGATACTCATCAAGTGCTTCCTTGGTCGGGAACGCCGTTCCGTAAATACGTTGCAGCATTTTATTCTTTTCATCCCCGCGCCAGTACGCTCCCGCCACGCTCATCAGCTTGAACGCCTTGACCTTACCCGTCGACGGCACATGACCGCCGGCGCAGAGATCGGTAAATTCCCCCTGTGTGTACAATGTCAACACGGCATCTTCCGGCAAATCCCGTACCAATTCGTATTTATAGGTATCGTCCGCCTCCGCAAACAGTTTGAGTGCGTCGGCCCGCGCGATTTCACGATGGGTCAGAGTGTAATTTTCCTTGATGATCTTCGCCATTTCCTGCTCAATCTTCGGGAAATCTTCCGGACTGAATACATGCTCCGTGTCGATGTCATAGTAAAATCCGTTTTCAATCGCCGGTCCGATCGCCAGTTTCGTTTCCGGCCAGAGTCGCAAAATCGCCTGTGCCATGATGTGCGACGCCGTATGGCGCAAAGCCCGCAAGCCTTCTTCATCCGCCAAGGTGAAAAACTCCACTTTCGTTCCGTCCACCAGTGCGTGATCGAGATCGGTCCGCTTTCCGTCGACCTTGGCGACGACCGCCTTTTTCCCCAGACTGTTGCTGATTGCTTTCGCCGCATCGTGCAAGGACATTCCGTCTTGAAACTCCCGCACGCTGCCGTCTGCTAATGTGATTTGTACCATTTTTCCTTCCTTTCTGCATAAAAAAACTTTCGCCCCACATGGGACGAAAGTCATTTCGCGGTTCCACCCAAATTAATCCGTACGGATTCACTTGTTTGCACGATATCGGATGCACCCGGGACGACTTACTCTTGTTCCGCCGTCCGGCTCCAAGGGGGTGGTGTCCGTCATTTTGACCGATGCTTCCAGCCACGGCATCGTTCTCTGTCGTCAAAAGGGGAGCGGAACCTTGTCCTTATCCTCGCCTGTATATTGGTATTATTGTACGCTCCTACCGCACCTTTGTCAAGTTTCCGGCGACAGCGACGCTCGAGCAACGGCCGCATAGTCCTTAATAATCACGATCGGTGTCGTTTCGCTCGCGTTGCCGAACGGATTGTCGATCAGCAGCTGCGCCACTTCCGCCGCGTCCACCTGACGGCTCTTCCCGAGCACGGCACTGCGTTTCAAGTCGTTGACGTCGGCAATAACCGCCCCGTAGCAGCCGACCCGTGCGCACAGTTCATCACAGACCCGATCGGTCTGACGCGGTCCGTACACAATACATTTATCAAACGGCGGCATCGTGCCGGTGACGTCATCGACAAACGACGCCTGTCGGCAATGCGCATACCAGACACCGCGCCGACCGCACAGCTTGGCGATAAAGCCGACCAAAAACCAAAACAGCATGCGCCATTCGCCCTCTTTTTCCATCGCCGACTGCATGCCGTAAATCGACGCCATCGACCCTTCCGCCGGCACAAACCGGTTCATCAAACGGGCCTGCCATGACGGTGTGAGTGCTTCGGGACGAGTGTATTCACCCTGTGTAATCGCCACGACACTTTCCGCTACGCAGACAATATCATCCGGCCCGATCAAATGCCCGCCGTAGAGTTCCACGGCATCCACGATCGAATCGTCATCCGTCAGTACACGCGTCTTGACCGGTACCAATGTCAATTTCGGTTTCATCGCAATGTTACCCCCTTACGCAACCATTCGCTGCGAATATCGTCTCCCGTCAACGTCAAGCGAGTTTTGTCATAATACCAGTCGCTCCGTCCGAGGACTTGGTAGATCACGTCAAAATCGACCTTGCCGAATTCCGCAATCGCCTCCGTCAGATGTCCGTTCGCAGCGGTAATCGTCACTTCCACGCGGGTACGCAAACCGGTCTTTGCCGGCACCAGTACCGCTTCCCAATAGTCATCCGTCCGCGGTGCTTCACTCGGTGTCAGCCGAACCCGTACGTTGAGATCGGGATACTGCTCGCACGGCAAGTACGCCCGTCCCAGACAGTCCATCACCGTTCCCTGTTGTTTGCCGTCATTATACAGAACAATCTCGCCCGCCATCACCAGTTCCTGTCGTGTCGTTTCTTCCAGCGTAAAACGCACGGCACCGGCGGGTAATATTGACTTTGCCCGTCGCCTTGAGGGTGCGGTTCCTGCCGGTACCGCAATAAAATGCATGTCTCCCTGCCAGCGCGCAAACGCCGTGTACGCCACATACACCAGCGTCACCAGTAACAACAGGATCATGATTATCTGCAAACCCATATACATATTCATCGTCCGCCTCTTTTCTGACTGATATCGACCACTTCCCACGGGGTATCGGCATACGCCGTCTGTGCCAGTCCCGCTGCCGCCCGTGCATCCGTAAAGCATAACCGCACGCCGCCGGTACCGGTCGGCATATCGCCGAGTATCCGCGCCGTTTCTTCCGCTACCTGTGCGGCGGGATTCACCCAACGAACCTGCGGGTAGACCCCCCGCCATATATCGGCCGCCAACGGATAATGCGTACACGCCCACAGTGCGGTATCGACCCCTTGCCACGGTCGCACCGCCGCCGTAATCAGCGCCTGCGCGCGCATCCGATCACCGCCTTCGATCGCCGCCGCCAAACCGTCGACCGCCGTCTCCGTGACCTGTACCTGCGGATAATGCCGCCGCAATGCGTCACGATGCACATGCGTGGCAATCGTCGCCGGTGTCGCGACAATCGCCGCATGCTTCGCCGTTTTCCATGCGGGTACATCGCTCGGCATCCCGATACACGGCACGTCAAACTCGCGCGCCAGCGCCGGTAACGCCGTAAAGGTAATCGTATTGCAAGCGACCACCAGCACCGTCGCCCCGGCATCGCACAAATACCGCATACATTCGCGCGCCATCGCCGTAATCCGTGACGGCGTTTCTCCCCCGTATGGATTGCGTGCCGTATCTCCTACATACAGGAACGACACCTGCGGCAACCGCTCTGTAAGCGCCGACAGTACCGTAAGTCCGCCGACACCCGAGTCCAACACCCCGACCAACGGTGTCACGGCGCCTCCACATACGGGACAAATTTTGTGTAATATGTCATCGGCATACGACTGATTTTCCCCGTTTCCGACTTGGTAAACGTTCCTTTCGTCAAGCCCCGGCAAATCAAGGTATCATCCGCCGGCCGTATGATTTCATACCGGAACACCATCTGCGCCCGCGTCAACTTGACCAGACGCACCCGTACCTCCAGCTCATCGTCATAATACGAAGAGTGAATATAATCACACTCCACCCGCAAAATCGGAAAGACATACCCGTCATGTATCAAATCCACCAACGATACGCCGGCCGCGCGGAAAAACTCGACCCGTGCCGCCTCAAACCACAGTATATAATTGGCATGATGAGTCACCTGCATGCCGTCCGTATGGTAAAACCGTACTCGTACCCGATGCGTATACATCATCGCGCCCCCTTCCGTCAATCCCCTTCCGAATCCTATTTATTGTACCCGTCACATCGGCAAATGTCAAAACCCACACTGTGTATCCACTGCGACCGTACCGCCGATTACGCGCCGTCCGTTCCCGCGACTGTCCCCTTATCGCCTCCCGTACGACGGGATCATCAGGATACTTACCGAAACATCGCGGCAAATAAAATGCATCTGAGATACGCATGACAAGAAATTGACACCAATATATTAAAAGCATTATAATTTCTTTGAAAATGAGGTGCATACCTTGGCCAAGCAACACAAAAACGAATTCACCGATCCTGAGATCATCAAACAAATCGAACGGTTCGAAAACTCGCCCGCGATGCAGGAAAAACTCCGTGCCGTTAAGCGGGAGATGAGAAACAAGGCGGTCCATCCGCTTTCCGCCAAAATCCTGCTCTTTATGATTGTCGCCGTCGGCCTTGCCAGCGGCAAAACCTATATCTTCGTGTTGGCATGTGTGGCCTTTTTCTTTCTGTCCAAATACTTTGACGAAAGAAAAACCGATGTCGACAGCGCCTATATCAACCATTTTCTGGTGCCGATGCTGAACGCGATCTGTCCGGGTACTAAGGTACACTACTTTGACGGGATGGACACCGCCGTATTGGAACGCTTTCTGCCCGGATCCGCGCGATATGAGTCCAACTGCCATATCCTCTTTGCCGATGACTGTCGTACCGAGTTCGCCAATATGACGTCCTTTCACTACGAACGAGGAGAAAAGGAGGAATCGGTGACCATCACGGATTTTGTCGGACAAATCTTGATGATCAAGCTGCCGACGGGGATCAGCGGACACATCCGAATCGTTCCGGTTCTCGATGAATCCTGGACGGGATCTTCACTCCACGGTCGCTACGGTGGCAAAAAAGACGACGAAAAAGACATTCGAACGGAATCTATCGAGTTTAACCGAAACTATTCCGTCTTTTCTACCGATGATTTTTATACTCGCTTGATACTGGATCCGAACGTCATTGACATACTGAATCATTGGCGGCAGCGCATGCGTATTTGCGTTTACATGAACGAAGAGTATATCGCCGTTGCGTTCCGCTCGAATCGATTTCTCTTTTCTCCCCCGAGCACCGAGACCGAAGCGGATCACCTGTCAATGGCCGGGGAATACGACAAAGTCAGAGTCATGCTGTCCGATTTTTACGTACTGATTGATCTCATCAGAGAAAAATTAATAAAGGAGCAACGATCATGAACAGTTCCGTTTTCTTCACCCTTTTCCCGGTCCTGATATTATTCGGTGTTATATGGTTGATCAAAACCGTCAACAAACTGAGACGATACCGGGTCATCATTCAGGAGTCAAAGAAAAATGTAGATATTGCGTTGGCCAAACGCTACGATACGATCAGTCAAATGATCAAGGTGGCCCGATCATTTGCCCGCCACGAAAAAAGTACGTTTTCGGATTTGATTGCGCTGCGAGGCGGTTTGAGCATCCGCGAGTTTAACAGTACCATTCAAAAGCAAGACCAGACGATCGGCAAAATATATGCCTTGGCGGAATCCTATCCGGAGCTGCGTTCGTCCGAAGAGTTTTTGGCATTGCAGCGTGAAATTGATGAGGAAAACGAACAATTGGCCGCCGCCAAACGAATCGTCAATAATAATATCAGCATCCTGAACCAAGAAATCGTCACATTTCCCACATCCGTGGTCGCCCGACTGAGCGGGATCGACCAAACGGAATTTCTGACCGAAGAGGCGCTGGATACCAAAAAAACGATCCATGATTTTGATTATGAAGTATAAGTAACGATTGCCGTGTCAGTCCGGCCGGAGGATGATCCTGATGAACCATATTCTGATTTGTCCGTATTGCAAAAAAGAGTTGTCGCTCTTTCAAAGCCAAATCGAACGCCGTCGCGGCGCGATCAAATGTATCGGTTGCGGAACGCGGATTCCCTATGACCTTGACCGTCGTTCCCGCCCGCGGCGCATTGTTGTTCCTTGCCCGTCACGATCGGACACGGAAGAATAACCTTCTCGCCGCGTCACGGCAAATATAAAAACACCCCTTTCTCCCAATGGATGAAAGGGGTGTTTTGTATTTCTCACGTACCGTCAAAACGGGAAAAACCGTTTCGCCGCCAGCACATGTTCCGGTTGAATATACGTTCGCGCCAAACGCATCGCCGCCGCAATCACCACCGCATCGTCCGCCCAGCCGAGTCCGACCAGAACGTCGGGGATCAGATCAATCGGCGTAAACAGATAGCCGATCGCCCCCAACAACGCAATCCGTATATACGCAGGCGTCCGTGCGTCGCGCAGGCAGAAAAACATGGTCAATGCCTCCCGCAAAAACGACATACGCCGACCGACCGTGCCGAAATAACGGAACATGCTTTTCGTGGAGTAAAACCGTACTGCCCATCGTAGAATTTTTCCGATGTTCACGCCTTCGCCTCCTTAGGAATGCAGTTTGTCCGCCGCTTCTTTCGCCAGTTTTTCCGCCGTATCCTTTGCATCATCAACCGCGTCCGCCACATCATTTGCGACATCCTGTGCCGCCTCTTCGACCGCATCTCCGGCCGTTTGGGCATCACGCTTGAACGCCTCTGCTTTTTCCTGCACACGATCTTTGAAACGCGCTTGATGTTCCTGTGCCTGTTCCTTCAGACCTTTCGCCTGTTCTTTCAGATCCGCGGCTTTTTCTTTTGCCTGCCCTTTCAAATCTTCCGCTTTTTCCTTCGCTGTTTCTTTCCAGTCGGCGCCGTCTTCTTTCCATTCATCGACCTTCCGGTCCAGACGGTCTTTGACTTCTTCCGCCGTTTCTTCCGCCTGTTCTTTGGCTTTCGCCGCCCGAACTTTTGCCTCTTGCGCCACTTCCGCTACACGTTCTTTCAATTCCGTCGCCAATTCTTCCGTTGTCTCCTTCGTCACAGCCAACACTCCTTTCGCCAAGGCCTTTTTATCGTCAATCGTGCTTTGTGAAACACCGAGCATCAATAATACATCCGTCAATGCTTTATCCGCTGCGCGTGCCGCCTTATTCACGCCGCGCGTCGCCTTTTCTTTCATTTCCGCTTGGGCTTGCTCACCGAACTCCTTGGTTTCATCGCCCAACGGTTGATGTTTATGCACATTATCCGCCAATTCCTCTACTTTGGCCTCGCCTTCCGCTTTCAAGTCGGCAAACGATTCCACATAGGGCTGCATATCCACCGGCATGCCGTCTTTCACCCACGACTGTGCCACACGACCCAAGCCGTACGTCACGGAAATCGCGACCGGTACGGACAATCCCGGCAGAGGAATCATCGCCAATGCCATTTTGCCGACCACGCGCGCCCCGAATGCACCGAGGAATCCCATAATCGCACGATCGGAAAGTTTCACGCCGTACACTTTCGCTAAGCGACCGATCATGTACACTTCATTGGCCATCAGCGCGATCCCGCTTACCAGCGGTGTCATCGCCAATACGCCGGCACGAGCGGCTCCCCAGCGAATGAGATTTTCCGCCGCTTCATCTTCTTCATTGCGCGGGCGCGGATCGTCATGAGTCAGACGCGTGCCGTCACTGTCCGGCCGACGATGCGGGCAACGTCCGCTCGTCTGCGGTGCATGATGCTTGCCGCAGCAATGACCGCTTTTGTGATGACCGCCTTCACCGTCCGCATGTGCCGCTTCACCGTGATGATGGTGGTGATGATGTCCCGTTCCGTCCGTACGACGATGCGGGCAACGTCCTTCTTTTTTCGATGTATCCGTTTCTCCCGTAGCCACGATTTCTTCGGAAATCATGTCATCATGTTTATGTTCTTTCATTGCAGATCACTCCTTTATCCATTACTGATCCAATTTCTCTATATGTATAGTATATCATATTTTTCGATATCCTGCCGATTGACCGATTGGTATACGCCCGTTTTCAGATGCCTGTGTATCGACGCCGATGCTCCCGCCGCTGCCGAAAATATCTTGCCGCTGCCCGCCGTTCCCCCCCGTCTGCGTGCGGAGTAATATCACGCTTTATTCTTTCTCTCGCACGGCTGGCGATGTGACTCAGAACAAAACAATGATTGATTAACCTGTGTGAACGGTTTTTCGCTCCGCTCATACAGATTTTCCCCATCCAAAAACGGCGGTCGTTGCCGCCGTATGTACTCCGTATTTAACGAGCGGTCAGTCCGCCGTCAACCGTCCACCATGCGCCCGTGACAAATCCCGCCACCGGCGACAACAGAAAATCGATGACCGAGGCCGCTTCCGCCGCCGTACCGATCCGTCCGACCGGGTACAATTCACCCAACTCCTGCCGTGCCGATGCCGTCGGATAAAGTTTTCGCGTGGCCGGCGTATCGATGTCGCCGGGCAACACGCAATTGACGCGAATTCCGTAAATGGCCCATTCCACGCTGAGTGAGCGACTGTACGCCGCCACGGCCCCTTTCGTGGCCGCATACGCACTTGCGCCGACATTGCCGTTCACCGCCGCGTCGGAGGCCACGGTGACGATTGCACCGCGCGAAGATTGCAAGTAGGGAAACATCGCTTGACAGAGATACACCGTGCCGTAGAAGTTGACCGCCATGTTTTGGGCGATGGCCTCGGCGCGATCTTCCGCGGCCAGACATTCCCGATACACGCCCGCCGCCGTCACCAGTCCGACCGGCGTACCGTGTGCCGCCGCAGTATCTGCCGCCCGTGCGGCATCTGCCGGTACGGTAACATCGCCGGCCACATACACCGCCGACGGTACGAGATCACACGCCGCCGCGCCGCGGTCGGCATCCCGCCCCAGCAGCACGGGGACCAGTCCGCGCGCCGCCACCGCCTGTGCCGTCGCCAGTCCGATTCCCGATGTGCCGCCGGAAATAAGCACCGTTTCCATACTTATCCTCCCGTAAAATACTGCCACGCCAAACGCAGCATCATCAATCCCGTCACGACCATGAAAATGATCCGTACAAATCGCACCCCGCGTACCATCGCCGTACGTGCTCCGACATAGCCTCCCGCAATCATGCCGCAGGCCATAACCGACCCGTACAACAGATGTACTTGTCCGACCGTCAGGAAAAAGACCAGACTTCCTAAATTGCTCCCCAAATTGACCACCCGACTGTTGCCCGACGCGTGCACGAAGTCAAACCCGAGCATGACGAATGCCATCATAAAGAATGCGCCCGTACCCGGTCCGATGAATCCGTCATAAAACGCCACCGCCATCGTCACGGGCACGGCCGCGAGCCACACGCGACGATGTTCCCCCGTATAGTGTGTTCGCTGTCCGAACTCTTTATGACGCAGCACAAATCCGCTCACCGCGAGCAAGGCCGCAATAATAATCGGTTCCAGATACACCGTCGGTACTTGCATGACGGTATATGACCCGAGCGCCGCCGCTACGACCGCCACGGGGAAAAGCCGTTTCACCAGCGGTTTGCGGACACATCCGCGTCGCCAAAACGTTATACTTGCCGTCACTACCCCCGCGATAGCCGCCAATTTATTCGTACCGATCGCCGTCGTCGGCGGAATTCCCGTCAACATCACCGCCGGCAAGGAGATCACCCCGCCACCGCCGACAATGGCGTCAAGCCATGCCGAGATAAATCCCGCCGCCAATAAAAGTAACAAATTCCACCATACTACATCCGTTCCCAGCAGTTCCATGCCGTCACCCGACCAGTTCCGACACAAAGACCAATTCTACTCCGGCAGCGTCTATTTCCGCCAGCATGGAGCGTACCGCCGCCGCAGTTGACGGACGTGCATGTCCGATGACAATCGCGCTACCGTCGCGCGCTGCGATACGAATCGCCTCACGCAGCTGTTCACAAATCGCCGCTTCATCAGAAGAATTGTCCAGGAACAATTCATTCATCCCCGCGGGAATCCCCATCTCACGTGCCGTTGCCAGTCCGACGCTCGTTGCGGCTGTCCGACTGTCAAGATAAAAGAAATGCCGCGCCCGGGCTTCCGTCAATACCGCTCGCATCACCCGTGCATCCGAAGTCGCTTTCGATCCCTGATGGTTGTTAAATCCGACGGCAAAAGGAATCGCATCCATCGCAGCGGCTGCCGTACGACGAATTTCGGAATCGCTCATCGACGTCAGAATCGTTGACGGTTCTTGCCCCACACCGCTCATAGACTCCATCGGCAAATGCAGCAAAATCTCCATCCCGGCCGCATGCCCCTGTCGTGCCGCCGCCTCGCTGCCGGCCAATCCCGGTATCACCGCGAGCGAGAACGGCCGCCCGAGCGACTCGTATACGGCTTGTGCTGCCAAATCATAGCCGCAGTCATCGACCACGATCGCGAGTTTACCGTGCCCGCCCGCCGCACTGCGATGCGGTTTCACCGGCACCACCGCCGCCCCGGTCGAATCCGTACCCGCTTTATCGCCGTCCGCGACCGCCTTCTTTGTACCCGTATTCAATACATAGAGGCGAGCCATGATCATCTGCCAATCCACTCCGTCGGGATCTTCGTTCAAGGCGATATCATACCGCATCACCGACTGTCCCTGCCACGTATCCGGCTCCCCGGCGGTAACCGTCAGTACCCCGTCCGTCGGCGTAGCCGTCTGCAGCAGTAACGGCCAACGGATCGGCTGATCCGCCTGCACCGTCATATCACATACCGTCCAGTGAATTGTACCGCCGGTGGCCTCACGCTTCGCTTCCTTGGGCGTACTGTGTCCGCGAGTCACATGATGCCCCATCCGAGTCAAGGCTTGCTCAATCCGTTCCTGTACATGATCCGTCACCGCACGATAATCCGCATCTTGTGCCGTAACCGTCGCCCGAGGTTCCCGCGGCGACTCACCGACCCACCATGCCGCGGCAAGTGCGATCGCCAATAGTAAAAACAACCACCATATCCCGCCACGGCGAGATGATTGTCGCTGTTTCGTTTGTTTTCTTCTTGTCATCATTGTCCCTCTTTCTTTCTGCATTCCCTGTTATTGTACCCGTTTCTGCGATCGTGAGCAAGAAAAAAAGACTCCCGCAGGAGTCTTACCCGATCGTCAGGATTTCAAGTGCTTGCTGCCGCGCTCCGTCAACGGCACTCCGTCCTGACACAACGGACACGCGTCGGGTGTATATGTCGGTACATCCAAATGTACCAACGCTTCGACCCGCTCGCCTTCCCTGACACCGAAATCGGCCCGGCCGCCCGACCGGTCGATCAACAACCCGACACCGACCGGCGTGGCCCCCGCGGCACGTACGACATCCATGACCTCACGTACCGAACCGCCCGTCGTCACGACATCTTCCACGATGAGAACACGTTCTTGCGGTGCCAATCGAAAACCGCGACGCAACGTCATGCGTCCCTGCTCACGTTCCGTGAAAATGGCCCGCGTGCCGAGCGCCTTGCCGACTTCATGCGCAAGCAAAATCCCGCCCGTCATCGGGCCGAGTACCGTTTCCACACGATCATCGGCAAACCGTGCCGCCAACTCACGACAAAGTTGCTCCGTGTACATCGGCTGTTGTAATAAATTAAATTTTTCGACATACATCGGACTGTGCAACCCTGATGTCAACAAAAAATGTCCCTCCAGCATGGCGCCCGTTTTCCGCAATAATTCTTTCATTTCCGTTTCCGTCATTTCACTGCCTCCATTTCCCGCTCAATCGCACGCGCCGCCGCCTGCGGATCATCTGCCTGTGTAATCGGTCGCCCGATTACCAAATGCGTGGCCCCTGCGACCAGTGCCGCCTGCGGCGAAGCAATCCGTTCCTGGTCATCACGGCCGACTCCCGCCGGTCGAATTCCCGGGGTAACGATCAGAAAATCACGCCCCGTCACCTCGCGAATTTGGGCCGCCTCCGCGGGTGACGCGATCACCCCGTCCGCTCCCGCTTCCTGTGCGACCCGAGCCAACCGTATCGCCCGTTCCGCCAGCGGTACCGGACCGGACACCTCATCCCATGTCGGCCCATCAAAACTCGTCAGACACGTAACCGCCAATAATTTCGGACGTACCGACCCGTCCGCGGCGACTGCCTCCTCCGCCGCTTGGCGTGCCGCCGCCATCATCCGTCGGCCGCCCTGTGCATGAACGGTCAGAAACTCCACGCCCCGACCCGCCAGCACCCGCACCGCGTGCGCCACCGTATTGGGGATATCATACATTTTCAAATCAAGGAAAATACGCTTGTTCTGCGCCGTCAACATCGCCAGCGCCGCCGCCCCTTCCCGATAATACAGCTCCATACCGACTTTATAGAACCCGACCGTATCCCCCAGTGCGGCAGTCAGCGCCTGTGCCTGTGCCAATGTCGGTACATCCAGCGCCACAATCATCCGTTCGTCCATATGTCCCCCTCTGTCAAACGCGCAAAAAAAGACCGCACAGCGGCCTTTTTTTAATTACAAATGAATACCGAAGTAGTTTAGAGCCATTACAATTAACGTACCCATTGCAACATTCCTCCCTAACCGTTCTCTACCTATCGCTAGGCCCAACTGACGAGGATATTCGTTATCCTCACTACTCCCTTTCGGATTAGCTAAAGTATAAATCAAAAAACAGACAAATGCAAGCCTTTTTTGATGAAAATTTCGATTATTTCGTCGTTTTTTATCGTATAACCCCTGATTAGTAATGGAATTTACATTGTTTTTCTCTCTTAAACTCTGATTTTCTCTCTTGTCCTTTGGTTTCCGATGAGATTAATACAATAAAAAAAGAGCGGACTCCGCTCTTTTTTATTCAACGCCGCGTCTGTTTCGGCACTGTAACAAGTACAATATTGCGTCCGTCCTTACGAACTTCAATCCCGAAGTCCGTAATTTCGTCACGATAATATTCCATTTTGACCGCCAGCAACAATTCGCCGATCCGTTGTGCGGTTTTTTCCGGTAAAAATCCGCGATAAAACTCTTCGCGCGAACCCGGCGCCGCTTTTTCCCGCGCCAACTCCGCCGCGGCATCCGCACCGGAACGAATCGCT
>CAMYCX010000033.1 GCA_947254705.1 uncultured Veillonellaceae bacterium
GATGGCCGGTATTCCCGTAGAAGAGGTTTATGATCATCGTAACGAAATTAAGAACGTTGTTACAGGGAAATTGCTATCTGTTAATCCGCACCCGAATGCAGATAAATTGGTGGTCTGTGAAGTTGATACCGGTGATGAAACGGTCCAAATCTGCACAGGTGCGGATAATGTCCGGGCGGGCCAAATTGTTCCGGTCGCAAAACATAATTCTTATTTACCCGGAGGCGTACATATCAAGAAGTCCAAACTACGTGGTTTGCCATCTTGCGGAATGCTTTGTTCTGCGCGTGAGTTGGGACTTGATGTCAATTTGCTGACAGAAGAGGAGCGTCACGGGATTTTGGTTATGCCGGAAGATACTCCGGTTGGGGCAGATATTCGTAAGTTTTATGGATTGGGAGATTGCATATTTGAGTTTGAGCTAACTCCAAATCGGGCGGACTGTTTCAGCATGGTCGGATTAGCTCGTGAATTGGCGGCTGTTTTTGACGGTTCGTGCACAATACTTAAACCTGTTGTAGAAGAATCAGACGAGTCTATAAACGGTGCGGCTCACATTGTTGTTGAAGATGTGCAATTATGTCCGCGCTTTACTGCACGGCTATTGCGTAATGTTCGAGTCATGCCCTCGCCGCAATGGCTGAAAGAACGCTTACGTACAGCAGGTATTCGTAGCATTAATAACGTAGTTGATGTGACTAATTACGTGATGCATGAGCTTGGCTTGCCATTGCATGCATACGATTATGATACCTTGGCGGGACATACATTGATTTGCCGTCGTGCATATGAGGGCGAAACATTGATCACGCTTGATGAACAGGAACGCACGCTGGATTCATCGCACTTAGTGATTGCCGATACAGAACAAGCGGCCGGATTGGCAGGAATCATGGGAGGACTGCGGACAGAGGTCACCACTCACACAACCAGTGTATTGCTCGAAGCGGCGGCTTTTGACGGAGCGACAATTCGCCGCACGTCACGTAAAGTCGGGCTACGTTCCGAGGCATCCGGAAGATATGAGCGCGGTGTTGATGTTATGATGACACGACAGGCGCTCGACCGGGCGGCACAGTTGTTGCAGCAGATGAAAGCATGTACTGTCGCGCAGGGATATTTGGATAGTTATACATCGTTGCCGGAACCGCAAGAACTTCGTGTAACACACACAGAGATATCTCAAGCAATCGGTATCGAATTGACGGCAGAAGAGATTACTGATTATTTGCACAAATTATGTTTTGAAGTGCAGAATGAAGACAATGTGATGAAGGTGAAAGTGCCGTTGTGGCGTCAGGATGTCAGTGGGATGGCAGATATTGTAGAAGAGATTGCACGTTTGCATGGTTATGATCGCATTCCTGCAACAATGCCCAGAGTCCAGACACAGAGCGGCCACATGAGCGATCTACAAGCTTGTGCAGAAGATGTGAAAAATGCATTGTTGGGTTTGGGATTAAGTGAAACAGTTTCTTTTAGCTTCATGGATGTCGCAGATATCGACAAGTTACGATGCGCAGACGATGATCTGTTGCGGATGGCTGTGCCGATTAAGAATCCCATTACGGAAGATATGCCGATTATGCGGACTACATTGATTCCGGGATTGATGAAAGTGCTACAGAGAAATCTTGCAGTTAAAAATGAAAATGTAGCGATTTTCGAGTATGGTACCGTATTTACACCACGTTCTTTGCCGATGACGGAATTGCCGATTGAGAGAAAATTGTTGAGCGGATTAGTATGCGGGACGGAACACGCGGATGCATGGAATGCGACTGCGGACGCGATGGATTTCTATACAATAAAGGGCTGGTTGCAGGAAATCTTACGTTTGCGGGGAATTAATGAGTATGCGGTTGAGCGTGCAGATGAACCATACTATCATCCAGGGAAATCGGCGAGAATCGTAGTAAACGGTAAAACGATTATGACATGGGGAGAAGCGCATCCATTAGTCATGGAAAAAGCGCAAATCAGCAAAACCATATGCTTGTTTACAGTGGATATGCAAGCATTGAGTGATGACAGCACGACGACACCGGTGTATCAAGCCTTGCCGAAACATCCGGGCGTAGAACGAGATTTGGCAATATTGGTGCCACAGGATACGTTGCAGGCGGAAATAGAGCAGATGATTCGATTGCATGGAGGAGAGATGCTACAATCGATACATTTATTTGATTACTATACCGGCGAGAGAATTCCGAAAGGGGCTGTCAGTTTGGCGTATGCACTGCAGTTTCGTGCATCGGATCGGACGCTGACGGATGAAGAAGTGGATGCATATATGAATCGGATTGTGGCAGCATTGGCAGACAAAGGATATCATTTACGTTAATGTCAAGTCATTATGACCGTATTGCTAAGTAATTGCAATGCGGTCATTTTATATAGGTATTGTTGGAAGCTCTCATGTGAGCTGTATTGTAGTGGGCATAAGCGGAGCCATTCGTGCTATAATAAATAGATACGAGGTGGCATTAAAATGGAAGTCATAGCATTTGTTGGACCCAGTGGCACCGGGAAAAGCCATCGTGCTACGGTTGTCGCTCATGAACATAATATTGAATGTATTATTGATGATGGCATTTTAATTTATCGCAATCAACTGGCAGCGGGATTTTCCGCGAAGCGGGAAAAAAGTCGCCTAAAAGCAGTGCGAAGGGCGATCTTTCAAGACGCAAAACAAGTGACTGATGTAAAAGCAAAGTTGGCTGAAATTCAACCGGAACGGTTGCTGATTTTAGGGACATCAAAGAGAATGGTGAACAAAATTACAGCAGCACTGGAGTTACCGTCCCCCTCACGTTACATTCAAATTGAAGATGTAGCGACTCCGGAAGAGATTCATCGCGCAAATGAGGCACGGTTAAAGGAAGGAAAACATATTATTCCGTTGCCGACGATGGAGTTAAAGCCGCATTTTCGCGGCTACTTGATTGATCCGATTAAATCCTTTTTGAAACGCGGGAAAAATCGCAAAGCGGAAGAAGAAAAGTCGGTAGTGAGGCCGATATTTAGTTATTACGGTAAATTAACGTTTACGGATGAGGTTATCGACGCATTAATTACATATGCTATCGATCAGGTAAGGGGGGCGCTTTCTGTACAGGACATATCGATTCGAAAAACAAAAGGGGCAAGCGTTGGCTTGGAATTGGAATTTTCTGTTGTGCTCGTCTACGGGGTGGATACCCGTCAGACTATTCGGAAGATACAACGTGCAGTGCAAAAAGAAATTGAGTACACGACAGGAATGTCGGTTAATGTAATGAAAATATCAGTGCGGGATTACGCACGTCCGGAGAGATAGGAGGCATTTGTGGATAAGTATCATATTATTACGTACGGATGCCAAATGAATGAAAGTGATTCGGAGCGACTGGCCGGGCAGTTGGAAGACTTGCATTATATGCGAACCGATATACCGGCTGAGGCGGATGTTATTATTATTAACACTTGTTGTATCCGTGAAAGTGCGGAAAATAAAGTGTATGGGAAAATTGGAGAGCTAAAGCATCTAAAACAGGAAAATCCGAATTTGTTAATTGGTATTACCGGCTGTATGGCACAAAAAAATAAAGCTAAGTTGTTTCAACGGGCACCGCATATTGATTTTGTATTGGGACCATACAATTTGCACCATTTAGAAGAGTTGGTTTCAAAAAAGCATACTACGGTAGCGTCGCACACATTAATGACCGATATGCGTGCAGCTTCGATTGAAGACTTTACCGATATTACTGCAAAGCGGGAAAGCCATATTTTTGCATGGGTACCCATTATGCAGGGGTGCAATAAGTTTTGTACATATTGCATTGTCCCATATGTGCGGGGACGTGAATGGAGTCGTCCGCTGGCTTCCATCAGGTCAGAGGTCGAGCAATTGGCACAGGAAGGATATAAAGAAATTACTTTATTGGGGCAAAATGTGAATGCCTACGGGCTTGACTTTAGGGATGGGACTGATTTCTCGGATTTGTTGTATACGGTGAATGAGGTAGAGGGAATCGAGAGGATTCGTTATATGACCTCGCATCCGCGTGATATGAGCAAAACGATGATTGACGCGATCGCATCTTGTTCAAAGGTTTGCACACAAATGCATCTGCCGATTCAATCCGGGTCAGATGAAGTATTAAGAATGATGAACCGAGGATATACATTAGCAGATTATCAACACCTTTTATCGTATGTTCGCGAAAAATTGCCTAAAACCGTGTTGACTACGGATTTAATTGTCGGCTTTCCCGGGGAAACCGAATCCATGCACAAAGAAACAATCCGTCTTCTTCAAGATGTGGAATATGATATGGCGTATACTTTCATTTTTTCCAAGCGATCGGGAACACCGGCGGCTGCAATGAAATCGCAGGTGGATGAAGAAACAAAAAAAAGACGACTGCAGGAATTGATGAGTGTACAAAATCAAATCAGCCTTCGCAAGAATCAGGCCATGCTTGGAAGTGTTTTTGAAGTGATTGTTGAGGGACCGTCAAAGAAAAATCAAGAGAATTGGTTTGGGCGCACATCAGGAAATAAAATGATTTTATTTCCTTATCAAGACGGAATAAAAGTGGGCCAAACCAGAAGCGTGCGAGTTGAACGTGCACAGACGTGGGTATTATTGGGTAAACTGGTAGAGAGGAGTACGACATCGATATGACAAAGCAGCCGACTCCGATGATGCAGCAATATCAAGAATTAAAGTCACAACATCCGAAAGACATCTTGTTTTTCCGTTTGGGAGATTTTTATGAGATGTTTTTTGAAGATGCATTGCTGGTGTCCAAAGAATTGGAGTTGACACTGACGGGGCGGGCCGCCGGTAACAATGAGCGGGCACCTATGTGCGGTGTTCCGTATCACTCTGCCGACACTTATATTTTGCGATTGATTCGTAAAGGGTATCGAGTAGCGATTTGCGAACAATTGGAAGATCCGCGTGAAGTTAAGGGACTCGTTAAGCGTGGTGTAGTACGAGTAATTACGCCAGGGACGATTTTGCTCCAAGAAGGGGCGCACGATAATATACGAAATTATTTGGCGTATATATGCGCATCGGAAACGGAGATCGTTTTATTGTTGGCGGACGTTTCCACAGGAGAATGTCGATGGGGAATGTTTCCTCGTCACGATACAGCTAGCTTATTGGATGCGTTAAATGTATATACGCCTAGTGAAATTATCCTTCGTGGAGACGAGTCTTTGGCTGCTACGGTTAGTGATTATGTGAAGACGCATTTGGGGGGGACACTCGTCAGTGTAGATACGTTGCCTGCTACGGATATATCTATGGCAGAATATGGTGGTATTACCGTGCAAGATATACCGAATGATGTGCTATTGCGGCGTGGGCTGGGGTATTTGTTTGGTTATTTGGGAGATACTTTGCGTCGTGAAGCGGGACAGTTCACTCGGTTGGTTCCATTACGTGCTGTCGATCATATGGTATTAGATAGTAATTGTTTGCGCCATCTGGAAATTATAAAAAACTTGCGGGATGGCACTCGCCAAGGAACATTATATGCCCTTTTGGATTCTACACAAACCGCGATGGGAAGTCGTTTGCTGCAGACTTGGCTGGAATCACCATTGACTGATATTCATGCGATAGAGTCCCGTCAAGATGCGATTGCCGGAATGTTGGAAGATGTAAGATTACAAAACGCATTACGTGAAAAACTGTCACAGGTGTTCGACTTTGCTCGAATTGTGACGAGAATTGAAATGGAAACGGCAAGCCCTAAAGACATAGTTGCATTGCGAACATCTTTGCATGAACTACCTGCGATTCAAGAAGATATGAAGTCGGCGTCTGGAGTACTGTGGAAAGAATTGTCAGCAAAAATGAAGCTGCACACGGAGATGGCTGCGTGGTTAGATCAAGCACTGACAGATGAAGCAGGACTTTTGCGGGATGGAGAATTCATTCGGGCAGGTTATCATGATGAACTGGATGAGTTGCGGTTATTGGTGCACGACAACCGTCGTTGGATACGGGACCTGGAAGAGTCTGAAAAGGCACAAACAGGGTTGAAATTAAAAATAGGTTTCAACAATGTGTTCGGCTATTATTTTGAAATACCGCGATCGCAGTCAGATCAAGCTCCTGCTTATTTTGTGCGGAAGCAAACTTTGGCGAATTCGGAACGGTATATTACACCCGAGCTCAAAGAGTTTGAGGTTAAGGTGCTGCATGCACAGGAGAGGATTGTTGAGTTGGAAAACCGTCTGTTTAGGGAGATTTTGTGCAGGATAAGCCCGCAAATCTCTGCTTTACAGGAAACGGCAGCGGTTGTAGCCGAGGCGGACGTTTTGGCTTCTTTAGCACATGTGGCGCAAGAGCGTCGATATATACGTCCGGAGTTCGGAAGTGCGGAGCAGATTATAATTCGAGAAGGGCGTCACCCCATGCTCGATGCCGTAATGAAGAAAGAAATTTTTGTACCGAATGATACGGTGTTGAAACGAAATGAGTGCACCGGTATGTTGATTACCGGACCGAATATGGCGGGTAAGTCGACGTATATGCGACAGGTTGCAGTGTTGGTGTTGATGGCACAAGTGGGATCATATATTCCTGCACAATCTGCAAAATTGTATCCGCTGCATCGAATTTTTACCCGAATTGGTGCAAGTGATGATATTTCGACCGGACAAAGTACATTTATGGTGGAAATGCGTGAAGTGGCACATATATTGCAGCAGTCAAATCAGGACAGTTTGTTGCTGTTAGATGAAATCGGGCGTGGAACGAGTACATATGACGGTATGAGTATCGCTCGTGCTGTAATGGGTTATATCAGCCAAAAAATCGGGGCATTTACTTTGTTTGCAACTCACTATCATGAGTTGACGGATATGGAGGATGCTAACCCCGGAATTCGTAATTACACTGTATCAGTAAAGGAAAATCAAGGAGATATTCGCTTTTTGCGGCGGATTGTTCCCGGACGTGCAGATCGCAGCTATGGAATTCACGTGGCACAATTGGCAGGGTTACCGCGAGAAGTGCTACAAGATGCAGAAAAAATATTACGGACTCTGGAAGTACAGGGGGGGCAGGCACTAAAACGTGATAGTGAGCAAAACCGAGATGAAGACTTGTTTACGATCGGAATCTGGAACGAACTCGCCGAGCTTGACGTGATGAGCCTATCTCCAATTGAGGCACTGGAAATTTTATATCGGTTGAATCGGCAAGCAAAAGAGAGAAAGGGGTTATGATGGCGACAATTCATGTTTTGGATAAGCAGACTGCTAACCAAATCGCAGCGGGCGAAGTGGTTGAACGACCGATGTCAGTTGTCAAAGAACTTGTTGAAAACAGCGTCGATGCCGGTGCAACGGAAATTGAAATTGAAATAGCGGAAGGCGGAGTCCGCTATTTGCGTGTAACGGATAATGGGGGAGGAATGGCACGAGATGATGTTCAATTGGCCTTTCTCCGCCATGCGACAAGTAAAATTCGGCGAGCGGAAGATATATTTTCTGTAAGTTCCATGGGATTCAGAGGAGAGGCTCTTGCCAGTATAGCTTCAGTCTCGAAGGTTACGTTGACCACGCGTACACCAAATGACGAAATCGGATTACAACTCCATGTCAATGGAGGGGAATATGGCGAAGTTGAGGAGGTTGGTGCCGCAGTTGGCACAACGGTTGAAGTAGCGGATTTATTTTATAATACGCCGGCGCGAAAAAAATTTTTAAAAACAGAGCGGACAGAAAGCGGTAGGATTTATACGCTGATTGGGAAATTGGCACTAGCTCATACCGGTGTTGCATTTCGTTTGATTAACAACGGTCGGTCAGTGGTTGAGACGCCAGGAAACAAATCTCTGGCGGATGCATTTGCTGCGGTGTATGGTAAAGAACTGGCTTCTGATATGCTGGCCTTTGAGAAATCATATGAAGGGATTAACATTCATGGATTGGTAGGTAAACCGGCTACATTAAAAAGTTCTCGAAATTGGCAAACTTTCATTGTGAATCAACGCGTAGTGGAAAATGCGCTTTTAGCAAAAGCACTAACCAATGCATACCAGTCATTACTGCCTAAACGCGGTTATCCGGTAGCTGTATTGGTTCTGACATTAAATCCTGAGCAGATTGATGTAAATGTCCATCCGCAGAAACGAGAAATTAAATTTGTTGATGAGCAATATATTTTTCGTCCCATATATCATGCTGTATTAGGAGCATTGACTGATGCGGCAGCGCCGGAGTCAATTGCAACGGATATTCATCAATTACCAATAGGGATTCAACGGAGAAATGAAGAATGGCAAAAAAACATAGCTACACAAACTACATCTTCTTATGAATTGCAGGATGAAAAATCGGATGTAAGGGATAATCGAAGTGTGTCGATAAAGAAAAGTCCGGATTTCTTCACATCGATCTCGACTTATCCAAGACGAGATGCAAATAGTTATATGCCGGAAACATCGCAAGAAGTGGAGGATGCGAGCTGGAGAGAACGCTATGATGAGCGACAGAACCAAAAGGAGACAGAGCCTTTATTTGTTGTGACGCCGGAAGAAGAATTGCCGGTGTTGCCATTGGGGCAGATTGCCAAGTGCTATATTGTCTGTCAACGTGGTGAAGACTTATATATTATTGATCAGCATGCCGCACATGAACGAGTACGATATGACCGGTTAAGTCAAGCGACAGAGCGAATTCCGACACAGCAGTTGTTGGTGCCATTAATGATCTCATTGGATGAGCAAGATGTAACATTACTTTTGGAGCACCAAAAAGAGTTGTTAGGATTGGGTTTTGTGATGGAGCAGGCCGGACCGCGAGTGATTCGTTTTACGGAAGTGCCGGCAGATGTACCGGCAGATGAGCATGAGCGCATGGTAAAGGAAACGCTGCAAGCCCTTCACGAATATCATTCTCCGAATCGAGCACAATTGCGGCATCGTATGATTGCGTATGCAGCTTGTAGAGGTGCGATTAAGGCCGGGCACAGTTTACAAATGAGGCAGATGAGGCAGTTGATTACCGATTTATTTACAACAGAAAAGCCATTTGTTTGCCCTCACGGTCGCCCGGTTATTGTTCGCTTTTCTCCTCAAGATTTAGCGCAATTGTTTCGTCGGACATGAAAATGGCGGTAGTTTCTGCTCGCAAAGGCGGTATAGATGAAAAAGAGCGCGCTAAAAGATATGCATATTGTTTGGGCTTGTCGTATGTTGATCGTTGCGGACGGTCATTGGCAGAATTATCGGATCAAATGATGTATGAAGCGTGGCTAGTTGTAGAAAAAGACGGATTTTATGTGGCAGCAGATGGAATTAGAGACCGCTTTCATATCAATATGGCGGCATTACGCTGGAAAGAGTGGAAAACATACGGCCGGGATCACTTAAGCCGGATTGCATCAGAAATAAGACCGAAGTGTATTTTAGATGCAACGTACGGAATTGGCAGTGATTCATTGATGCTGGCAGCCACAACAGGGGCGAACGTCGTCGCATTGGAGGCATCGTTGCCGCTATATATTGTTGGTAAATTGGGGTTGGCATTAAGTTCAGACAAACAGCTTCCTTTATCGGCGTCACGACGGATTCATTTATGGCATACGGATGTATTATCGTATTTACGGGAACAAAAGAGCATGTCGTTCGATTTGATTTATTTCGACTTTATGTTTACGCACTCGGTGAAAGACAGCAGTAACTTAAATCCGCTTCGACGCTGGGGAATACAAGAAGGGATGACGAAAGAAATTTGGTCAGAAGCATGCCGAGTTTGTCGAGGAAGTATTGTTCGTAAAGAGCGTCCGTTCGGTAGGTGGTTGCGGGAGCATCCCCCGGATGTTATACGCGGAGGGCGGTATAGTAAGGTTTGTTATGGGGTATGGAGCTGTGCGTGAACGAATTGTGACGATAATGGGGCCGACGGCATCAGGCAAAACTTCCTTGGGAATTTCGCTTGCTAAGGAGTTAGGCGGAGAAATTATTTCAGGGGATGCGTTTCAGGTATATCGACATTTAGATATTGGCACCGCTAAGGTCAAAGTTGAGGAAATGGATGGTATACGGCACCATCTGATTGATATCAAAGAGGTGACGGATACCTATACCGCGGCGGAGTTTTGTCAATACGCCCGTACTTTGATTACAGAAATTACATCGCGTGGCAATGTGCCGATTATCGTCGGCGGTACAGGTCTTTATATACAGGCTTTATTAGAAGGTTATGATTTCCCAACATGCGGCATAAGCACTGCGGCCACTTTGTACTGGGAGAATATATATGAATCAGAGGGGCTAAAAGGACTGATTGCGGCGATGGAAAAGTTATCTCCCACGTATTTTGATTCGCGTCCTGTAGCGGATAAACAGCGCTTGATTCGTGCATTATCGATCTTGTCAACAGGTGGAGATTATCGTGCCGGCAAAGCAGCTAATGTACCGATTTATGCAGGGCCGGCATATGCGTTATGGCCGGAGCGTGCACACATGTATGCACGAATTAACAAACGAGTGGATCAAATGATAGAAGATGGACTCGAAGAGGAAGCCGGGTGGCTGTATAGACAAACAGCAGGTAAACAGACGCAGGCAGCGAAAGGCATCGGTTATAAAGAATGGTGGCCCTTTTTTGAGAGACGGGTGGCATATCCTCACGTCGTTGCGGCGATTCAGCGCAATACACGGCGCTTTGCCAAGCGACAACAGACGTGGTTGCGTAGAATGGCATATATTCAACCGTTGCCAGTGACGGATGAAATGAGACCGATGTTTTCTGTGAAAGAATTGGTAACAGATGTCAAAAAAAAATGGAGTGAATCTTATGATGAACAATAAAGAGAATTTGCAAGAGAGCTATTTGGAGCAAGCAAAAAAAGATCATGCGTTACTTAGTATCTATTTGATAAACGGAGTGCAGCTTAAAGGCCAAGTAAAGGCGTATGATAATTTTACCGTTTTATTGGTAAACAACGGTCATGAGCAGTTGGTGTATAAGCATGCGATTTCTACGGTGCAACGATGAGTGAACTCTTGAAAACAAAATTGCAGGAGTTGCAGGCAGCTGCATTAGATGACTGTACCTCAATGTCTTCGCATTATCGGGGTATTGTCGCTCAAAATATGGATAAAATTATTACGGCATTTCGTGAATGCCGTCTATCGGAGTATCATTTTCACGGTAGTAGTGGATATGGGTACAATGATGCAGGGCGAGAAAAGTTAGAAGATGTTTTTGCTCATATATTTCGTGCACCGGCAGCATTGGTACGTCCACACTTCGTTTCAGGTACTCATACGTTGGCGACGGTATTGTTGGCGCTATTGAAGCCCAATGATGAGTTGGTATCGGTAGTAGGAGCGCCGTATGATACAATGCAGAGCGTTATTGGAACAAGGGGAAATGAACCTGGAAACCTACTGTCTATCGGTGTCAGATACAAGGAGATTGCTGCTCCTGAAGGACGGTTTGATTTAGATGCAATTGAGGCAGGGATTACTTCGAACACGACAGTGGCATTAATTCAGCGTTCGAGAGGATACTCATCGAGAGAATCATTGTTGCCGGAAGATATTGAGTCAATTATTAAGGCAGTAAAAGACAAGAATCCGAATACAGTTTGTTTTGTTGATAATTGTTACGGTGAGTTTACACAAACGAAAGAACCGTATGAACTTGGAGCGGATATTGTAGCCGGATCGTTGATCAAAAATCCGGGTGGCGGTTTGGCACCGACGGGCGGGTATGTTGTTGGGCGCAAAGAATTGGTAGAACAAACGGCGCATCAATTAACTGCCCCCGGATTGGGGGCAGAAATGGGATCGTATATGAGCGGGTATCGCTGGTTTTTTCAAGGCCTATTTATGGCACCGCACGTTGTCGGTCAAGCCTTGATGGGGGCTGACTTTGCCGCGGCATTATTCTCTCGAATGGGGTATGAGGTATCACCACGCTTGGGAGATGCACGTAGCGATTTGGTGCAGTCGATTGTATTGAAAAGTGCAGATCATATGCGACGTTTTTGTGAAGGAATTCAGGCTTATTCTCCCGTGGATGGATTCGTGAGACCGATACCGGGAGACTTACCGGGATATTCGGATCCCGTTATCATGGCAGCAGGCACCTTTTCTCAAGGATCAACCATAGAAATTAGCGCAGATGGGCCGATTCGTGCGCCGTATGTCGTTTACCTTCAAGGGGGATTGGTGTTTGAGCACAATGTATTGGCTGCAACGGAAGCGGCGTACAGACTGATGAAAGAGTAAGGTAATACAAGTAGTAGTTGACGTCAATATTTGACAAAACAGGATTTGGTCTAGTAAAATAACTAATAAAATAATGTGAAGTGACTGTGATGGGAAGAAGTGTCGCAATACATTTGCAGAGAGCTGTCGATACGCTGGGAGGACAGTAATGTGAGCGACATAAGTCACCCCGGAGTCGGCGATACAAAATATCGCCCGGAGACGTCCGTTATGCGTATTAAGTGATCGTCGGATAAGTTAGGTGGTACCGCGGAAGTGATCTTTCGTCCTAAGGAGGAAAGATCTTTTTTATTGTCAGGAGGATAGTATGGAAAACTATAAGGATTTGGGGTCGTACCAACCGTCGGAAATTGAAACGAAATGGTATACATTTTGGGAAGATAACGGTATGTTTCATGAAGAACCGGATCCTCTAAAAGAGGGATATTCGATTGTT
The DNA here is from genome assembly GCA_947254705.1 of uncultured Veillonellaceae bacterium. Classification (GTDB taxonomy): domain Bacteria; phylum Bacillota; class Negativicutes; order Veillonellales; family Negativicoccaceae; genus CAMCNU01. The sequence goes on from CAMYCX010000033.1 coordinate 12,694, forward strand.
CTGCCTCCGCCCAATGTGACCGGTCAACTTCACATGGGGCATGCATTGGATGATACATTGCAGGATGTTTTGATTCGGTATAAACGTATGCAAGGCTATAACACACTTTGGCTTCCTGGAAAAGATCATGCAGGAATTGCAACACAAATCAAAGTAGAAGAACAGTTGGCGAAAGAGGGACTGACGCGGGATGATTTGGGACGAGAAAAATTTGTTGAACGTGTCTGGGAATGGAAACGCCAATATGGCGACCGTATCAGCCGGCAGATTCGTAGATTGGGTGCATCTTGCGATTGGCAACGAGAACGCTTTACACTGGATGATGGTTGTTCACAAGCTGTTCGTGAGGTGTTTGTATCGTTGTATGAAAAAGGACTGATTTATCAGGGATTCCGAATCACAAACTGGTGTCCTCGCTGTCAGACCGCCTTGTCTGATATTGAGGTTGAGTACGAAGATGAACAGGGGAAATTGTACTATGTTAACTATGCTTTGACAGATGGATCTGGGACGATACAAATTGCAACGACAAGGCCGGAGACTATTTTGGGCGATACCGCTGTCGCAGTGCATCCTGAAGATGAACGCTATATAGACTTAGTTGGAAAGACCTTGGAAGTACCA
>CAMYCX010000034.1 GCA_947254705.1 uncultured Veillonellaceae bacterium
CGATCGTGCCGATGTTAACATGCGGCTTGTTGCGTTCAAAATGTGCTTTTGCCATGTGGAAGGTTCCTCCTTAAAGTAAAATGTATGCACGTTAGTATTATTTTATCGTACTTATCATATCACTGCAAGCGAGTAATCACAAGTGGGATTTTTTTCCATAAAAAAAGACCTCGCATGAGGTAAAAGTGGTGGCGGCGCAGGGATTTGAACCCCGGACACTGCGGGTATGAACCGCATGCTCTAGCCAACTGAGCTACGCCGCCGTACTGGAGCTGATGACCGGGATTGAACCGGTGACCTTATCCTTACCAAGGATACGCTCTACCGACTGAGCTACACCAGCTGATCCGTCGGTTATATCGTACTGCCTGATATGCATTGGTTGCGGGGGTAGGACTTGAACCTACGACCTTCGGGTTATGAGCCCGACGAGCTACCAACTGCTCCACCCCGCGATATGTAATGGTGGAGGGAGAAGGATTCGAACCTTCGAAGGTGAAAACCGGCAGATTTACAGTCTGCTCCCTTTGGCCGCTCGGGAATCCCTCCATATGTCACTGGAGCTGGCGATAGGACTTGAACCCACAACCTACTGATTACAAATCAGTTGCTCTACCGATTGAGCTACGCCAGCGTCGTAACAAATTCTATTATAACGAACGCGGGCATGCCTGTCAAGGGTCTTTTTCCTGTCTGTCGCTCTCGTATTGACTTTATCAGTATATCATATCCGCCTTGACTTTACCAAGTAAAAATCAAAGTTTTTTCGTTTCTTCCGGCAGCAACGTAATCTCGATCGGCAGATCGGTCACAATCTCCCGCACCAGCGGTGCGGTATCGACGGTGGCGCGTACTTTGACGATGCCGTCCGCACGACTGACAGTGGTCACCACGCCGAGATGTTCGTAGCCTTCGAGAATCCGGACAAGATAGTTGAGATCTTTCGGCGCCAAACGCAGGTAGACGTCCGCTTCATGCATGGGATACGATCTCCCTTCGCATCAGGCTGTGCAGACCGAGCGGCGTCGCAACGGGCATCCGCACGTGCATACGCGGGTGCGGCGCCCGCTCGATCGGTGTCCCGTCTTCGTCGGTCATGCGTTCAATCCGCTGGGTGATCACTTCCCCTTCGGGGGTGCGAAATTCGACGATTTCTCCGACCGCAAAATGGTTGCGTTGTTCGATCAGCGCTTCACCTGTTGTCGCGTCATAGCCGAGCACCAGACCGATGAAGTCATGGCTTTGCGTATTCGATGAAGAGGCATAGATTTGATCGTTTTCGCTCGGTCGGCCGACGGCAAATCCCGTCGTGTACGGACGGTGCGATATTTTTTCCAGTTCCGCATACCATTCGGGGCGCACGTAGTAGTCTTCGCCTTCGCGCAGGTAGGCATCCAGCGCTTGTCGATATACGCCCGTTACCGTGGCGACATAGTGGGCGCTCTTCATCCGTCCTTCGATCTTGAAGCTGCTGATGCCCGCTTGTGCCATCTGCGGGATAAAGGGGAGCATACACAGGTCTTTGGAGTTGAAAATATAGGTGCCGCGTTCATCTTCTTCGACGGGGAAATATTCGCCTGGACGTTCTTCTTCCACCACCCGATATTTGTAGCGACAAGCTTGAATGCATTGGCCGCGATTGGAATCTCGCGTTTCGGAAAAGTAGTTGCTCAGCAGGCAGCGCCCCGAGTAGGATATGCACATCGCTCCGTGAACGAAGCTTTCCAGTTCGATGCCCGTTCGTTCGTAGATCTCACGGGTATCATCGAGGGACACTTCCCGGGCCAGCACGATCCGCTCGGCGCCCTGATCGCGCCAGAATTGCGCCGCCGCCCAGTTGGTCGTATTCGCCTGTGTCGAGATATGAATCGGCAGGTCGGGCGCCACTTGTCGAGCGATCGAGAAAATGCCCGCATCGGCCACAATAATCGCGTCAACACCCCAATCCCGCAAGGTACGGACATAGTCCGGCAAGTCCGGCAAGTCCGCATTGTGCGGAATGATATTGACCGTCACATAAATCTTTTTGCCGCGTTCGTGTGCATACGCCAAAGCCGCTTTCATTTCCTGTTCGTCAAAATTGCCCCCGTACGCCCGCAGACCGAACGCTTTTCCACCCAAATAAACCGCATCGGCGCCATATTCCAAGGCAAACCGCAATTTCTCCGGATTGCCTGCCGGCGCCATCAGTTCCAACTTGTTCATCATGTTCCTTTCCGTTTCGATACGGAGAGTCCGTCTCCCGTATGATATATCGTCGTCCGATAGCGTGTATCATCGCCCACATAGGCCAAAAACGCCTGCATGCGGGCCGCGATCGTACGCATACGCCGCGGTACCCGTACCCGCCCTTCCACATAGCCGCGAAACAGGACATTGTCCGCAATGACGGTCGCATCCGCCGTCAGTTGCGGCTCGATCGCTTGCAAATGCGAGAGGTAGTGCCCTTTCGGCCCGTCCAGGTACAGCAAATCAAACGTGTCCGTCAAGCGGGGCAGAATGTCTTCCGCCAATCCGTACAGCAACCGTACCCGCGACCCTAACGGAGTGAGATTATGTCGCGCTTCGAGATAGCGTGCGGCCATTGATTCGACGGTAACGATAGTCGCCGTCGGGGCCCATTGTGCCATGAGCCAGGCCGAATACCCGACGCCCGTACCGATTTCCAAAATCCGTTTCGGTGCCGCGTCCCGTACCGCCGTGGCAAAGACGGATTCTTCTTCCGCCCGTATGAGCGGAATATGTTGTGCCTCGACACGCCGCCGCAGTGCCGCCGTTTTCTCATCCCTGCGGCGCATCCGCCGTCACCTGTTCGATGTTCCGTTCATGTTCTTCATACGTTGTCGCAAAGTGGTGATGCCCTTCGGCATCCGCCACAAAATACAGATAGTCCGTTTCCGGGGCCTGCAACACGGCCTGCATGGAGGCCAATCCGGGCGCGCCGATCGGGCCCGGCGGCAGTCCCGCGTGCAAGTACGTATTATATGCGGATGGAATCTGCGTATCCGCAATGGCGAGCAACGCTTTCGGCTCACCTAAAATATACTGAATGCTGGCACAGGATTGCAACGGCATGCCGATCGCAAGCCGTTTGCGAAAGACGGCGGCAATCAGCGGACGGTCTTGCTCAAATTTCGCCTCTTTTTCCACCAGCGAAGCCAGCGTGATAAAGTCATGCACCGAGTATCCCGCCGCCGCGATTTGTTGTCGCAACTCCGGCGTCAGTCGGGTGACCAGTTCCCGGTTCATACGGGCCACCAGTTCCGCTGCGGGGGTCGGTACGTGACATTCATAGGTATCGGGGAAGATAAATCCTTCCGCCGGAAAATCCGTCGGTACATTGCCGCGCATATCGTCAGGCAAAATGGCCGTCCGGGCGGCGTCCAAAAAGTCCGCTTCCGTCGTCACGCCGGCCTGTGCCAGTACGCGTGCGGTCTGACGAATCGTAAAACCCTCGGGAATCACCACGAGTATACCTTCTTCTTTCCCGGTTTTGAGTTCCTGTATGGCCGCCATCGGCGACATGTTCGTATGCAGACGGTAGGTACCTTCCTGCAAGTCGCGCGCCGCACCGCTCAACAGAAGCACCGCACGAAAGACCGAGGTATTGGCGATCACACCGTGCGCCGCCAAGGTATCGGCGATTTCACGTCCCGTCATATCGGCGTCAATCCGCACGACAACCGGCGTTGACGGTCGCCACGGATTCGACCCGTAGCACAACCACACGCCCCCCGTCAGCAACGCAATGGCAATAAGCAAAACGATATAAAGACAGCGGGTGCGGTCGGTAAACGGTTGTTTCATATCGGTTCACACTCCTGTACATGCAAAATCATCGTGATTATTATATCATAGCCGTTCCGTTCCGCCCTAACGCCATGCCGCATTATCTTCCAGCACGACGACAACGCTGCCGCAATCGTCCGCAACGGTCACCGTTCCTGTCGCTTGCGCGGCATCGGTACACCACGTCACTGTCGATGCCAAGGCCTTCGTCAATCGGTCCCGTACGGTACCGCGGTAGCCGTACACCTTGCCGGCATCACGCGGTGACAGCGTCACCGTCACCGCCCCCCGACAACGCCGCAAGACGTGCCGTAACCGTTGCTCGTAGATACGACTGATCACCCGTTCGCCGAATGCGGGATGATACGGTCCCGCGACCAGTCCGTCGCCGCGATCCAGTGCCGCCGTCGCCTGTAACCCCATGCGAATGACGGGAATTCCGTGTCGGGCCAGGTACGAACGCCACCACGCCGTAATGAGTACGGCCTGTGCCTCCGTCAACGGACGGTACGCACCGCGGGCATACTCCGCCGCCAGCTCCGTATCCGCCATCACCAGCACAGGATAAATGCGCACAAAATCGGGCTGCAGTGTCGCTACGCAGCGAATCGTACGCGCCAATGTCCGCCTTGTATCTCCGTTCAGTCCCGGCAAAAGCTGCAGTCCGACCTGCATCCCGTAGGCCCGCAAAATCGGTACCGCTCGTGCCACATCCGCCGCCGTATGACCTCGTTTCGCCCGCGCCAGTACCCGATCGTCCATACTCTGTACGCCCAACTCGACCGTACGTACTCCGGCGGCATACAACTCGCCGACGATCTCGTCCGTAATCGCGTCCGGGCGCGTCGAAATGCGGATCGACGTAATCTCTCCCGCCTGCCACGCCGCCGTCGCCGGTGCCAACAGTGCCCGCATACGCTCACACGGTAAAGCCGTAAAGCTCCCGCCGTAAAACGCGACTTCCCACGCATAGGGCCGTGTTGTGGACGACCGATATGCGGCAATCGTTGCCGTCACTTGTGCCGGTGTCACCGACTCACGTTCACCCGTGATCCGCCACTGATTGCAAAACGTACACCGATACGGGCAACCGTCATGTGGGATAAACAACGGAATAATTGCGTTACGCATAGTAAAGAAGCGCGATTTTCATCGCGCTTGCTCCTGTAACGCCGTCAACGCTTCCCGTGCCGCCTGTTGCGCCGCTTCTTTTTTGCTTTTTCCCGTGCCGGTACCGTACTGCTCGCCGTTGATATAGACGCCCATATAAAACGTCTTGTCGTGGTCAGGCCCCTCGTCATGTTCCAGTTGATAACGGATTTCCGTCTCTCCCTTGGCCTGCACCAATTCCTGCAAATCGGTTTTATAGTCATGCGTATAATTGCCGGCATCAATACGGTCAAGATACATCTGCAAGTGTGTCAAAATAAATGCCGCCGCCTGCTCGTACGAAGTGTCGATATACACGGCTCCGATAATCGCCTCAAACGCATCCGCCAAAATCGACGCCCGCGTCCGACCGCCGGTCTGTTCTTCTCCGCGCCCCAAGAGCAAATATTCCCCGACGCGAAAAAACTCCGACCGCGGTGCCAGTGCGCTTTCACATACCACACTGGCCTTTGCCCGGGTCAATTCGCCTTCCGTCCATTCGGGATATTTGAGGAACAGGTACTCACCGATGACCAGATCAAGTACCGCATCCCCCAAAAATTCCAATCGCTCATTGTCATGCACATGCTCTTCCCGATGTTCATTCGCATACGAAGTATGTGTCAGCGCCCGATTCAGCAACTCCACATTATGCACCGGGATACCTTGCTCGGCGGCAAAAGTGCGCACCTTTTCCAACCGTTTTTCACGTCCGACCATGAGTTACTCCTGTGCGGCCCGCCGCATCACGATCACGGCATTTTGTCCGCCAAAGCCGAACGAGTTGGACATGCCCGCACGCAAGGTCACCTCACGGGCACCGTCCGTCACATAATCCAAGTCGCAATCCGGATCGGGAGTCGTCAAGTTCAATGTCGGATGTACCCGTCCTTGCGACAGCGACAACGCCAATACGGCGGCTTCCACCGCTCCAGCTGCCCCCAGCAAGTGACCCGTCATCGACTTCGTCGAGTTGACGGTCAGCGCATAGGCGCGTTCGCCGAACAGATTTTTAATGGCCATGGTTTCATTTTTATCGTTCAACGGTGTCGAAGTACCGTGTGCATTGATGTAGTCGATATCGTCCACCGTCAATCCGGCATCCGCCAAGGCACGTTCCATGCACCGTTTTGCCTGGCGGCCCTCCGGTGCGGGCGCCGTAATATGATACGCATCACCGTTCGTGCCGTACCCGCAAAGCTCCGCATAAATGCGCGCCCCGCGAGCCACCGCATGCTCCCACTCTTCAAGTACCAGCATGCCCGATCCTTCGCCCATGACAAAACCGTCACGAGTCGCGTCAAACGGCCGTGACGCCGTCTGCGGATCGTCATTGTGTGACGCACATAACGCTTTCATCGCGGCAAAGCCCGCCATCGGCATGCCGGCGATCGCCGCCTCCGTACCGCCCGCCACCATGATGTCGGCATCGCCTTCGCGAATCATCCGCATCGCATTGCCGACCGCATTCGTACCGGATGCGCACGCCGTTACTTCCGTCAGTACCGGCCCGCGCAAGTCCATATCAATGGATACCTGACCGCCGGCCATATTGGCAATCATCATCGGGATTCCGAACGGACTGATCCGCGACGGTCCACGATCATGCAACTGACGATACAGCGTACCGGTCGTCAAAATACCACCGATCCCCGTACCGACTACCGTACCGATCCTGTCGTGATCTTCCGCCGCCAAGTCCAACCCCGCATCCGCCACCGCCTGACGGGCCGCCACCACGGCAAATTGCGCGAAACGATCGATATGGCGCGCTTCTTTACGGTCAAAATGATCCGTCGGTTCAAACCCTTTGACTTCGCCGGCAATCTGTACCGCATACTCTGTCGTATCAAATGCAGTAATCCGGTCGATCCCCGATTGCCCTGCCAGCAACGCCGCCCATGTCGACGCCGTATCCAATCCGACCGGCGTGACCAGACCGATTCCCGTTACTGCGATTCGTCGTTGTTTCATCATGTCACCTCATCCTACTGTGCCGAGCGATTTCTCGCTTGCCACGACTGCCCGTTTCCATGTTTTGATTTGTGTCCGTACCCGTTTCCATACGGCCGCCCGTTTTGCCATCAATTTCCGGCGTTTTTCGCAGATTTCCGCATGTTTTTCCGTCAGTTGCACCCGTGTTTCGGCCAACGCGTTTCGCGTGCTTTCCCAGCCGAGCGCCACCCGTTGCACCCCGATTTGTCGCTTCGCCATCCTGCGCAAGCACCCCATACGGTGCGGCATCTGCGGCAACAGTTCACACCACGGTAAGTAGGAACGCACGGATTGCGCCTCCGCCACCATCCGTTGCACAATCTCTTTGACCGGCAAAATCGACGATATACGCAACATATTCGAGCCGGCAAAAATCAGTCCCGTTTCACCGTCTCCCTGTTGTGCACGAATCAGTGCCCGGCTCAAGCAAAATCGACGTGTACAATGTTTCAAACAATTCGTACAAACCGTCGGTCGGGGTACGGTATCATCACATATCGCTTCGGAAAACGGTGTCCGTATCGCTTGGGCCGGCAAGCCGACCGTGCTTTGAATCGTCACGATGTCCTCCGGCTTGACCGCTCGTATATAGGCCGCTTTCATCGCCGCCGATGCATCCGATTCTTCACTGGCCGCAAATCGACTGCCGACCTGTACTCCGGCCGCACCGCGACGCAGCATCGCCGCCATATCATAGCCGTTAACGATCGCCCCCGCGCCGATGACGGGCAAATGCACCGCCGCCACCACTTCGGGTACGATCTCTTTGACCGAACGTGTCGTTCCCAAATGACCGCCCGCTTCCGCGCCTTCAACGATGACCGCCGATGCGCCGAGCCGTTCGGCAATCCGCGCCAACTTGACTGACGATACGATCGGCACGAATTCCGTCGCGCCTTCTTTACACCAAGCGAACACGTCGCGCGAAAATCCCGCGCCGGCGACCACCAAATCAATTTTTTCTTCAATGGCGGTCTTTACCGATTCGGCAAACGAACTCGCCGCCACCATAATATTTATCCCGATAATCCCTTGCGGTGCCAACTCACGAGCTGCCCGAATCTCACGTCGCAATTCGTCCATGGAAAGACCTGTCGCGGCGATCAAGCCGATACCGCCTTCCCGCGCTACCGCTCCCGCCAATTTGGACAGCGACAGACGAATCGCCATACCGCCCTGCACCAAGGGTAACTTCGCATGTAATTTGCCGATTGTCAATGTCGGTAATTGCATCTGTTCCCTCCTATGATAAAAACCGGGAGGACAAGCCTCCCGGTATCGGCCCGCACTTAGGCGATTTGCTTGTCGATATATTCGACAGTATCCCGTACGGTTTTAATTTTTTCCGCTACATCGTCCGGAATTTCAATTTCAAATTCTTCTTCAAACGCCATAATCAATTCAACAATATCCAAAGAATCCGCGCCCAAGTCGTCAATGAAAGTCGAATCAATGTTGACATCCGCTTCATCTACGCCCAACTGATCGACCACGATTGCTTTTACTTTATCAAATGTGCTCATCCGTTTCACCACCTTTCATATTTTGTCTATTATATTACATCTCCCCGGCCATTTCAATGTACCGGAAAGCCGACCTACATCGCCATACCGCCGTTGACATCCAACACCGTGCCGGTCACATATGCCGCTCCGTCCGACACGAGGTAGCGTACCGCCGCCGCAATGTCTTCCGGACGTCCCATATCGCCCAGCGGAATTTGCGCAATCAACTGTTCTTTCACGGAATCCGAAAGTCCCGCCGTCATATCCGTTGCGATAAATCCCGGTGCGACGGCATTCACGCGAATCCCGCGCGAAGCGAATTCTTTGGCTGTCGCCTTTGTCAATCCCAGTACACCCGCTTTGGCCGCGGCATAATTGGACTGTCCGACATTGCCGATCTCACCGACCACCGAGCTGATATTGACAATCGCGCCGTGGCGTGCCCGCACCATATGGGCCGTCACCGCCTGCGTCATCAGGAACACCCCTTTGAGGTTGGTATCGATGACCGCATCCCAGTCGTCCTCTTTCATCCGGCGCATCAGTTTATCTCGCGTAATCCCGGCATTATTGACCAATACATCAATCTGTCCGAAGGTGTCCAAGGTCCGTTGCACCAATGCGTCCACCGCCGCTTTATCCGATACGTCCCCCTGTACCGTGATGGCGCTGACGCCATGTGTTTCCACCGCCGCCTTCGTATCTTCGGCGGCCGCCGCATTCCCGGCGTAATTGATAACAATATTATATCCGTCCGCCGCCAACCCTAACGCAATGGCGCGTCCCAAGCCGCGAGAGGCCCCTGTGACAATGGCTGTTTTGCTCATTCTGTCGCTCCTTTCCACGCGGCCAGGGTCGATTCCAAACCGGCCGCATCTTCGACATGCTGCATCTCAATATGCCGATCAATTTTGCGCATAAAACCCGTCAATACGCTCCCCGGTCCGATTTCCACCTGTCGTGTCAATCCCTGCGCCAGCATATACCGCATGGAATCCTCCCACAACACGGGATGCGCCGCCTGTTCAACCAACGCGTCGCGTACTTCCTGGGCGGTGGTCACGGGACGCGCATGAACGTTGGCAATCACCGTCGTTTTCGGGGGACGAATTTCGATTTCATCGAGCACATCACGCAACCGTTCCGCCGCCGGTTGCATGAGCGTACTGTGGAACGGAGCACTGACCGCGAGCGGTACCACACGTCCGGCACCGGCCTCTTTCATCCGTTCTCCCGCCACCTCAACCGCCTTGGCCCGACCGGCGATGACCACCTGTCCCGGACAATTGAAATTGACCGCCTGTACCGGGCCGTATGTCGCGGAAACTTCCTCGCAAATCGCCACAATTTGTTCGCGATCCAAGCGAATGACCGCCGCCATCCCCCCCTCACCGAGAGGAACGGCTTCCTGCATGAAACGTCCGCGCAAATGTACCGCCCGCACCGCATCGGCAAAGTCCATGGCATCGGCCGCCACCAGCGCGGAATATTCGCCCAAACTGTGCCCCGCCATAAAATCAGCCCGACATCCGGCGGCGGCAAGTAAATCATACGCCGCCACACTGGCCGTCAAAATCGCCGGTTGAGTAAATTCCGTCTTGACCAACTCTTCCGCCGGTCCTTCAAAGATCAGCGTCGACAAAGAAAACCCGAGTGCTTCATCCGCCGTGGCAAAACGTTCCCGTACCGATGCATGCGCCTCGTACAAATCACGCATCATGCCGACTTTTTGTGACCCCTGTCCGGGAAAGACAAATGCTGTTATCATACTGTCACCTCATGCATTTTTGCAAGTACACGACGAGTATCCGCCATAATATCCGCAATAATTTCCGCACACGGTTTGATATCATTGACCAGACCGGCAATTTGGCCCGCCATGACCGAACCATGCTTGACATCACCGTCAATCGCCGCTTTACGCAGCGTGCCGGCGCCTAAGCCTTCGATCTCGGAAATCGACGCATGCGCCGCTTCCATTTTTTCATATTCCCGCGACAATGCATTGGCGATAATCCGCACGGGATGTCCCGTCGAGGCGCCCGTCACCACCGTGGAACGATCATGTGCCTTGCTAATGGCCTCCTTGTAAGCGGGATGCGCGATACATTCCGTACTCATCACGAACCGCGTTCCCATCTGTACGCCCGACGCGCCCAACGCAAATGCCGCTGCGACTCCCCGACCGTCGGCAATCCCGCCGGCGGCAATCACCGGTACGTCGAGCGCATCAACGGCCTGCGGTACCAGTGGCAGTGTCGCCATTTTACCGACATGTCCGCCGCTTTCTCCGCCTTCCGCAATGACGGCATCAATCCCCGCCCGCTGCAATCGCAACGCCAGCGCCACGGAAGAAATCACCGGAATCACCTTGGCTCCGGATGCATGAAAATCCGCCATATATTTACCCGGATTTCCCGCACCGGTCGTAATCACCGGCACACGCTCTTCGCAAACCGCGGTGACACATTCTTCAACAAAAGGCGAACGTAGCATCAAATTTACCCCGAACGGCTGATCCGTATGCGCCTTCATCTTTTGAATTTGCTCGCGCAACACATCTCCCGGCATATTACCCGCACCGATGACACCCAAACCTCCCGCCTGCGAGACGGCCGATGCCAATTCCCATGTGCCGAGCCACGCCATACCGCCTTGGATGATCGGATAGCGAATCCCGAGCAAGCTCGTAATCCATTCTCTCATTTTGCGCCTCCTTGCCAAACCAGCGTCAGCGCCGCCCATGTCAAGCCGGCACCGAACCCGACCAGCACCACACGATCACCCGCTGTAATACGCCCCTCGGCTGCCGCTTCCGCCAGGGCAATCCCGACCGATGCGCCCGATGTATTCCCGTAACGATCCACATTGATAAATACTTGATCGTCACGCAAGTGTAACCGTTTCTGCGCCGCATGGATAATACGCCAATTAGCCTGATGAGGGATCAGCAGATCCAATGCATCGCTCGTCAATCCCGCCGCCGACAGAGAACGTTTCGTCGCCTCCGCGCAAATCCGCGTGGCAAACTTGAATACCTCTTGTCCTTCCATATAAATTCGCGGACAGAATTCCTTCGCATCACTTGTCCGATGCGGCATATACGCCCCGCCGAAAATCCCCAATACATCCGCACCGGCACCGTCCGCACCGAGCTCAACGCCGCTCACCGCATCCGTCTCCGATGCGCTGACTACGGCCGCACCGGCCCCGTCGCCGAAAAGAACGCAAGTATTGCGATCCGTCCAATCAACGACACGACTGAGGACTTCCGCACCGATGACCAGTACATGCCGATATACCCCCGCATGAATAAACTGTGTCGCCGTTGCCAACGCATAAACAAATCCGCTGCATCCCGCCGCCAGATCAAACGCCGCCGCCCGCGTTGCCCCCAACGCATGCTGTACGACACATGCCGTCGACGGTGCCGGTGCGTCCGGTGTACATGTCGCCACAATTACAAGATCGATATCTTGCCCCTGTAATCCCGCCGATTCCAACGCCTTATGTCCGGCCGCCGTTGCAAGTTCCGCCGTCCGTGTACCTGACGGAGCAATGCGGCGCTCACAAATTCCCGTACGCGTGCGGATCCATTCATCCGAAGTTTCTACCATCTTTTCCAAATCCGCGTTGGTCAGTACCTTCTCGGGTACATAAAACCCCGTTCCCGTAACCGCCGCACCGACATGTCGTGCCCCTGTCATTGCGCACCTGCCGTTGCCAATGCGGCTCGCACCTTTTCATGTGCACCGGACGCCACCATCTTGGCCGCCAGTCTTGTTGCATTGGCAATCGCTCGACGATCCGACGCCCCGTGACAAATGACCAAACCGCCGTTCACGCCGAGCAGCATCGCGCCACCGTACTCTTTATAATCGACCCGCCGTTTCATCGACCGTAACGCCGGGGTCAACAACCACGCCCCCAATTTTGCACGGCAACCGCCGCTTCCGACAGCCTCTTTCAGCAACGTGAAAAACATGCGTGCCAATCCTTCCCCAAACTTCAGCAATGCATTACCCGTAAACCCGTCGCACACCACGACATCAACATCGCCGCTGAGCACCTCACGCCCTTCCACATTGCCGATAAAATCGTACTCCGACTGTGCCGACATCGCCTCATACGTCTCCGTAATCAGCGTATTGCCTTTGGTCGCCTCCGTGCCGACATTCAACAATCCGACACGAGGATGCGCGATACCGTACACCTCTTTTGCATAATAATGTCCCAGCAACGCATTTTGCAACAAATTATTTACATTCGGTTGCGTGCTTGCACCCGCATCAATCAACAACGTCAAGCCGCCCTTTTCATTCGGCAGTACCGACGCGATCGCCGGCCGATGAATTCCGGGAATTCGTCCCAATCCGAACAAGCCGACCGTGACGGCCGCGCCTGTCGATCCCGGCGCAATCATCGCACCGCACGTACCTTCTTTGACCAAACGGGCGCACACCGATACGGATGCATCCTTTTTCTTACGAAACGCCATCGCCGGATGCTCGTCCATCGCAATGGTTTGCGATGCATGATGAATCGTCACCAACGGATCGGAGGCCATTCCTTGCGCCTCTACCAACGGACGAATTTGCGTCTCATCACCGACCAGCACGACCGGAACGGCATATCGCCGTACGGCTTCCAACGCCCCCAATACAATCTCTTTCGGTGCATAATCGCCGCCCATGGCATCTATTGCGATTTGTTTGCTCACGGTGTTCCCTCTTCCCATGCTTTCATAATAAATTTTGCCCGAAACACTTCCGCCGAATCACATGCCATCTTTACCCACACATAATTCTGTCTCTTATACACATCTGACGCTGCCGACGAAACCTTATGGGTGTA
>CAMYCX010000035.1 GCA_947254705.1 uncultured Veillonellaceae bacterium
AAACGATTAACCCTCCTCTCCGACTACAACATTATTTGTAAGGAAGACAGGTCAATCGCTTGCGGATTTGAAATGGTAGGACATCCGTCTAGACCGGATGCTATCCCGAATGAATCCAACTGGAAAGAAATGCTTGACTCCACATTGGAACAGGGCAACTTCTACCGCCATGCCAAGAGTTGCGGTATGCATGTTCACCTCAACCGGTCCTACTTGACGGAGAAAGGCATCGTCAAAATCGTCAATTTGCCAATGCCAACCATGACATGATACGAAGAATTACCAAACGCATTATGTCAAAAGCCAAGCAATGGACACCTCCTCACACGCCGTCCCCGGACGACAGACCGGGAGTTGGACTTGATATAGACTACAACTCCGATGAAGAAGTTTCAAACCTCTATCGGAAACTTTCAGGACTTGAAAGATACCGTTGTGTCAATCTCCAATCTTCTCACACGATTGAATTTAGAATTTTTGCTAGCACGCTGATATGGAAAGAATTTTCCGTGCCGCACAATTGGTTCATACAATGGCGGAATTATCCCGAGCGTACACACCTCTCATCTCATTTGACGATGTTATTAAGAGTGCGAAAAGACGAATGCACCAATCTTATCGAATCTATCGAAGAAAGACCTCCCAAAACGGCAGCAAGCATTGTAAACCCCTGCAAGAGTACCTCATTTATTGAAATGAGAAATTTAAATACAGAAACTTTTATCTTCCTTAAACCAACGGTTAAATGCCAACTTCCCCTTTGAAAGAGTGACCGGAGATCATATTAGATTTATTATGCAATTTACAGGAAAGTTCATATGACTATGATGATCTCGGGTATATGTGCATACTGTTTGTAATTAAAGCCTTACAATCACCTAAAAGATTTTATCATTTTATGAGAAGAATGCTCTTTATAGGACAATACCAACATGCATATTTATGTCGGCAGTTGTCGTAGACATCACACTTTTTCAAGGATTGGCTTCTTTCCCATTTCAGTCCGCATTTTGCGGATCGCTCTAATCAGACGAACCATCTCCTTATCGGCAACAAGATACGGGGAAGGACACTCCAGTACGGCTAACGCAGCTATGATTAAATCGTTTGCCAGTGTAATTCTCCCGCCTTCTTGGTAATAATCATCTCCCGTACAGTTAACATCAACCCTGCCGCTCATTTTTCCCGGCTCGGAACCGCTAAAGAATACACGAGCACTTCGGATAGGATTTTTAATATCTTCATCCAAATTGAAGTTAATCAGCACATACAACTCTTGTTCGCTAAGTTCTTCTTCTGAAGCCTTTTCACTCCATAATCCGCACTTTTTACGCAACAACCTTCTGTTTTCGTCCTCATACCGGTCCCGTCTGCAGCGTTCTAGTTTTTCCTTGTCATAGGGATTTAAATCCCGAACCAAATGATAGTCTTTCCCATCAAACCAAACCTGGTCAATCGATGGGTCATTCAATTCCTTTCGCCAATACTCTACGCTTAACTTGTCTACTTTTTCCTTCATTTACATTCCTCCTTTGATCTATGATTAACACCACTGTAAACTAAGATCACAAACAAATCAATACAAGTCTGTCTATCATGTCCTGTTTTTGACCAACAATCACTATTGATAAATATCTCGACGTCTTTTCTATATACTATATTTAAAATCCACTATTCCCCCCTCATTGATGAAGAAGCCCCGGAGATGCTTGTCTTACTGAAAATCAGCAGTTGTTACCGCAACAGTCAGTACAACTACATCGAAGCAACACAAATAGGGTCTACCCTAAGGGTAGACCCTTGCAATACATATGGTGGGGCTAACAGGATTCGAACCAGTGACCTCTACGATGTCAACGTAGCACTCTAACCAACTGAGCTATAGCCCCTATTGATATACGGCTATTCTACTTGAAACAAGGCGTTATTGTCAAGTTCACTATCAGAATGCCTTTACTGATCCTTTTTAGTTTTCGCATACAATAACGATTCATCAGTCAAAGAGTACGAGATAATATCAACCGTCGCTTGCGTCCGATTGCCTCCTGACAGTGATTTTGCCTGAATTAACCGAACTTCCCTCCACGGGGTGCCGCTTTCCCATGTCGCCAATAACTCAATCAGTGTCAGATAATCGGTTTCGAGCGTCAGCTTAATCGGATTTTGTCGCCAGGCACCTATTTCCGTTGGGGCCTTCTCTTCCGCGTCAAGAAGTTTTACATGATAATTATCACATTCAGCAATGATCGCTGACAATGCGTCACCTCGTTGCGATCTTCTTTTCAGCCTACTTTGATGTAGGCTCAGTGCCTTTTTTTCATGTGTCATCTGTATATGTAACTGCGCTTGTTTCTCATCGCTTTGCGTGGCAAAATGCCAAAACAAAGCGCCGGCACTAATACCGACTATACCGATAAAAAGCCAGAAATAATCTTCGTATAGTTTCCAAATACAAGCCAATTGTCGGTGAGATAAGTCAATTCTCTTCATTTTCATGCAGCACCATCTGAAATTCTCGTTTGTTTTGTTGTTTTGCGTGTGTATACTTGACCGTTGCACGACGTTGAAGTCGCAATTGTAAATACTCTTTCCACGACTGTAACGGTTCTTGTTGCAAACAAATTCCTTCCAACACAATTCGATGATCTTCTTCACGAATTTCCGTTAGATACACGCCTTGCGGTCGACTATCCGCAATAATCAATAAATTTTTGCTCCATATGTTTCTCTGTTGTTGCCGTTTTGCTAATATTTCCTCTGCCGCCGACAGCTCTTCCAATGCCCGTTGTCCTGAGGAATGTTCCGTATATATTGAAGCAACTTTTTCAAACGAAGTCTGACTCGTATGATACGTATATCCTCCAAGCAACATGCTGCAAATTCCAAGCCCTCCTATCCCCATAGCCCCCCAATGACCCACTCTCCGCAATCTCGGAGAAATGAAGAGTGTATGAGGTTTACCAACCTTTTGTTTCCAACACAATGCCCCCAATGCCGCCTGTGACGCCCCCAATACAATCTGTGGATATTGCTCGCACCACTCTCCGTTCGCCCGCAAGTATTCCGCATGTGCTAAAAGTGGCCACGATTGGGCCTGCAAGCGTTTTTGCCAATAACGGCATTGATCATCTTCATCAGCCACCACATACCAAGGAACCCCTGCCAAACCGGAATTGGTGATTTCATTTTCGTTGGATATCGGTATTACCTCAACAGGACATCGATGACGATACCTCAACACCGTAACCTGGTCGGAGTGAGACCGTAGTACCTGCGCTTCAGGAGTGGGCAAAGCTGCACCTATCGCTGACTCTTCCGGCACCAATCTCCATTCCGACACTCCTTGAGGTAATACCGTTTTTATTTGTTCTTCGATTTCGCGAGGCAATACCGCCACAACGGTTTCCAAAAGAGCAGAACGACTCAACGACTCATGTGGTAATATTTGGAATACCCACTTTCCTTCCGTTTCCTCGCCTATCAATTCCGCCATTTCCCATGCGAGCATTTCATCCATTTCCTCACCTGTCGCCGGTGGCAGCATCAACCGATACCACCTCACTGTACCACACGGCAATAAACTGGCTATCGTCTGCATATTCGTATGTTGTAAATCATTCGGCAACGGTTGCTGGCGTTCTTGCCAAAACCAATGCTTTGCCTCGGTCAACTCCGTATTGTTTGCTTGTGCCCACAAACGACCGCTGTCACCATCCCAAATAACAACAGGACAAACTTGAGCAGTCTCCTTTCTCCGCGACCAGATCATCCGTGCACCTCATCCACTTGAATCTCTACTGCACTCTGATTTGTGCTTAATTGATGAATCCGCATCCAAATTCTATGATCTGTTTCCGTCCCTGCCGCCATCCCCGTTACAATCGCCTCATGTGCCCCCCGCGGTGAAATTCGAACCTGTGTACGAATCTGTGGATCGGGGTATCCCAACTTTTGTTGCAACTCTTCCTGTGGAATCCCTCGTTGGCGACAATACGCCAACGCCCAGTTAGCAGCAGACTCTGCTGCGTACTGTGTGGTAACACGCATGTCTTCTCGCTGTTGCAAGTGCACTGCCCGCTCTGCCACGTACAAACCATACCCCACAACCGTAAGCAATCCTGCCAATATAACCACAATAATCAGCGTCACACTGCCCCGCGGAGATTTACCGATAAACATACGGCCCTCCTATAGAGTAGCTAGTCTTCAGCGGGCAAATCCCGCCTCGAATTGTAAATCTGTGATTTCCGTATTTCCAATGACAAGCGTACTCCACAAATCCTCCGTCATAAACAGTAAACATATTCTCTCCACTTTCTCCTGCCGCCCATGCCGGTGAAAACATAGTTCCTGCCCCGATAACCGTTAGCGGTTGCCATTGCCCGTCAGATAACTCCAAGTATAGCCGCCGGGGTTGCGCTATCCATCGTTGTGGTAATTGATTATATTTGACAAAAGACAATGTACGATGATTACCGGGTCTTTCCGTGATATCCGCGTCATATAAATAACTGTCAACAATTCCCGCTATCTGCATACTTTCACGGGCACAATACAGCTGCGCAAATATTTGACCCACCGCACGCAAGCTTTGTCCCAGCAATGGTGCCACTCCTGTCAACAATAATGCGGTCAAACAAATTGCAATCAGCCACTCCAACATGATATATCCGTTACGCATTCGTGCCTCCCGCCGGTAACCAAATGACATATGCGGTACTACCATAGGACCCCGTTGTCATCACTTGATAACAGTACACGTCTATTTCGCTTTGTACTTCACGCTCATACGCAACCTTCACATGCAATACCATCGTCGCATACGTTTCATCAAACTCCTTCTCTACCGGTAATCCCACAAATCGATATTCATATTTCAGCTGTTCAACAATTCGCTGCGTCAAACACTCTCTTACAACTGACTCCCCATAACTCTTTGTCAAACGTATTCCTTGATGAACAGCCAACCCCAATGATCCCGCCAACATGATAATGATCCCTGTTGCAATCAGTACTGCAGCAAGAACGAATCCGTTTCGTCTCATCCTTCCACCCTGACACGCCCCGTCTGTGCGCTGATAATCACTTCCCGGGTTCGCCCCGATGGTCCTTTTACGGCAATTCGATACGCTCTTTCTGTACCCCCGCCCACAGCACTGGCTCGACCATTTTTTTGAAACTGAATAAACAACGGGACATAACTCGTGAAAGAGTACCCCTGTGGGAGTGCACCCTGAATCGAAACCGATCTCGCTTGATAAATGGTATACCATCTATTTTCAGGCGCACCGGAAATAACCAGAGTCGGTGAACTCTGAGAATTCCCTCTTGCTAGGGCTTGTGTTTCTTCAACCGCCTGTACAATGGTTTGCATCACCCAATCAGACTCTATGCGCTCACGCCACTGAATCCCCTGCGGAATCACCATTGTCGCAAAAATCGATGCGAAAGCAATTGCCCAACACAATTCCAACAACAAATAACCGCTACGTTTTTCAACCGATAAAAATTTCACAATACTCACTCATTTGCTCACCCAACCATACAACTATAATTCCCGCTATCGCTAAAAACGGCCCAAACGGAAGAGCCAACCCCCGTCGGCATCCATGGTAAAGGTAATACCCGATGCCATATATCGCACCGCTGATAAATGCGATGCACAAAAACGTCCAAGCTTCCATTGCTGAAAACCATGTCGCAATACCTGCAGCAAACCAGATATCTCCGCCCCCCATTCCGCCACGAGATATCCAAACGATGAAACTCATTAATACCGCTGTTGCCATACCGACCAAGATTGACTCCGTAATGTAACCGCTTTCCCATTGCACTCCCCATCCGACCACCGCCATGCCAATGGAAAAACGGTACGGCAAAACACCGCAAAACAGATCAATGCGTGCTGCCAATAATGCTACCATCGCAAACCAAAAAACAGCGCCGGCAGAAATATGTTCCGGACGCCAAACCCAGAGAAGTATTCCCATAACCATTCCTGCGACAGGCTCCCAAGGCCGCCAGGGAACTTGCGGCATCATTTGCTTCGTTGGATAGCGCTGCCGAAAATATATTCCTACCCGTGGCCAACATAATCCCAAGATCAGTCCGCCACAAGCTGCAACGAAGACGGAGCTAGCCATTTACCTTAGTTCCATGCGATGAGTACGTGGTTCCTTTAAACGTGCACCGCACCTCTCCCGACTGTGCCAAACGAGCGGTGTCATAAGTTGCCTGTTCCGGCGCCTGCGGCACGCTCTGCAAATAACCCTTTTTACCAGATGCATCCACCAAGTCGGAAAGCGCTCGTGGATATACACCGTGATCCGCCTCATACAATGCAACCGCAACGCCTATCGTATGCAAATCCGCTTGGATTTTGGCCTCCTTCGCTGCATCGGTTACACCAACAAATTTGGGAATCGCAAATGATGCCAAGATCCCGATAATCGCGATCACCACCAGCAATTCAATCAAGGTAAAACCGTTTCGTGACTGTATCTGTTTTTCACTCATTACGTACTCCCCCTATCCATTCAATGGCATTGTCATTGTTTCCAATATCGGCATCATCATTCCGTACATCACCAGGGCGACAATTACCCCCACCGAAACCAATACTGCCGGACCGATACGGGATTTATACAACTGTGTTACCGCCTGAACCTGCTCATCATAAAATCGCCCCGCCTCTTGCAACATTTCAGGCAAACGCCCCGACTCTGTACCGATATCGACCATGTGCAGCAACACCTCATCATCGATACTGCTCTTACGAAGTGATTGGTACGGCGTCATTCCTTGCGTAATTTGTTGACCCGCACGGCGAAGGCGTGCACCATACGCACTGTCAGAAAGTGTTTCACCCGCGATTTCCAGTCCCTGTGCAACATCAATTCCGCTTTGCAACACGATTCCCCATACATGACAGAGCACCGCTATATGTCGATACCGATACGGTTTCCAGTGAAGCATCACCACATAACGAATGCGTCGAATAGACGGATTATCTTTCACACATACACCGACAACCGCCACCAATATCATCGCTCCTAATATCCATGGAAAAACAACATTCAAACGTTCACTTGCATATAACAAATGCTGTGTCACCCCCGAAGGAGTGACTCCCAACTCATCAAACAGTTGTGCAAATGTCGGCAATATCGCCTCAATCAATATCACCAGTACCACTGCGGCCAAAACCAACACCATCGCAGGATAAGTCAAGGCCTCTTGCCATGCTCTCTCGATCCGATTTTGCTCCACAAAATAGTGTGCTGCGCGGTGCAGATTTTCTGTCAACGTTCCACTATATTCGCCAACCTCAACCAGGCGAACGAACAACAACGGGAACACTCCACTCTCCTGCAACGCATATGCTGCTGACTGCCCTGAGCGAATCTGTTCCGCAATTTCCAACAACACCTTACGCGCACTTCCGTCACGCAGGCCGGCACTCATCTCCATCGCCTTGATCAAATCAACATCAGCCGTTAACAGCGTTGCCAGCTGGGTTGCCAAAAATGCCGTTTGTTGTGTCGACCAATTTTTACTTTCCAAAAGCGGATTACGGTGATATCTTTGCAACCGTGCAATTTGCCAACCACGACTGCGCAATATGAGTGCCGCTTCGGTATCATTCTCCGCGGAAACGATACCTTGTTGCCAACGCGACTGCGCATAGTCAAATGCTTTGTATGTATATTTTCGTTTCATAATTGCCATGCATGTAATAATGTTGCATCATCAGATCCCGGCACCAACATTTGCAAAACCTGTCGACGGGACTGTTCCCATGTTTGGGCATATCTTCCCATCGTTTGCAAATAGGCCGATAGTTGATGCTCCTTCCCGTCACGAATCAATGTCACCAAGGCAGGATTTCGCCAAGCCCATTCACGCAACACCACCTGTTGAGAGCATAGCGGTACCAAACACTGCACTAGGAGCAGCTGCAATGTAGCCGCCAACTGGTATCGAATCTCCTCTTGCCCGCCCGTCGGAAACATATGTACCAAACGACCAATCATCGACTCTGCAGAGCCACAATGCAAAGTAGCTAAAACAAGATGACCGGTTTGCGCTGCACGCAATGCAGATGTGACTGTTTCCGATGTTCGCAGTTCCCCGATAACCAGCACATCCGGATCTTCTCTTAATGCGGACACCAGCCCCGTTTCCCAATCAGGTACATCCGTACCGATCCCACGCTGGCGGATACACGCTACATTTGACTCCAAACGATACTCTGGCGGGTCTTCCAACGCAATTACATGAACCGGGCAAGTATCATTGATCATTTGCAATATCCGCCACATCGTCGTTGTTTTGCCGCTTCCGGTAATGCCGCCGATAAGTAGCAATCCGCTTTTCAGCTGGGCCGCTTTCTTCAATATCTGCAAATTCGGATCGGGCGGCAACATAGCCAAAGGCTGCAACAATCGAATTGAGCCGACCACCATTCCTGATGTCCGAAACAAAGAAACTCGCATGCCGTTGTCCGGCGCTACCTCCACTGCCCCGAAAGTACGCAATATCTTCTCTTCATACGGCGACAAAAGGTTCTGCCACCAATCGCTCCATGTCTTCTCATCCGAACCATATTCCGTACGTTCCAATCGACCTAGCCTGCGAAATCGAACCGACTCATTCGGAGTAATATGAATGTCTGTGACCCCCATTTCACGAGCACGACGAATTATCGCATCTATCATGATCTCACCTCCGCCAACATTGAGACAGCCTCATCCCAAGCGATGGCTTCTTCCTGCAAGAGCGATTCAATCCGCATCTCAATTGTTTCCTGTGGAGCAGAAAGTACTGCCGCCTTCCCCGCTTGCCACTCATCCCGTACGGAAGCGGTAATCGGCAATATCTCAAATACTCCGCGCCTACGAGCAATTCCCGTACCAAAACATGACTCACACCCCCGTGACGCATGAGCTCGGTATCGTCTTACACCTGTGGCACTCACATATTCTTTGATGCCAACATCATATCGACAATGCGGACACAACTCTCCAACCAATCGCTGGGACATTGCCAAAGTCAACGAAGCGGCGAGCAAGTACGGTGCAACCCCCATCTCAAAAAAACGTGCCGGAATTTCTTCAGCTCGTCGAGCATGTATGGTCGCCAGCACCAAATGCCCGGTCATTGCTGCGCGGACAGCGATTTCGGCTGTTTCCGCATCACGAATCTCTCCTACTAATATCACGTCCGGGTCAGCACGCAAAACAGAACGTAACCCCTCCGCAAATGTAATGCGTCCTGATTCGCCCACCTGCATTTGATTAATCCCCGACACACGATATTCAATCGGATCTTCAATTGTAACTACATTCAATACCTGCCGATCTATTTCTTGCAACGCAGCATACAGAGTCGTGCTTTTTCCTGTACCTGTTGCTCCTCCGGTAACAATCAGGCCGTACGGGCGATGCAAATAGAAATGTATCATTTCCTGTTGCCATGGTGTCAAACCGATATTAGCAAGCATCGGTTTGACTAACGAATTACCCAAAATGCGGATAACGACATTTTCTCCGTATAATACAGGCAACACCGCAATTCGCAAATCATATGACCGACCATCCACAATAACCGAGCAACTGCCGTCTTGCGGTAAACGTTTTTCCGCGACATTCATTCGCGCCATTCCCTTTACGCGAATCACAATCGACTCACTCATTCCCGCCGGCAACTCTCTCACCTGCTGTAATCTGCCATGAATACGGTACCGCACTCGCATTCCGTTTGCCTGCGGCTCCCAGTGAATATCACTGGCCCCATGACGTACCGCTTCCTCAATCGTACCGTCCACTTCCGCTGCCACCGAATAGGCCATAACCGTTCGCCTCTTCCTTGCAACCAACGAGTTGTATTAGTTTTATTTCCGTTATCATTAGGGTAATATAAATAAACACGAAAATCAAGACCGATGCAGTTACTTTTCTCATCTCTTTGTATGTCATGTACATGCATAGTCCTTTCGGTGTCTGTCCAGTCGACACCGTAATATCACCCGCGCTCTTGCTCGTCCTCCCACTCACATTTGATACGGTAGACGTCCGTAGCGCTTTAACACACCACCTCGTCGCTCCATCACACATCAACAACAAATTGTTCTTATGTATAAAAAGTTTTCTCTCCATTAATACACCCCAAAATCTCTTTTGTGCGGTGCGAATAAAGATATCGGTTAAAGGTCGCCAACCTCAGCAATACTTGGCGGTGCTTGACAACTTTAGCGTCGCACGTACCGGATGCCTCCTCGATATCCTGTTTCATCTGTTCCGGATTCATATCACCATATCCCAAGCAAAAAGGCAACTCTTGAAAACATCGAAAACCTGTAAGTGGCTTTCTTCCTTGTTTTCAAGAGTTGCCCGCATATAAATGTTCATCTCAACCCATGATCATACAATAAATAAATTGGTGGAGACGAGGGGAGTCGAACCCCTGTCCAAAAATATTGCCCTATCAACCGCTCCGGGTGCAGTTCATGATCTTGGTTTAATCTTCGTTTCGCTCATGAACAAGCCGACAAAGACGATTCGGATGTGGTTCCCTTTAACGGTATCCGACATTCCGCAAAGGTATCCTGATGATTGACGCCGAGCTTATGCCTCAGGAGAACATAAGGCGGCGCGGCTTATGCTGCCAGTGCAAAATCTTTGTTTGCGTTTATGTTTGTTTCGGTAGTTTTACGGGGTGACCGAGACCCCGACCCGCTGTCAATAGCACACCTACTCCTGTCGAAACCAATGCGTCCCCATACACATTTATTATATCACATGCCATACAATAACTCAATTAACGACCGGCCATGCCACGCTCCATATCGCGCCGCGCGGTTTTAGCTGCCAAATCTTTCCGTTTATCATAAATTTTCTTGCCGGTACATATACCCACACTAACCTTTACTTTCCCGCGTGCCCAATACAATGCAAGTGGAATCAACGTATATCCGCGTTGCTGGACCTTGCCTGCCAGCTTACTGATTTCCGCCCGATGCATTAGCAATTTACGCGGACGCAAAGGATCTACATTAAATCGATTTCCTTCTTCGTAAGGACTGATATGCACATTGTACAGCCATAACTCCCCATTGCGGATTTGCGCATATCCGTCTTTCAGATTTACCTTTCCTTGTCGAATAGATTTGACTTCTGTCCCGACAAGCGCAATGCCCGCTTCATAGCGCTCATGAATGAAATAATCGTGACGCGCTTTTCGATTGTCGGCAATCTGACGCTGCCCGCTGCCCCCCATACTTACCTCCGTTTACGAGCATGTTTACCATGCTTATCTTTTTTCTTCTTGCTGATTTTTTTCTTTTTTTGCCGCGCCCCCTTATCGGATTTTACATTATTGCGATGAGCCTTTCCGAGGCGCAACAACTGCCGTTGCCATTCTTCAAGATCCGTCCATGACCTGATTTCTCCCGGGGCAAAGTCAAGCATACGCTTTTCAATATCCGCCTTGATCAAGGTGACTCGTATCTCATCTCCGATCGTATACAATGTGCCGCCTTGTCGATCAACATACCGATATGTCCGTTCGTCAAAATGTCCTGTTCCGTCCGCGATCAAATCCGCATGAATTAAGCCTTCTGCCCCGTTGACCAATCCAACAAAGATACCGAAATCAGTAATTCCTGTCACGGTTGCATCAAATGCTTCACCAACGAAAGGCACCATATATTCTACCCGTTTGAGATCCATCGTCTCCCGTTCTGCTTCAACTGCCCGCCGTTCTGCCATAGATGATTGCAATGCGGCGCGTTCCAGTCGGGTAACATCGATTTTCCGTTGTCGCTTACCTTCCGCAACTTCACGAATCAGCCGATGTACAACTAAATCCGGATAGCGACGAATCGGAGAAGTAAAATGAGTATAATGGTTCGATGACAATGCAAAATGACCCAAATTAACAATATCATAATAGGCCTGCGGCAACGCGCGCAACACCATCACTTCAGCTGTCTTTTCAATACCGTGATCACGAGCTTTTTCCAACAGCCGTCGTACGTCTTCCGAGTTGACTTCTTCCGGCAAGCGGCACGGTACTCCCAATGCTTCCATTAGCGTCAATACATGTTGCAATTTTTCTAAGTCAGGGCTTCCGTGGACGCGAAATATCGCTATTCTTCCTTCCGGCTGAATGTACTTCGCCACTGTTTCGTTGGCCAGTAGCATCGCCTGTTCAATCATACGTTCCGCAATTGTTCTTTCACGTTCTATAATATTGATTGGACGTCCTTTCGCATCCAACATGATCTTGAACTCAGGAAAATTAAAATCAAGCGCACCTCGCTGTTGTCTCATTTGAATCAATTGTTCGGCAAGCCTTTGCCATGCTCGAAACATCGCTAAATACGGTTTCAAATCCGTAGGATAAATGTTTTCTAATAATGCCTTTTTTAATTCATCGTAAGTACATCGCCGTGCACTGCGAATAATGCCCGGGCCAATATGTGATCGAACTACTCGCCCCGTCTTGTCCACTTCCATCTCAACCGACATTGTATATCGATCCGCACCTTCGTTCAAGCTGCAAACCCCGTTAGAAAGAATTTCCGGCAACATCGGTACAACACGATCCGCCAAATACACACTTGTCCCACGACGAAATGCCTCTTTATCTAAAGCGCCGCCTTCTCGTACATAATAACTGACATCAGCAATATGAACACACAATAAAAAATTCCCATTTTCTAATTCTTCACAATATACTGCATCATCTAAATCTTTCGCATCAGCACCATCTACTGTCACAACAGATTGATTTCGATAGTCTGTTCTCCCTTGCGGAACAACTTGTTCTTGAGCGATTTTTTCAGCTTCAGCCAACGCCTCTTCAGAAAATACCGTCGGAATTTTATGGTTGGCAATAATCAGCGTAATGTCCAAGCCTGTATCGCCTTCATACCCCAGTACTTCCTCAACGACACCTTCTGCCATCCGCTGAGGTTCGGGCCATTTAGTAATTCGCGCCGACACCTTGGCACCACTTTTTGCATTTGCCGTGCCATCGAGCGGTATCCAGACGTCCGTTCCGATCCTATCATCATCGGGAGTAACGGTGGCAAACCGTCCGGCCAATTCAAATGTACCGACTATTGTCT
>CAMYCX010000036.1 GCA_947254705.1 uncultured Veillonellaceae bacterium
ATGTTTAATTAAACCGTGTCTTTGTTTTTTATTTCGCGTCGCCCAATCCTTAGCATATTTCTCAGGATTACTAATCTTATCCTTATGTAGACGAATCTGTTTTCCTAGCGATTTGTTCGACTTCTCCAACTTCCGTATGCCTACCCGATTAATACCGCTACTCGCGCCCCGTCCGCCCATCGCTCACCCTCATTATAATCGCTCCACAACTTCTTTTCTATCCTTTTGTGTAGCCTTCCCCCGTTTTGGGTACACACCCGCCTTTGCCAGAGCAACCGCCGACGATCACTCCGGCTTTCAAAGGAGGCGATATTGCAAGAAAGCGGAGGCTCTATACCCCCGCTTTCTCACACTATCATTATAACAGGGCACAATGTATATTGTTGTATATTCTTGCTATTTCCCGAAATACCTTTCCTGATACGCCGCCAATGCCTCGCCGTGGCGGATACGCGCCCAAATATAGCTGTATCCCATGCGCTCCGCCACTTGGAACAATGGCATAACGAGAACATAACGATAATAGAGCAAAAAGGAGTACTCCTTCGGATCGATAGCGCGAATGCGACGCACAATTCGCCGCCGCTCGGCAATCCACATGTCGATATCCGCGTCCAACTCTGCACGCAAGTCAAGCAGTGCTGCCACACCGTCACCGATATCATGACTTTTTGTCCCCGATATCCGCACCGATGTTCCCGATGACTGAATGCTACCGATGCGCGCGGTGAGACGCTGGATCTCCTCCGTCGCGGCATCAATTTCTCGATCTAAATGTGCCAATCCTTCCAGCTCTTTCCTTGCCTCGTTCATTGCATCAACTCCCGTGCTTCAGTACCAGTTTTGCAAGCTCCCTCGCCAGCCACTCCTCCGCATCATGCTGCGCCATCCACACTGCGGCTGTCACGTCATCGGGATGCTTGCCTTGTGCGCCCGCTCTGGCTTGTGACAATTTTTCTCGATAAATTGCCAATAACTGCTCAATCTTCTTTGCCAACACTTGCGACCGTCACCTCCACACGCGGGTTCTCTTTATCCACGCCGACAATTCGGCTGCCGTCATAAGAAACAATCTGCCCGTCGTTTTGATACACTCCGGCCTTTTCCAATATATCGCTTGTCGCTTGGAGCAACCCGACCAAATCCGGCCAGCTTCTTCGATTCGGCATATAATAATGCGCCGAAAGAGATACAGCACGTTCGCCGTATCTCTTTTTTACTTGCGCCAATAACTGCATCAAGGCGTCTCTTTCGTATTTTACATACGCTTTAGACTGCAACACTCGCTTGCCGTAGATGCGCATACTGTTTTTCTTCGTCATCGGTCTACCGTAGATCACGTATCTCTCTGTCAAAACAAATCTCCCTAAAACGGAATCTCTTCCGTCGATGATCCGAATTTTGCATAGTCCGCTTTTGTTTCGTCGCGATTTGTGTTTGTCCCTGCGACTTCTTTATAAATACCATACGCCGTGATTTCTGTAATATACGCGTCTGTTCCGTCTTGTTTCGTGTATTTACGTGTGCCGATCCTACCGCGCACCATAATCACGTCGCCCGCCGTTAACTTGCCCGCTGCCGCTTGCGCCTTGTCGCCCCACAAAACGACATTGTGCCAGTCCTTAAATTCCTGCCCGTTAAAGCTACGCGCCGTAACCAGTCGAAATGACGCTTTAACCGACTTCTGTCCTTGAAATTCTTTAATTTCCCCATCAATCGTTCCGATTAATACTACTTCGTTCATTTTCTTGTTCCTCCATATCTGCACCAAATTAGGCGACAGTATTGTCGCTTGCCGCTCCGCGCACCGACTAATCATTTTTATCGTCCACCCCAGAATTTCAGCGTCATCAGTACACTCAGCCAACGTCATGCTAAACATCTGATGTAAGCAGCTCAACGCCCGCGTCGGCGACTCGCCACGCGCTA
The DNA here is from genome assembly GCA_947254705.1 of uncultured Veillonellaceae bacterium. Lineage (GTDB taxonomy): Bacteria > Bacillota > Negativicutes > Veillonellales > Negativicoccaceae > CAMCNU01. The sequence continues at coordinate 1,930 of CAMYCX010000036.1, forward strand.
CCCATTTCAATTCACGATTAAGCTGTTTCCGCGCTTCGTTAAATCCCATTTTTACGCCTCCTTGTATGCTGGTCGTATTTCGCCCGTAAACTTATCAATGATCGGCAACATCGACACATCGATCCCTGAAAAAGCTTCCGTCATGACTCAATCAACCCCTTTGTTTGCGCCACCAGCGCAGGCTTGTCGCCTTTCACGCCGTCGTACGCCTTCACATACGCCCGGTGCAACTGGTTGAGCTGTGCGTCCGTCGCCATGCAGATCGACTGCCAGCTGACAGCGCGCATCGCCGTGTGCGCCGCATCCGAGGAAAAGGCGTCGCGTTTCGGCTCGTTGAAGCCGTGTTTTTTCATCAACTCCAACAGCAGCACCCACGCATGCTCCGCCGTTTCTTCTTCCAGTCCGCGCTCTTGCAACCACGCCGCACGTGCTTTTTCTCGGATTTCGGCAACTGTCGGCAACCACTTAGACGACTTGATCAGCTCGTCTACACCGCGGCGAATATACTGCGGCGGTATGTCCGCCAAGTACGTAACGTAGACTTCAAAAGTCCCCTCTTTCACGTCTTTCTGGTACGCATACGCGAGCGGTGCAAGGCTTTTCAGCACAAGCTCCAAGTTTACCTCTTGCTGCATCTATTTCCCTCACTTTCGCCATTGCCATCTCCAACTGCTCAACATTGTGATTGACGCTTTTAGCCTGTACGACATCCGGCTCTCCCAGGTAATCGCTCATTTTCTCACTAAACAACGTGCTTGGCCGCAAATAGGTGCACATCTTCGCATCACTTGCCCACTGCGTCACTTTCCGATCAATGACCAGTTGAAAGTCCGACAACGCGCGACCTTCTTTCAGCCGTGCTTTAATCAGCCGCAACGTATCCTTGGCGGTTGCCTCATACCTGCTCCCTGCCTTGGCATTCAGATAATCGATGATCTGTCTTGCGACATGCTCTATGGTTTCTCTATTCTGTTTTGTTTGGTTTGGTTTTGTTTGGTTTGGTTTTGTTTTGTTTTGTTTAGCATCGTTTTGCATTTTTTTTGCTTGCATTTGCATTGCATTTGCATTTTCCGTGCTTGACTCAGACCCTTGTGGAGCCTTGCGCCATCGGGCGGAAGCAGCTTTCCTCCGAGCCGATGAAACTTGCTCTCTTTTTTCGTCTACCAGTCCCATTCGCCGAGAAAAACTCGAGGAATAGAAGCGGTCATCGACGATCGTAAACAGTCCGAAATCTTCTACAACCGATTTAACGAGACCAGCCGAACAGCGGAAATCAAAACCGATTGCATTGTAATCCGTTTCACTCCAGTATTCGGGCATCTCGCGCAGTCGCTCGAGAAGCATAAAATAAACCGCATATCCTTCCAAACCGTGTTGCATGCGTAGAGACAACACCTTTGTATCGTTCCGGGCATTGCTGTCATGAGAAAAGTATTTTGCTACATTTTTCGGTTCACTCACTTTCATCAAATCCCTTCAATATATCCCTGTAACATCGCTTTGACTTCCGCTTGCGTGTGCTTGCGATTTCCCACACCGTGCGCCATGTCATGACATCCGCCGCACAAGGTAACGAGATTATCTGCCACGTCTTTCCCGCCTTGCGAACGAAACGTGATGTGGTGAATATGCGCACCATGACCGCCGCACAAAACGCATTGCCCGCCGTCGCGCTCGTACACCTCCCGCCGCAACTTTTGATACTTTGCTGCCGACATTCGCTTAAATCCCATATTTTGAATTGCCCCATTCCCTATTGATCTCTTCTGCTAATACGCTAATCTCTTTCTTAACGGCGTTTATTCGTTCCTGTGCCGACTTGTAACGTACTTCCGCAACGTCACGCGCCAGCCGCATTTTTGCCACAACTTCATCGCCTTTCGTCAGTGTTGGTATCAGCGTCGCCGGATAGCCTTCGTCGCGCAAAATAAGCGTTTTTTTCGCCTCCGCACACTTGTACGTATACTCCGCCTCCGCCGCCGCAATGCCCAGCCGCTCGAACTCGTCGAGCAGACCGTTCATCCGTGCCGTGAGCCGTTTCATCGTCACCTGCGGTGTATCCATCAATCCACCGCCATTGCTTGCAATTTCGCCAAGAGCTCACGCCCCTGCGTCTCCGTCAGTGCCGTACTCTTTTCCACGCCATAATCGCCGAGGATAATCACGCTGACGTCCTGCGGATGAATCCCTCGCTCCTTGGCCACCTGTGCCAGCGCGCCGAGCGTCGCCGACGTAATGCCTCCTGCCCGATGCGGTGCGTCCATACTTTCCTGCGCGTCTGGATCTCCCGCGCTATCATCTATCGCAAATAAGCCGCAAAGCGCGTATTTGCGGGCATAACTGCTGCTGCTGCCCGTGACTTGGGCATCGTCCATTTTTTTCCGCTCGTCAGGCTCTCGCGCCATTGCTTGAACGGCGATCTCCTCGCCCGTTTCTGCGTCAATGAGGCTGGCCGTCGACGCTACATAAAAACGATTGCCTAACATTTCAATGCTATCTGTTAGTGTTACCAATAAGCTGTATTCAGCAAGTAAAGGCTTGACCGCTCGTAAAATATCCTCCGCGTTACGGTACGAAAAGCCGCCAAACGTATTTTCACGCCCCTTTGGTACTGCTAATTTCGCTTGCACTTGCGCTAGTTTTTCCGCTACTTTCGTCATCATCTCGCCCCATTTCCATGACCATATCGGTTAATACCTTTATTGCCTTTTCAAGACCTCTTATTTCTTCCCGTACTCCTGCCTTCCGTGCGGCTACAAGACTGTCATGTATTTCAATTGCGAATGCTAGCCGCTCTCTGATTTCCCTTGCCGTCATTTGCCCGCTCCTTTTAAAATTGCCTCAAGATACCGATCACCGAAGCATATATCACGACCGCCACGGAATTGTCGCCGCGGTATTTCAAGCGGCGTGTTTTTCGCTAGCCACTCCGCCCGCCGTCGCTTATATTTGTCGGCAAATTCTTCCAGCGTCATTCGATCACCGCACGCTCGTCTTGCACGAGCGTTGCCCCCGCAACCGTTTCGCCTGCTTTGAGCGCGTTTTTAATGCGCACCCTGTCAATGCTCGTCATGACCTTTTCTTTGACAAATTCTTGCGGGATTGCCGCCTCGTCAACGATATTCACGCGGGCAGGATTTTTCCGCAAAGAAACGCTGAATTTGTCGCCATTTTCGCGCTTTTTGCCAGTAATTGATAAATACATATACACAAGATTTTCCAACCGTTCTGTTGCCGTTTTTTGCCGTTTTTTGAGTGTTGTTAAGCGGTCGATTTCTGCCTCTATCGCGTCAATCGTTGCTTTTTTGTTGCGATAAATTTCCGCAATGCTGTCAATTTTTACGCCCGCCGCGTCCTGAATTGCGGCGAACGTGTCGGCGACTTCTTCCGCCGTTACTTCTTCACGCTCTACCATTTCCGCTAAATCACGGTAATTTTCGCCGATTTCATACAGTGTCATAGTGCGGTGCCTCCGTTTCTTCCCGTTCGTCGATATATTTCGCTAACTCGTCCAGCACGAACAGCATTCCAACTCCCTTGCCGTTTCGGAACGCCTTTTCTTTTTCTGTACACGGCATCCACTCGCTACCGACCAAATTACTTTGCATAACATGGGCAAAGTTTCTCAGCAGCTTTACTTTTTCTTGAAGTGTTTTTTTATCCCATTCTGTGTTATAATCAATGTAGGTTTTTTCGTTGGCACCTGTCCCCGCAGGTGCTTTTTTCATGTCACCAATCGCCATAATCCACATCCTCCTCAACACCTAAAATCTCCCACTCTTCCACTGTCGGAGCTCCCGACAAAGCAATCACACTGTCTGCGTAATGGTCAACGACCGCGCTCACTTCCTCGTCGCTCGTCACACCTGGTATCTCGATCACGGCATCCAGTGATACCACCACGCGCACCCGTGCTACTTTAGGCTTGCCCACTCCCCTTGGGCGATCCATTACCATCGGATTTTCTAAATCCATGTTTCTTACTCCTTCCCAAGTACAAAACTCATTCCCAACGCCACGCATAAACGCTGTGCCGTCCCGATACGAGGCTCTCGTCCTATTCGCTCCAACTGCGCAATATACTCCCGCGACAAGCCGCTCTCCTTCGCTAATCGATACTGAGACCAGCCTAAACGCTTTCTTTGTTCCACCAACGCAACCACAAAATCTTGTGCTATTTCCGCTCTTTCCTTTCTTTTTATACCACCCCTAGCAATCATTACTTGACTACCTCCCCTCTTTCATAGTAAAATTCAATATATAGATATAGGTGTCTACTCGGCATCTAGTCTTAGGAAAGGAGTTGGTTGCTTTATGGGCCAATTTTTGTCCGACGCCTGTGCTCCTTCACTTTGATGCGAACCGTGGCGTTGTAACGGTGGCAATCCCGACTGCCTAAGTGATAAAGCAACTTCAAGAATGAGCGCGTGGCAACGCTCATGTTGACGCTCACCAAGAGCACTATCCCGGGGTGGCTGCTTGGAAGTGAAACTTGACTGCAAAGATGGAGCAAACAAACGGGCGACATTTCGTCTGCCAAACGAATTGTCGGCTAAGAGGAATGCAACTCAAACTTGTATTCCTCTTTTCATTTTTAGCGCTCGCAACTCTTCAAAATCCGTCACTCATCACACCTCCCCGACATCATGCCAAGCGCACCCGAACCGATCGCCACCGCCAGCGCGCCGATCATCTTCTGATCACCGCTCGTCGCGCCCGACGCGACAATTGCAAAACCACAACCGACCGCGCCCAAGAAAACCATTCCCAGCACCGCAGGCCAGTATTCAACGACCGCCCGTGCCGTTTCACGCGCCACCCATACCGCCAACGCCAGGGGAACCAAAACGCCCCAATAAAGCACTTCTCCGCGCTGCACTCGACATCGCACACGTTCTGCCGTTCTCATGCGTTTCACCGCCTTTCTCGCCACTTCATAAATTCGTCAAACATTGCGCCGTTAATTCTTAACCCCCGACGACTTCCCCGCACACCGTCCGCAAACTGCGGTACGGCTTGCATTTCATGTCTTAATCGCCAAACGTGTTGACGGCTAAAACTCCACCGCTCCGCCAACTCTGACGTTTTGATCCATTCCCGCGCCATTGTTTCTACCCCCTTACGCCTGCGCGCGCTTTCAGCTTGGCCATCGCCTCCCGCACTGCGTCGTCCGGATTGATTCGCGCCTTGCCCGCGCCGCCTAAATTGATTCGCGCCTTGCCCGCGCCGTCGAGAATCTCCCGCACCTTGTCCGCCTCATCCATGACGGCGGCGACCACCGCCGCGTCGACGATGCGGTAGGTCCGGCGCTCCTTTTCCCCTCGCACATCGGCGGAATTTCCTGCGCCATCTCGTGCCAGCAGTTGAGAAGCCGCCGCACGCGTTCAAGCGCTAGCCACACGGCTCGAGACTTGTCGATGCCGGCAGTGTCCTGCACGCTTTTCATCTTTTCCATGTTTTCACCCCCTTCGTTTTTTTTCTCTCGCCCGCCGCACGACTGCCAACTATCGCGCGGCGCGGCGTGTTGCCCACATCACGGTTCACTCCCTTTTTCATCGCGAATGTACGCGCCGATTACCTCTGAAAAGTAATCAGAAAGACGGATTACAAATCTGAACCCATCGCGCCTGCGATATACTCGCGCCACGCCGAACAGGGTTTGAACAGTAGGCTCGTTCGGTCCTCCAATATCAACCTTTCCCAACTTGATCAAAAAACCATGATTTTCAACCGGAGTATATTCTCCCCCGCGCCAATCGCTCACACGGTCATTAGAAACATCAACTTCTGCGAGCGTAACTCCCGGTTCCGCGTATCCCTCAATTCCTGATAACACGTTTTGCTGCTCCTGTCGGAGCAACGCTTTAACAGCTTGATACAGGTTCCATTGCTTGGCTGTTGCCGCCATTTGCTTCACCTCCTTAACTCTTTTTCTTAAACACGATTTCAATTCCCAGTGCTGAACATATCCGCTCTACCGTCTTGATCATGGGAGAGTGCCTTTCCAATTCCAACTTTGCAATCATCTCCCTTGACAGCCCGCTTTCTTTTGCCAGCCTGTACTGCGTCCACCCTTTTTCATTTCGTGCTTTTTTCATCACATCTACAAAATGTTGACCCATATGCAATCCCTGTCCTTACTACAACCTAGCGGAATGGACAGCGTCAAAGTCGCACAAGTGATGCATAAATAATCGTTATTGCGGTCAACAATATTGCAATTTGTGTCAATAATCCCAGAATCTTTACCAAACGCTCATACATCCTCATCCCTCCCTACGCCAACGCGTGTTTGAGCTTTTCTCGCCCGAAGAGTACGAATTTTTTTAGATCTTCAAGGCTTCTCGTTCATGCTTCACCTCGCCGTTTTATCAACTTAAACTTGATGTTGTGGGCAAAGAAATTGCCTCTTTCGGCACTCCATACAAGTCACACAGTGCCGAAAAATTGGCAAAATCAATGATTGTTCGCCCTAGCTCCCAATTAACAACTGTTTGCTTATTTTTTCTCAATTTTTTAGCGACATCATCTTGTGTTAGTCCGGCATTTACACGTGCCGCTTTCAATGACATTTGCACATCATCACCTCCTTTCAGCTCCACTTCCATACCATGCTGACCAGCTGCAACACCGCCGATAGTGCCAGTGCCACGCAAGCCCACCTCAACATCTTTTCCGTTTCCATATTTTATCGATGACTTTCTCTATCAGCGTTAGAGCCGCTGTGAGAAGAAGCATAGTCGCCGTTTGATGCTCAAGTTTTTCCTTTTTCTGCCTCAAGTGATTTCCTCCTTTCTCTCTTGATGATTATAGTATAAATCAACTTTAAGTTGATGTCAACACCTAAAGTTGATTTTTTTTGTGTTTTGGTATTGATTTCGTCAACTTTATCTTTTATAATACTTTTAACAGGAGGTTACGCTATGGACACTCAAAAAATAAACGAAATATTTCGCAAAAATCTATCCACCTATCTCGCCGAGCGCGGTCACACTCAGCTCGAACTAGCAAAATATATGAACGTTAGCAACACAACTGTCAACAACTGGGTCAAAGGATATAGTGCGCCTCGCATGGATAAAATTGACCGCATTTGTCAATTTCTACGCATCACCCGATCCGATCTGCTCGAAGACAAAACCGTCTCGATACCAGACGATCCAAATATATTTGCTCCTAAACTAAAAAAAGTCCCCTTACTTGGCACTACCGCCGCGGGAGAGCCTATTTTATCGGAGGAGCATTTTGAAGGCTATGTCAGCACCACCGAAGACGCCGACTTTTGCCTACGCGTCCACGGGGACAGTATGAACGGTATCGGCGTACATGACGGCGATACCGTTTTTGTTAAATCTCAAGAAGAAGTGGAGTCGGGACAAGTTGCCGTCGTGCGTATCAATGGCGATGGCGTGACATTGAAACGCCTCTATCGAAACGGCGAGAGCGTGATTTTACAGTCCGAAAACCCCGACTACCCGCCCATGATATTCAGCGCCGAAAACTGCGACGATTTCCGCATCCTCGGCCTTGCTATTATTAAGCAAGGATTGATTAAATAAAACGCGGTAGATAAAAACAGAGGAAACTTACCATGTCAGATCTTGTTAAGGAGTTTTTTATGAAACAAATTCAACTAGAAAAGTTTTCCCCAGGTCATTATGAATCTCAGGGAGACTATAAAAGTTTTATCCCTACTCATATTAACGCAGAGTGGACTTGGTCAACTCCCAAAATATCTCGACTTCTAGCAGAGGCAAGTTATGAAATAGGAAGTCTCAATATGTACTCGGGGAAAATACCAAATATCGACCTTTATATTCAAATGCACATTGTAACCGAAGCAAATAAATCGAGCAAAATTGAAGGCACACAAACAAACATTGAAGAAGACTTGATGCCTCTTGAAGAATTAAGCCCAGAAAAACGTGATGATCAACAAGAAGTGCGCAATTACATCCAGGCCTTGAGACATGGCATTTCTGCCATTCTACAAGAAAACATGCCCTTATCCACCCGACTAATAAAGCAAACTCATTACTTGCTCTTACAAAACGTGCGTGGAAAGCACAAAAGCCCTGGAGAATACAGGACATCGCAAAATTGGATTGGCGGCGGGCGTCCGGGCAACGCCGTGTTTGTTCCACCACCCGCATCCTTGATAAACGATTTAATGGGGGATTTAGAGAACTTCCTGCACAACCCCAACATTGATACCCCTGGGTTAATCCGCATGGCTATTGCGCACTATCAATTTGAAACTATTCATCCATTTTTAGATGGGAATGGTCGCGTAGGAAGATTGCTTATTCCTCTTTTTTTGCTTGAACAGAGCCTGCTTGAGCAACCTTGCTTTTACATATCAGACTTTTTCGAGAAAAACAAATCCGACTATTACACCGCTCTCAATGATGTCCGTGAGTATGGTAATATGCGTGCCTGGATTGAGTTTTTTCTTACAGCTGTTATAGAAACGTCAAAGTCTGCACGAAGTAAATTCGAAAAGGTAACCATCTTAGTCAGCTCATATGATGCTGTATCTCCACAAATAGCTGGATCCATAAGCACCGTCCGAGCAATACTTGAAACATTTTATAAATGGCCCATAAACCGAATAAACGACATTGTACAAACGACCAACCTCACCCAAAATACAGTCCGTAATACCGTCAACAGCATGGTAGAACACAAAATACTCACCGAAGTAACAGGGACTTCCAGAAATAAAGTATATGTTGCTGATGACTACCTGCGTGTTTTTATGTCAGAAAAACAGCAAAACCTGACATAAGACGTTTCCTTATGTCAGAAAAACGGCAAAACCTGACATAAGTATCTTAGAAAGGAGAGTACCCGTGGATTCAAACCTTACCATCCGCCCCAAGGACAGCGGATATCAGGTTATCGTCTCCTTCAAAGACGACAACGGCCGCTGGCGGCAGCGCTCCCACCAAGGATTCGGAACGAAGAAAGAAGCCAAACGCGCGGGCATGCGGATCATCGACGAACTGAAAGCGACACCGGCCGCCCGTGATACGGAGTTTGCGGGCATTACCTTCGGCGAATTTGCCGCGCTATTCATGCGCGATATGGAAGGAACGCTCCGCCCCGGTACACTCGATAACAATGCCCTACCCCAAAATCGCCAACACTCGCCAATGCACTCCGCACCCATTTTTCGGTCACTCTTTAGCCAGTTAAAGTTACCGAATTACGCAAAAACGCGGCGAAATTTTTGCCGATTTTTTGACGATTGTCTGCAAATAAAAAAGGGCAGGCGCTTTTCATTCAGCTCGCTGATGTTTTTTCTAACCTATTTTATAAATACCTTCACAACCGCAATAAATATGAGCATTATATCGATCACCTAAAGCAAAAAGGTTATATAAAATTCGTTTACGAGTTTCCATATTACTCGCAGTATTGACTTTCTTTGCATCGGATGGTAGCATAATGTTACCAACAGTAAGTCCTGTGTGTGTGCCCCTAAAGGTAAGCGTCATGTGTTGGCGTCGCCCACAGGCAATTGGTATCTGTACGCCAACTCCGATGCTAAATCGGAGTTTTTTTTATTCCCTCAAGCAATAATTACATAAATTAAAAGCGGGACGCTACCAACGCCCCGCAGAGAGGCGCGCTAACCCCGACGGCTCTTATACCGTCACACTGAACGCACAACTGGCGGCGTTTATGGAAGAAGTACGACATATCATCGGCGGCGATTTTAACCGCCCGGAAAAAGCAGGAATGATAGAGAAAATGCGCCACGCGTGAAAGGAGTTTATTGTGTGGATCGAAGAAAAAGAAACGAAACGCGGTAAGGCTTTTGTCTATTACGAACGATACACTGACCCGCAAACGGGAAAGACCCGCCGTGTGTCAGTGTCGCTTGCGTCAAACACACGCGCGGCCGTCAAACAGGCGACGCTAATGTTGCGGGAAAGGATCGAACGCAAAATTAATGCCGCAAAAATTGATGAAAAGCCAGTTGAAAGTGTTGTTGATGAGTGGATCGAATATCGCTCTATCAGCGTCAAGCCGTCCACCCTTTACGGATTAAAAAATCAACTCAACGCGGTATTGCGCGAATTACCCGATGGCATACTCATCAGCCGCCTTGACCTTGCCACGGTACAAGGCATCATCACCGCCATGCAGGCGCGCAAACTTTCTCGAGCGTACGTGAAAAAAGTGTTTCAAACGTTGCGCCAACTGCTTAAATATGCAAAGAAACTGCACTATGTCGCCGATATTGACTACTTAAACGACGTGGAGATACAGTACCAGGCAAAGACCCGTGAAGATGTCGAGCGAGAAAGCAAGAAATATCTTGACAAAAACACGCTTAAAACCGTTCTTGACGAGATAAAATCAATTCATTTACGGATCGGACTTGCTTGCGAATTTCAGGCCTTGACGGGTCTTAGATACGGCGAACTCGCCGCTCTGCGCGTCCAAGACTACGACAACAAAAAGGGCATTATCGACATCAACGGCACGTTCTCCTCACAGGTCAGTCCCGATGATCCTCACGCGCGCAGCGCGCCTAAAACCGCCGCCAGCTATCGAAAAATCACTCTAAATGCCCGCGCCAAGAGTATTCTCGAATCTCTCATCACGGAAAACTATCAGAGGGCGCACTGGTATTCGGGGTACGTTGACCGTGGATATATCTTCACCACCGACCGCGGCAACCCGATCAACTCTCATGAAGTCGGTAAAATTCTTCGCCGCCTTTCCTGCCCGTTCCGCGTCACGACACACGTGTTCCGCCATACGCATATATCCATGCTCCTTGAGGCGGGAGTGCCTATCCGCGCCGTCATGGAACGTGTCGGACATGCCACCATGCAAACAACGCTCGAGATATACGCCCACGTCAGCAAGGCGGCGCGAGATGATGTCGTTGTCAAACTTGACGACTTCTTAAAACGCGCCCGAGGCTAAAAAAGTTTGCCCTATTTTTGCCCTATCGGGAAAACGGAAACACAACAAACCCCCGCCCCGCATACGTCAACGAGCCGATCCCCCTCTCTCCGCCAGCTTCATTTTCCGAACACACCGCAACACCAGGTCAAAAAGCACTGTACGCCCGCATACCG
>CAMYCX010000037.1 GCA_947254705.1 uncultured Veillonellaceae bacterium
AAAAAATAGAATATGGTATTTTGAATGGTTTGAGATATATCGGACGTTTGGAAAAGAAAGGGGGGGAATAATATATAGTGTTTTTCAAAGAATTTGAAATAAATTGGGCTCAAATTGGGCTCAAACATGAAAAAAGGCTTCTCGAATTTTCGAGAAGCCTTTATTATGCTGGTGCGCCTAGCAGGAATCGAACCTGCGCACCCGGTTCCGGAGACCGGTGCTCTATCCCCTGAGCTATAGGCGCTTTTTACTTACCACGCTATTATATCATGTCAGCGGGGCAAGGGCAATGCTTTATTTCACGGAATCTTCGCCGAGTAATTTGCGTACGGCCGTGATGAGAATGTTTTTGCCGTCGGTGAGTGCGTCCGGATCAAAGGTCATATCCGGGGCATGCAGGCCGGGGGTGAGGTTGCAACCGAGACCGAAGAAGCCAACTTTGAGGTCGGGTTTGGCTTTGACATAGTGACAGAAGTCTTCGCCGCCCGGGGTTGAGAGGGGCGGGAGCAAGCCGTCTTCGCCCAGAACTTCCGTGATGCAATCGCGGAGAAAATCAATCATTTCTTCACTGTATTCCGCTGCGGGAAGCATCTTGGTTTCGTTGATTGTCGCACGGCATTCGTAGGCGGCCGCTGCGTGTTCAATCGCGGTGCGGCCGGCCGCTTCCATTCGTTCCATCGTGTCATTGTCCTGTGCCCGCAGGTCAAAAGCCAGACGGGCGATGTCCGGGATGGCGTTGGTCGCGCCCGCATCGCAAATGCAGCGTGTCGCTTTGATGCTGAATGACCGTCGCGGGTCGCAATGGATGGCATTGACGGCGGCAATGGCCGCGGCGGCGGCATCCAATGCGTTGTGACCGAGGTGCGGCCGAGCCGCATGGGCCCGTTGGCCGACGATATCGACTTCCCATGTCGCGCTGGCGGAGTAGTACATGGCAGGGGAGGCTTGTTTGTTGTGTGCTTCTTCGATCGGACGAACATGTTGTCCGATGAGATAGTCGACATCATCCAATACGCCGCTGTCCAAAATACTGTACGCGCCGAGTCCGATCTCTTCCGCCGGCTGGAAGATGATTTTTAAACGTCCGCGCCGGACGATATTGTCGCGTATGATTTCTTCGGCGGCGGCCAGTGCCATCGCCATATGTCCGTCATGCCCGCAGCTATGAATGGCAACGGGTTGACCGTCGACCATATGACCGAGGGCATCGATGTCCGAACGGATCCCCATGACGGGGCCGGGAACGCCGCTGTCGAGCACGCCGACGACACCTGTTTTGCCGCCGAGACCGGTGGTGACTTCGTAGCCGGCGCGGGTGAGCGCATCGGCGAGAAAGGCTGCCGTGCGGTGCTCATTGAACCCTGTTTCCGGGATCGTATGTAGATAGGATCTGATTTCCTGTTCTCTTGCCATGTGCAAGACCTCCTTTTTTGGTAGTAAGTGTATTATACACTATCGTTGGGATATGTGTTGATTAGTCTCGGATGGGAGAAAAGGGAGAATTTGGATAAAACGGCAGTCGGACGATACAAAAGTGTTGTGCAAATAGACATATTTTCGTTATAATAAAATCACTGTTAGTCAAGAGGGGGGATATGATGAAGGAAGAAAACAAAGAGCCGATGACATCGGATACTCGCCATACTCCGAAAGTCGGTGCGGGGGCGTATGTGGCTCTGATCAGCGCCATTATTATTTTTTCGGGCGTGTTGATGCACGTGGACGGCGCAAAATGGATGAGTGCATTTGACTACACGACCTTGATCGGTAAGTACGGGGTGATGAAATCACCGGCGACGAACAGCTTTTTGGGGGCAGGCGGTTTTTCCGCGCGCCAAGGGTTCTTATTCGCCTTTTCGTTGGCACCGTCCGTGATGTTGGCACTGGGGATTTTGGAGATTTTGTCGCATTACGGAGCATTGCGTGCCGCGCATCGTTTGATGACGCCGCTGTTAAAACCGGTTCTCGGCATTTCGGGGATTACGGGATTGGCGTTGATTACGGACATGCAAAGTACGGATGCGGGGGGCGCGTTGACGCGTCAGCTCAAAGATGAAAATCTGATTGATGAGCGGGAGCTTACGATCATGACGGCGTGGCAATACAGCGGCGCGGGGATGATCAGTAACTATTTTGCGACGGGGTCGGCACTGTTTTCCGTGATGGTGTTACCCGTGATTATTCCGCTGGCGGTGATATTTGTATTTAAATTTGTCGGCGGCGCCTTTGTGCGCGTGGTATTGGATACGGTGTATAAGGAGGACTTTCGATGAATCAGGATACGAAACAAACGACTCCGGTCGCACCGACTAATCCCGTGGATTTATTCATTGTCGGTGCCCGCAAGGGGTTGAATATCGCACTGAATACGATGGTGCCGAACGTATTGATGGCCTATACGATTGCGTATATTCTGCAATTACTCGGAGTGATGGATTTCTTGGGGCAAGTGTTCGGCCCGGTGATGGCGATCTTCGGTTTGCCGGGAGAAGCGATTACCGTCTTGTTGGCGACGTGGTTGTCGCTGTCTGCCGGTGTAGGTTTGGCGGCAAGTTTGGTCGCCGGCGGCATTCTGGACGGCACGCATGTGACGATTCTGTTACCGGCGGCGGTCCTGATGGGCTCGCAGTTGCAATACATGGGACGCTTGTTGGCGTTGGTGGACGTGCGTAAAAAATATTGGCCGCTGCTCATGCTGACGAGTATTTTGAATGCGTTGTTGGCGATGGTTGTGATGCGGTTTTTGGTGTGAGGATACAAATAAAAAGAGTTTCCGCAATATTGCGGAAACTCTTTTTATTGTCCGTATGCGGCGGCAACGGCGTCACGCAGGGCCAGTACGTTGGCCGTGATGTCGGGAGTGTGAAATAAATCGCCGCCGATCACCATGGTGATCCGATCGCCGTAGAGGTCGTGCAGCCGTGGCATGGCACTGCGGGAAACTCCGCCGCCGACACAGGGCATAATCGGCGGGCAGGGCAATTCGTCCGACAGACATGCCGCTTGGGTGGCGCGACAGATGTCAGGGGCAAAGGAGAAGCGTCCGGCACCGCCGGTGAAGATGACGGCATCGGCTCCGGCCAGACGAGGCAGAATCCCGTTGTAAAGCGGTGCGGCAATGCCCGTTTCGGTCGAACGGATAAACGGCCCGCTGAACGACGGATGCAACAGGATCGGCAGGGTGAAATCGTCACGTCGCGCCAGGTCGCGTACGATCCCCCAACCGGCAATGCTCGGCGTCAGCATGATGCCGTCCGCGCCGGCTTCTTGGGCATAATAGGCGCGTTCGATGAGCTCGCCGCCGTCCGCCATGACGTTGGCGAGAAAGGCGGTGTGTCCTTGTGTTTGCGCGTTGGCGCGGCGAACCGCATCCACGCAGCGCGTGATTCGTTCCTGATAGGGGGCCCACATTTGATTGTGCAGGTTGTGGTCGTCTTTGACGGTGTCGATTCCGCCGCGTGCCATGGCATAGACCATATCGGCCAGTTCCTGCGCACTGTGTCCGAGCGGTTTGATGACCCCCATGAGAACGGGACCTGCGGGGACTTGCCACCAGCGTCGTAACCCGTGGTAGCCGTAGCGGGCGCCGGTGTACTGCGCAGTCAGTGCGGCGGGCAGTCGGATATCCGTGACTTGGATTCCCGGCTGGAGAGAGCTGTTGCCGTAGAGCATGTTGATGAATTGGACAAATTCTCCGCCCGCGCCTTCGGTCGGGTACGAGATGACGGCGTCCCAATGGTGATCATCGTACGGTGTGAGAGCGACCACTTGGCCGCAGATTTCATCACCGAACGGCGTACCTTTCACCAGTTCGTACGGATATTCGATAGTTTGTTCGACGGCGATGCGTTGTGCGCAGTCGCGAGCGTCTTGCTTTGTCGTGACGGCCATCCGATAGACGGCCTGCCAACGCGGTACGGTAGTGAGTGCCATAATACCTCCTGCGGATCGTCTTGATGCGATTATGTTGCCCTTAGTGTAGCAGATTCCGCCGGTCGGGTAAATGACGGATCGTGACGGTGCGGCAGGCGTTGTGATATACTGAAGTACAGACAGAATATATTCATACGGTCAATGCGGTAAAGGGGGAATCGAAATGAAGCAACATACTTTTGCGGGGGCACCCGTAACTTTGGCGGGAACGCCGATCAAGGTCGGAGACAAGGCACCGGATGTGAGTTTGGTCGGGGCGGATTTGAGTACGGTCAAGTTGAGTCAATATGCGGGTAAAATCATCGTACTGTCATCGATGCCGTCCATGGATACCGGCGTTTGTCAGGCACAGGTACGCCGTTTCAATCAGGAAGCGACGTCGATAGGGGATGATGTGGTAGTGATTGCGGTCAGCATGGACTTACCCTTTGCACAACAGCGTTTTTGCGCCGCGGAAGGACTGGACAGGGTTGTGACGCTGTCTGACCATCGCGATGCGGAATTCGGTACGAAATACGGCTTTTTAATGCAGGAGTTTCGTCTGCTCAGTCGCGGCAATGTCGTGATTGATCGTGACGGGATCGTACGGTATGCGGAATATGTTCCCGAAGTCACGCAGGAAGTGGATTTTGCGGCGGCCTTGGCGGCGATTCGCGCGTTGCGTTGAGACGGGCAGAGATAAGGAGGGTCTATGAACTGGCAGGATAAAATCGCACCGGCTGTGGCGGCATTGCCGCCGTCGGGAATTCGTAAGTTTTTTGATCTGGCGGCGACGATGGAAGGCGTGATTTCATTGGGCGTCGGCGAGCCGGACTTTTCCGCCCCGCGCCCCGTGATTGAGGCATGCATACGGAGTTTACAGGACGGGCGGACGTCGTATACTGCAAATGCAGGACTGGCGGAGTTGCGACAGGAGATTGCCGCCATGGTACAGCGTAAGTATCATGTAAGTTATGACGGGGCATCGGAAATTGTTATTACTGTCGGCGTATCCGAGGCCATTGACTTGGCGATGCGCGCCATTCTCACGCCGGGCGATGAAGTGTTGATCCCTGATCCCGCGTATGTCGCATATCCGGCGGCGGTTACGTTGGCGGGGGGCACGCCGGTTTTGGTGCCCACGTATTTCAAGGATGATTTTCGGTTGACGGTTGACGCGTTGGAACAATGTGTAACGCCGCGGACAAAGGCCTTGCTGATCGGGTTCCCGAACAATCCGACGGGAACGGTGATGGGGCGCGAGGCACTGGAAGAAGTGGCGGCATTTGCCAAAGCACACGATTTGATTGTGATTTCCGATGAAATTTATTGCGAATTGACCTATACGGGGACACACACATCCATTGCTTCGTTGGCAGGAATGAAGGAACGCACCGTGTTGCTTAACGGATTTTCCAAAGCGCATGCCATGACGGGGTTGCGGATCGGTTATTTCTGTGCACCGGCGGCAGTGACCGCGATGATGAATAAAATTCATCAATACGCGATTTTGTGTGCCGGTATCACGGGACAGTACGGCGCGATTGCCGCATTGCGGGAGTGCGATGACGATGTCGCCGCGATGAAAGCGGAATATAATCGTCGGCGGGAGTTTATTTATCGGGCGATGTGCGAGATGGGACTGCCGGTTTTTGAGCCGCAGGGCGCATTTTATATTTTCCCGGATATCCGAGTAACGGGACTCAGCGATACCGAGTTTGCGGAACGTCTGCTGCATGAAGAAAAGGTAGCGGTTGTACCGGGATCGGCGTTCGGCAGGCAAGGTGAGGGGCACGTACGCTGCTCGTATGCCACGGGGATGGAACAGTTACAGGAAGCGTTACGGCGGATGGCGGCGTTTGTGGCACGGCATCGGGCTTGACAAAAAAAGGACTTCGGTCCTTTTTTTGTGGGCGGCATGCAATCCGCAGTTCCTCTCTACCCAACGGTCATGTGCATGGTATAATAAATAAATACGGAACATGACAGGGGAAAGGAGGCGGTCGCGATGACGGCGGCAGAAGACGAATTATTCCGTCTGGCGGCGGAAGTGGCCGCGGCACGCGGGCAGAGTGCGGATCTGCCCGTTGCCGCATCAGCGGCCGTCTCACGACCGTTGCCCGCTTCGTCGCCGACAGGGCGGCGGCAATCGGTAGCACCTGATCCCGCCCCGATATTGGAGATGGCGACATTGGCCACGTCAAGCAAGGGAAATGCCACATTGGTACGAGCGGGAAATACCGCGGTACTGGTGGATGCGGGGATCAGCGCCCGCCGCTTGACGCAGGGATTGCGGGGGTTGGGTGTCGATCCGGCCGCACTCAGCGGCATTTTGCTGACGCATGAGCACAGTGATCATGTGGCGGGATTGGCTCGTTTTCTCAAGCAGTATGATGTGCCGGTATATGCCAATCAAGCGACATGGCAGGCATTGGGCGAGGTCGGTGTGACATACGCTCGTCGCCGGATTCCGCTCGCTGCGGAAATGACGGTCGGTTCATTACGTGTCGGCCGATTTCCGACTACGCATGATGCGGCCGATCCGAGCGGATTTACCTTTTGTGTCGGTCGTGTCAAAGGGGCGGTCTGTACGGATCTGGGCGAGGTGACATCCGCCGTGGCGGCGGCATTGTCGGAAACGGATATGCTGGTGCTGGAGGCGAATCATGATCCTGAAATGTTGTATAACGGCCCGTATGCCGCCTATCTGAAACGGCGTATTGCGGGTCCGCAGGGGCATTTGGCCAACGCACAGGCGGGACAACTGCTGGCGCATTTGTACCGGGGGCGTTCCATGCAGCTGATTTGGGCGCATCGGAGCGCCACGAATAATCATGTAACAAAAGTGGAAGATGCCATCGTCGGAGCGTTGGCACGAAATGATATCAGTATCGCGCGGGAAGCGATTCGTTGGCAGCACGGCGATCCCGCAGCAACCGTTCGCATGTGCGTGACGGAACGGATCAAGGAGAATCAGTGATGTGGCGTAAGCACGAAAATCGAAAATATATCATCATTATTGCGGTATTGCTGGTGATCATCGGCGGATTATTGGGATATTTCCTGCGGGAACGCATGACGGTCCATTCGGCAGGAACACCGGAAGCATTGAATCCGCCGAAAGAGGAAAAAGTCCTGTCCAATGTACGCAATACGCCGATCGTTCAGGCGGTACGTGCTGTCGGGCCGGCGGTGGTCGGCATTACGACGCGGGTCTATGACCGCGATCTTCTGAATCGGCGTGTGCTGGTCGGCGAGAGCGTGGGCAGCGGCGTTGTATTTGATGCGGCGGGCTATATTGTGACCAATCAGCACGTTGTCGGCAATAGTGACGAAGTGAATGTCATGTTGGCGGACGGCCGAACAATTCCGGGAAAGGTGATCGGACGCGATGCGGCAACGGATTTGGCTGTCGTCAAGGTGACGGCGGACAATCTGACGGCGGCGGAGTTGGGCGACTCGTCTTCGCTGGTGGTCGGTGAACCGGCGATTGCCATCGGTAATCCGCTCGGGTTGGAGCTGCGCGGATCGGTGACGGTCGGCGTGATTTCGGCGTTGAATCGCACGATCAATTCCGCGGAGCAGCGGTTCCCCCTGATTCAGACGGATGCCGCAATTAATCCCGGCAACAGCGGAGGCGCATTAGTCAGCTCGGAGGGCAAGGTCATCGGAATCAATACCGTCAAGATCAACAGCCCCGGTGTGGAAGGACTCGGTTTTGCGATTCCGATCAATTCGGCACGTCCGATCTTGGCTGAATTGATCAAGCACGGTGAAGTACGTCGGGCATACCTCGGCGTATGGGCGATTGACCGGCAAATGGCGGAACGATACGGGTATGAATGGAAAGAGCCGAGCGGAGTACTGGTATTGCGAGTAGATGCCGCCGGGCCGCTGGCCGCAACGGAGATCGCGCAGGAAGACGTGATTACCGCAGTGAACGGGCAGGCGGTGGAAACGCTTACCGATTTACGCAACATATTGGATCAGCTTCACCCCGGTGATCGTGCGGAAATCGAATATCGCAGTCAGGGCGAGGTGCATCGGGCGACTGTGACATTGCATGAGGCTCGATCGTGAAGTACCGGATTGTCGCGGTCGGCAAAATTAAGGCACCCTATTTGCGTGACGGTATCGCGGAGTATACAAAGCGGTTGCGACCGTACGGCGGTGTAACCATTACGGAAGTGGCGGAAGCGTACAGTCCGGAACGGGCCTCGACAGCGGAAACGGCCGCACGGATTGAAGAGGAAGGAAACCGATTGTTGCGACAAATCAAGCCGGATGATTACGTGATCCTGCTCGATATTGACGGCCAATTGTGGAGTTCGACCGAGTGGGCGGCGCATATGGCGGCGGCGGCGAACGAAGGGATCGGTGAGGCGGTATTTCTGATCGGCGGAGCATTCGGCGTGAGCGAGAGTCTTCGCCGCCGTGCCGCCGTGAGAATTTCGCTCGGACGGGTGACGTACACCCATCAAATCGCCCGTTTTCTGTTGACGGAACAGTTGTATCGGACGGAAAAAATTAATCGGCATGAACCGTATCATTGGTAGTGAGGAGATAAGTATGGCGACAGAGCGTGACCCGAAGACAGGGGCAAACAATCATGTAACGGCAAATGAAATGGGCGCAGTGAATATGTTGGCATTTCACATGCCGACACCGCAACGTTTTACGGAGCGGGTGAGAACGCAGCTGGCGGAAAGTCGTGAGGCCTTGCGACGGATGGACAGCGATATGGAGTCGGCATTTGCGGAGGTCGCGACGGCACAGAAAGAAGCGGCAACGGTATTGCCGCAACTG
The DNA here is from genome assembly GCA_947254705.1 of uncultured Veillonellaceae bacterium. Classification (GTDB taxonomy): domain Bacteria; phylum Bacillota; class Negativicutes; order Veillonellales; family Negativicoccaceae; genus CAMCNU01. The sequence continues at coordinate 8,719 of CAMYCX010000037.1, forward strand.
GCGGACGAAGCCATACCGACGCGGCGATGGCCGCGCCGGCGTGGAGTGTGCCGCCCGTTTCACGGCGGTCGCACGGTGCGTTATTGGCGTTGCGCGGGGCATTACCGGCAGGGAAACGGCGCGTGGGAATTGCTGCAACAGCGGCAACAGAATGTCCGCGCCTGTCGCGGTGATATGCAGGCGTTGTTGGATAATACGGATCGTGTACTGAACGGAGCGGTCGGGCTGACCTCCATCATTGATCAGTTGGCCCAAGAAGGATTGCATCCCAATCAAGAGTTGCTGTATCAAGAAGAATTAAAGTCACTCAGCCACAAGATCAACGATGTATTTCATCAAATCAATCTTGCCGCATTTCATCTGCACGGTACACTGGAGAAAGAAAAAGAAATTGCGGTCAATATCGAGGCGAAAACGGAAACGGGCAGCGATGTGGCCCGCCATCATCAGGCGGCCTTGTGGGCATATCGGCAGTATTTGCAATACCGTGCAACGGGAAATCAGTATCTGACGGCGGTCGTGCAGGCGGTGGAATTGTTCATGGAAGCCTTGCGCAAAGAAGTGATGAATCGTCAAGTCAATGACGTTCACTCCCAGATTCAGCGGGTACAAAAGGAACGCACGGAGAAAATGGCGGCATGGCAACGCTTGCGGGAAGAGCGACGATTAGCGGGCGAATTGACGGACGAAGAGGACGCATGGACGGACGAATTGCCGGAGTTACCGCCGGTCGCCATGATGCCCGATCATGCAGGAGCGACACCGACATTGTCATTGGGCGATCTGCCGACGCCGCCGAGTGCCGCGCGGGCACCGAAGCCGGAGCCGGAAGAAGTTGCCGAAGCGGAGCAAGAAGACACGTGGGAGGAAGACGAAATGGACGATCGTCCTTTGTTCCCGCTGGTGATACTGGCGTTGATCCTGATCGGTGTCGGTTACTACTATTTCTTTATGAAAGGCTGACCGCGATACATTACGGGGGCAGCGCAATGACGGAAAGGGGAAGGTACATTGACGGAAGATTGGCGGATGCGTTCGCCGGAGAAGGATGAGTCGACAGTAGAAGGGGAATATCGAGTGATCGAATCGGAGTTACCGAGGAGAGAACCGTCGCGCGGAAATAACCGACGTAACGCATCGCTGGCGGGCATCGGCGCGTTGCTGCTGTTTCTTTTCACCAAGGGGAAAGCGATATTGTTTACCTTGTTGTCATTGTTGAAATACAGTAAGTTTTTGACAAGCGGCTTGTCCATGTTCGTGATGATTTGGACATATTCGTGGCACTACGGCTGGTCGTATGCCCTCGGAATCGTATTGATGATTGCGATTCATGAAACGGGGCATCTCGTCTTTGCCAAGGCGATCGGGATGCCGGTCAGTATGCCGCTGTTCATCCCGTTTGTCGGTGCGCTGATCTCCATGAAACAGGCACCGAAGGATGCATGGCAGGAAGCGGTAGTGGCGCTCGGCGGCCCGTTGTTCGGATTGGTGGCGGGATTGGCGGCGTTATTTTGGGGATTGGCTAACGGCTCACAGCTGGTCATGGCGGTGGCGTACTTCAGTTTTTTCATTACGCTGTTCAACATGATTCCCGTATCCCCACTGGACGGAGGTCGTATCGTGACGGCCCTGTCACCGCTGATTTGGGCGGTCGGATTGGTACTGATGGCCGTCGGCGCGTGGTATACGTTCAGTCCGATTTTGATCATTGTGTTGCTGCTCGGCATTTATCGTGCCAAGCAAACATGGAATGACCGCTACGATCCGGAACGCGCGTTATACTATCAGGTCAAACCGTGGCAGCGGCTTACGGTCGGTGTTTCCTACGGACTGATTGCGGGTATTTCCGCATGGGGCGTGTACTTATTTGTCGGATAAAAAAGGATGCGGCGCGGAAACGTCGTATATACTGGTAACAGCAGGGAGGGATTCATATGTTGGCACGTGATATTATGAGTAAATATGTATTGACTTGTGATCAGAATACGACGATGCATGAATTGATTCGTCTGTTTGTCAAGCATCGTGTCAGTGCGATTCCGGTGGTCGGTGAAGACAACCGACTGGAAGGCATTGTGTCGGAAGGCGACATTTTGTACAAACAGGCCAGTCCGCAAGTACCGAGTTATGTCAATGTATTGGGCGCCAGTTTGTATTACAGCGGGGTGCACAAATATCGGGAAACGTTTCAGAAGTTGTTGGCCACGCGTGCCGGCGATATTATGACCGCCGAGGTGAAGTATGTGGACGACGATACGCCGGCGGATGAAGTGACGGAACTGATGATCGAAGAGCATTTAAAAAATGTCCCTGTCGTTAAAGAGGGGCGTTTGCTCGGGATGATTTCCCGTTGGGATATGCTCGAAGTAATCGCCAAGGAAGAATATCATATCGAGCCGGGTCAGATTGACGAATAAGGCATACAAAAGACGATCGTACGATCGTCTTTTTTGATGCGGCGGTCGGTGAATGTCACGGCGTTTTATGTTATCATTTAACTAATCATAAAGGAGGGATGTCATGCGACCGTTTGTGCATTTGCACGGGCATACGGAGTACAGTTTGTTTGACGGGTTGAGCCGCATCCGTGACTTGGTGGCGCATGTCAAAGCCATGGGACAACCGGCGGTAGCGATTACCGATCACGGTGTCATGTACGGGGCGGTCTATTTATACAAAGAAGCCTTGGCACAGGGAATTCAGCCGATTATCGGTTGTGAGATGTATGTCACGCAACGTGAACTGGACGATACGAGCGGCGGCAAAGAGCAGTTGCGGCACTTGATCTTGCTGGCGGAAAATGAGACGGGATATCGGCACTTGGCGCAGCTCGATTCGATTGCCAATACGGTCGGATTTCACCGCAAACCGCGTATCAACAGAAGGCTGCTGGCGGCACACAGTGAGGGACTGATTGCGTTGTCCGCTTGCGTGAACGGTGAACTGCCCAAGTACCTGATCGAAGGAAATGAGGCGGCGGCGCGGGAGACGATCGAATGGTATATTGACACGTTCGGCAAGGACCGTTATTTCATCGAACTGCAAGACCACGGATTATCGGAAGAACGTGCCGTACGGGCGCAACTGATTGCGCTTGCACGGGAATACGGTGTCGGTCTGGTGGCGACGAATGATTTTCACTATGTTCGCCGGGAAGATGCGGGAGCGCATGAGGTGCGGTTGTGCATTTCGACAGGGCAGACACTGGATAATCCCGATCGGTTCAAATTTGCCAATGATGAGTTTTACTGCAAGAGCGGCGATGAGATGGAAGCATTGTTCGGCGATGTGCCGGAGGCGCTTGACAATACATTGAAAATTGCGGAACGATGCCGGGTCGATTTTGTGTTCGGTGAACATCATTTACCCGCGTACCATGTACCGGTCGGGGAAACGGCGCAGACGTACTTGCGCTCGTTGTGTGAAGCACAGTTGCCTGTGCGGTACGAGACGGTGACTGCCAAGGTGCGTGAGCGGCTGGAGTATGAGCTCGATATCATTGAGAGCATGGGGTTCAGTGACTATTTCCTTATCGTGATGGATTTTATCCAATTTGCCCGGCGGCATGATATTGCCGTCGGTCCGGGGCGCGGCAGTGCAGCGGGCAGCATTGTGGCATATTTGTTGGGGATTACGGGGCTTGATCCGTTGCGTTACGGATTGCTGTTTGAACGTTTTTTGAATCCGGAACGAATCAGTATGCCGGATATTGATACTGACTTGTGTTACAAAGGTCGCGGACGGGTGATTGAATACTTGGCGCAGACGTACGGTACGGATCATGTCGCACAGATCATTACCTTCGGTACGATGGCTGTCTCTTATACACATCTCCGAGCCCACGAGACCGTTATTCTAATC
>CAMYCX010000038.1 GCA_947254705.1 uncultured Veillonellaceae bacterium
TTGGCGGCAATTCGTCCGGCGATCCGGTCACGCAGCGGTTCGATGATTCCGTCACCTTCCCGGATGGCTTCCACTTCAATGCCCGATACTTCGTCCAGTCGGACGCGAACAACGTTGACATCACTTGCCAAAATAGATTCGATCATCGCATCGGTCAATTTCTCACCGGCTTTGAAGAGAACGTTCCCCGACAAGTCGATGACATCATCAACGATTTCTTTATCACGCATGCGGTTCATCATTTCTTGCCGTAAATGATTCCGCAGTTTTTCTTCCGGTTCACCCAGGCTGACAACCGTTTTTTCGTTCGATACGTAGGCCTGTTCAGCTGTGTTGCTGTAGTACCCGCGCAACACGATTTCCGGCACGAGATGAGTACCGATAATATCCAAGTCCGAATCTTCGATCAGTTTTCCCGACGGCAGCAGGATTTCTCCTGTTTTCGGGTCGATGACTTCGGTATCCAAAATCCGGCCGATGAGTTTGTCGCGCAATACTTTGACTGCCGCTTTCGATGAGGAGGCAAAGCGTCCGCGTTCCCGGACAAAGTCGATCGTCACGATGTCGCAGTCCTGTTCACGAACGATGACGTCTTGCGATACGTCTACCAGACGACGTGTCAGATAGCCCGAGTCCGCCGTACGCAATGCCGTATCGGCGAGACCTTTGCGCGCCCCGTGGCTCGATGTAAAGTAGTCAAGTACCGTCAACCCTTCACGGAAGTTGGCTTTGATCGGCAGGTCGATGATCCGCCCTGAAGGGTCCGCCATCAAGCCGCGCATCCCTGCCAGCTGACGAATCTGCTGTTCGTTACCGCGGGCACCGGATTGCGCCATCATGGTCAGCGGGTTGAATTTATCCATGCCGTCCATCATGACTTTCGTGACGTCTTCGGTCGCCTGATTCCAGACCTTGATAGTTTCACGGTAACGTTCTTCTTCCGTAATCAAACCGCGACGGAACATCGTATGAATCTTGTCGACCCGTTTGTCGGCTTCGCCCAGGATCGCTTGTTTATCTTCCGGTACACGGATATCGTCAATCCCGATCGTCATACCGGCTTTACGGGCATAGTAGAACCCGAGTTTTTTCACTTTATCGAGCAGTTCCGCCGTTTCCGCCATTCCGAACGCACGGAAACATTCGTTGATTAATTTGGCCAGTTGCTTTTTGTCCATCAACATGCCCATTTCGATCAACGATACGCCGGCATGATCGAAGCGACGGAATTTACGTAATTGTTTCGGCAATTCCGCGTTGAAAATCATCCGTCCCGGTGTGGTCAATACCAGTACGTTGTGTTTTGCCCGTTCTTCTTCGGTCAGCAGATTCTGCGGAATGTCTTCCGTCGGAATCAGCATGAAGATGTATTCCTGCAAGCGGACTTCGTGTTGATCATAGGCCATGCGCACTTCATCGCTGTCGGCGAATGTCGGAATGGCCACGCTTTTCGCTTGCCGTTTGGCGTCATAGAGCGAGTAGGTGAATTCCGTCACTTTTTGTGCATTGGCCGGATATTCTTCACTGCGATCGATGGTCAGGTAGTATGCCCCCAAGACCATGTCCTGTGACGGTACCGCAACCGGCTTGCCGTCTTTGGTCGAAAGAATATTGTTGACCGAAAGCATCAATGTACGCGCTTCCGCCTGCGCTTCTACGGACAACGGCAAGTGACAGGCCATCTGGTCTCCGTCAAAGTCGGCATTGTACGCGGCACACACGAGCGGGTGCAGTTTAATGGCGCGCCCTTCCCACAGGATCGGCTCAAAAGCCTGAATTCCCAACCGGTGCAATGTCGGTGCGCGGTTCAGCAGAATCGGATGTTCATGAATCACATCTTCCAAGACGTCCCAAACTTCGGGAACGACTTTTTCCACTTTCTTCTTTGCACTCTTGATATTCGTTACAATTCCGCGTTTGACGAGTTCTTTCATCACAAACGGCTTAAACAGTTCCAGCGCCATTTCTTTCGGCAAGCCGCATTGATGCATTTTGAGTTCCGGACCGACTACGATAACCGAACGACCGGAGTAGTCGACACGTTTACCGAGCAGGTTTTGACGGAACCGCCCTTGCTTGCCCTTGAGCAAGTCGGAGAGCGATTTCAACGGACGACTGCCCGCGCCGGTGACGGCACGGCCGCGACGACCGTTATCAATCAACGCATCGACGGCTTCTTGCAACATTCGTTTTTCATTCCGTACGATGATGTCCGGCGCGTGTAATTCCATTAACCGTTTTAACCGATTGTTACGGTTAATGACACGACGATACAGATCGTTCAAATCGCTCGTCGCAAAACGTCCGCCGTCGAGTTGTACCATCGGACGCAGTTCCGGGGGAATGACCGGAATGCAATCCAAAATCATCCATTCCGGACGATTGCCCGACTTACGGAACGCTTCCACCACTTCCAAGCGGCGAATGGCCCGCACGCGTTTTTGTCCGGAGTTGTTTTCCAAATCCTGCCGCAATTCGTCATGCAGTTCATCCAAATCGATTTCCTGTAATAATTTTTTGACGGCTTCCGCCCCGATTTCCGCGACAAATGCGTCTCGACCGAATTGTGCCACGGCTTCTTGATACTCCGGCTCCGTCAGTAATTGTTTCTTTACGAGTCCCGTATCTTTCGGATCCAAGACAACGTAGGCAACGAAATAGAGTATCCGTTCCAGCGCCTTGGGGGACATATCCAAAATCAGTCCCAACCGGCTCGGGATCCCTTTAAAATACCAAATATGCGACACGGGTGTAGCCAATTCAATATGCGCCATACGTTCGCGACGCACTTTGGCTCGGGTTACTTCCACGCCGCATTTATCGCAAATTACGCCTTTGTTCCGAATCCGTTTATACTTCCCGCAATGACATTCCCAGTCTTTTTGCGGTCCGAAAATACGTTCACAAAACAGACCGTCACGTTCCGGTTTCAGTGTCCGATAGTTAATCGTTTCCGGCTTGGTCACCTCGCCGTGCGACCACTCGCGAATTTTTTCGGGTGAAGCCAACCCGATTTGCATCGAGTCAAATTCATTTACGTCCAACAAATATACCGCTCCCTTCCCGCTGTCGTATTAGTTTTCGTCTGTATCGTCCGCTGCAAAGAACGGCTCATCCGCTGCGATGCGTTCAGTCGCTTCGCCTGTTTCGGCAAGGCTGTCCGCCATATCCGCATCGATCTGCGTCTCCGCTTCTTCCGTCGCTACGGCATTTTCACCGCTCATCCCGTTGGCCGAGCCGATCAGATCATTTAATTCTTCATTCGATATCGCTCCCGCGGTGTCTTCTTCGTCCAACTCTTTGATGACGACTTCTTCACCGTTTTCATTCAAAATCCGCACGTCCAGGCCGATACTCTGGAGTTCTTTCAGCAATACTTTGAATGATTCCGGCACACCCGGTTCGGGGATATTTTCCCCTTTTACGATTTTTTCATATGCTTTGACACGACCGATCACGTCGTCGGACTTCACGGTCAAAATTTCCTGCAAGGTATAGGCGGCACCGTATGCTTCCAGTGCCCATACTTCCATTTCCCCGAAACGCTGACCGCCGAATTGGGCTTTCCCGCCGAGCGGCTGTTGTGTAACGAGAGAGTACGGGCCGGTCGAACGGGCGTGAATCTTGTCATCGACCAAGTGGTGCAACTTGAGCATGTACTTGTAGCCGACGGTGACTTTATTGTCCATCCGTTCCCCGGTACGACCGTCATAGAGCCACGTCTTGCCGTCGCGCGGCAAGCCGGCCATCTTGAGTGTCGTAAATACGTCTTCTTCCGACGCACCGTCAAAGACCGGTGTTGCGATATGTACGCCTGCCACATCCGGTTCGGGCATGCCGTAACGATCCACGTCATAGCCGCCGTCACGCAAGCGTTGTTCCAGTTCGGGATCACCGTTCCGGATTTGCATGCCCAGCGCCTGTACGGCACGTCCCAAATGCGTTTCCAGTACCTGACCGATATTCATTCGGCTCGGTACCCCGAGCGGATTCAGTACGATTTGTACCGGCGTACCGTCCGGCATAAAGGGCATGTCTTCTTGTCGCATAACGCGCGATACGACCCCTTTGTTGCCGTGGCGACCCGCCATTTTATCCCCTTCATGAATCTTTCGCTTCTGTGCGATATAGACTCGTACTAATTTATTAACGCCGGGTGCCAGCTCATCGCCGTTTTCCCGCGTAAAGACGCGTACATCGACGATTTTACCGGATTCACCGTGCGGTACACGCAAGCTCGTGTCGCGCACTTCCCGTTCTTTGTCGCCGAAAATCGCACGCAACAATTTTTCTTCCGGCGTCTGTTCCGTTTCGCCTTTCGGTGTCGATTTGCCGACCAGTACATCTCCCGGCGATACTTCCGCACCGACCATGATGATGCCGTCTTCATCGAGATATTTCAGCGAATCTTCACTGACGTTCGGCAATTCCCGCGTGATTTCTTCCGCGCCGAGTTTCGTGTCGCGAGCATCACACTCGTATTCTTCAATATGTATCGATGTATAGACATCTTCTTTTGCCAATTCTTCGCTCAGCAAAATCGCGTCTTCGTAGTTATAACCTTCCCACGGCATGAACGCAACCAGTACATTGTACCCCAGTGCCAGTTCACCGCCGTCCGTTGCCATGCCGTCCGCCAACGTCTGTCCCGCTTCGACGCGTTCTCCCTTTGTCACCAGCGGATGCTGATTGACGCAGGTGCTTTGGTTGGAACGAACGAATTTGATTAAATGATATTCATCCGTTTTGCCGTCATCCGTCTGAATGATGATTTCTTCGGCGGTCACCCGTTTGACCGTACCGGCATGTTCCGCCAGTACACATACGCCCGAGTCCCGCGCCGCGGTATATTCCATCCCCGTTCCGACGAGCGGCGCCTGTGTCCGCAGCAACGGCACCGCCTGACGCTGCATGTTGGCTCCCATCAGGGCACGGTTGGCGTCATCGTTTTCCAGGAACGGGATCAATGCCGTCCCTACGGATACGACCTGTTTCGGCGAAACGTCCATCATATCGACCCGTCGCGGTTCGACTTCCAATACGTCGGACTGCAGACGGCTGGCGACATGCTTATGAATGAAATGGTTGTTTTCATCCAACGGTTCGTTCGCCTGGGCCACGACGAGGTTTTCCTCTTCATCCGCCGTGACATAGCGCACATCGTCCGTCACCGTTGTCACTCCGTCTTTCTGGGTTACAATCCGATACGGCGTTTCAATCAAACCGTATTTATTTACTTTCGCAAAGTTGGCCAACGACGAAATCAGACCGATATTCGGACCTTCCGGCGTTTCAATCGGACACATCCGACCGTAGTGAGAGTGGTGCACGTCGCGCACCTCAAATCCCGCACGTTCACGGGATAACCCGCCCGGCCCCAATGCGGACAGACGGCGTTTGTGCGTCAATTCCGCCAACGGGTTGGTCTGATCCATGAATTGCGACAGCTGGCTGGATCCGAAGAATTCCTTCAGCGATGCCACAATCGGACGAATATTAATCAATGACTGCGGGGTCAGGCTGTCGCGATCCTGTACCGCCATCCGTTCTTTCGCGGTACGTTCCATACGCGCCAGACCGATACGGATCTGGTTTTGCAGCAACTCGCCGACACAGCGCAAACGACGATTCCCCAAATGGTCAATATCGTCCGTTTGGCCGATCCCCTCAATCAGGTTCAGCAAATAGGAAATATTTGCAATCATGTCTTCCGGTGCCACTGTCCGAACATCGTCATCGAGATTGGCATCGTTGCAGACCATCTTTACTTTGCGTTGGCCGTCAGCGCCGTACACCCATACCTCTTGTAATCCCGGACCGCCGAACAGACCGGCAATCGGCGGTTGCGGCTGCACTTCGCCCGTTTCCGGATCGACATGATCAGCGGCCGCCACTTGCTGCGATTGCAACAATTCAATTTCCGGAGTCCGTACGACCGTGCCTTCTTCCAGCACGATTTCTCCCGTGTCGGGATGAACGATGGGTTCCGCCAGCGTACGCCCGCGCAAACGGTTTTCCCAACCGAGTTTTTTCCCGAGTTTGTACCGTCCGATATGCGCCAAATCATAGCGCCGCGGATCAAAGAACAGATTGTTGAACATCTGCGTCGCACTTTCCACCGACGGCGGTTCGCCTGGACGCAGTTTTTTGTAGATTTCAATTAATGCTTCATATTTCGTACGCGAAGAATCCTTCTTCAGCGTTTCCGTAATGCGCGGATCATACCCGAACAGTTCTTCAATGGCATCATTCGTTTCATAGCCGAGTGCGCGCACCAAAACTGTCGCCGGCAACTTACGGTTGCGGTCGATGCGAACATAGATGATATCATTGGCATCCGACTCCAGTTCGATCCATGCCCCGCGATTCGGAATAATCGTCGATGAAAAGAGCGATTTGCCCATCGCGTCGACTTCCTTGTCAAAATATACTCCCGGTGAACGTACCAACTGGCTGACGATGACACGTTCCGCCCCGTTGATGACAAACGTTCCCGTATCGGTCATGAGCGGGAAATCGCCCATGTAGATTTCCGTTTCCTGGATTTCCTGCGTTTCCGCATTTTCCAGCCGCACTTTCATCCGCAGCGGTGCCGAATACGTGGCATCACGCTCTTTGCACTCACGAATCGAATATTTCGGCGCTTCAAAACGATACTCACCGAAATACAACTTCAGTTTTCCGTCTTTATCATTCCCTCGTTCGTTACTTTCAATCGGTGAGATATCCTTAAAACTGTCGCGAATCCCTTCCTTGATGAACCAGTCATAGGAATTTCGCTGCAAATCGAGCAAATGCGGCATACGCAATACTTCGTTGATTTTTGCGTAAGTATAGCGTTTTCTTTTGCCCATCTGTATCGGTTTGAACATGCACCCGTCACCCCTTCTGTATTGTCGTAAGCCGGAACGCGGTTGAAAAATGACAATAAAAGCAAGGTTCTCTACTTTCTTGAACCTTGCTTTGTGATTTTTCGGTACCCTGTTTCTCCTCCGTCAATCGCTTACGATATTAACGACACTATTGCAATTAACAATTATATCATCAATCCATGCGTACGTCAAGAGAACTCCCCGACCTCAGCGTATATATTTTTCACGTGCTATTGTACACCAAAAAACAGGAGGTGGCAAGTGCCCCTCCTGTTTCCGACGGTAATAATTGATATTGACCCGATCGACGACCGTCGTCAGTCCGCCATCAGTGTCGCCAAGTTTTCACGTTGTAACGAGAGATAGTCCGTGCCCGCCTTTTCCTGTGCGGCAGTCAATCCTTCAATCGGATTGAGCATCCGTACCTGTGCTCCCGTTTCACGGGCAATCGCTTCCGCCAGTTTCGGCGAGAGCAACTCTTCCGTGTAAATCGCTTTGATGTCGTACTCCCGTACCGCTTCAATCAGTTTGGCCATCCGTTCCGGTGTCGGTTCGGCGTCCGCATCAATGCCCATGATGGCGATCTGTTCCAAGCCGTAACGATCCGCGAGATACCCGAATGCCGCATGGGTAACGACCATCTTGCGATTGGCGCGTGTCGCCAAGGCGGCGGCAAAATCGGCATCCAATTTGGCCAGTTCCTGCTTGTACGCTTCGCCATTGGCACGATACGTATCCGCGTGTTTCGGATCCGCTGCGGAAAGCGCCGCCACCACCGTATCGACCTCCTGCATCACATTGTGCGGGTCAAGCCATACATGCGGATCGACGCCGCCGTGATGATGGTGATGATGATGTTCGTGTTCATGTTCCGTCGTACCTTCATGGTCATGGTCATGATCGTGGTCATGATCTTCTTCATGCCGTGCCGCATCATGATGATCATCATCGTGATCTTCTTCTTCCTCTTCATGCTGTTCCTGTGCCGTCGGTACACGCAGTTTCAACCCTTGCGCCAATTCCACCGGCGTCGCTTCACCCAGCACTTCCGGCGTCAACAGCTGATCCATCGGTTCCAAACCGGCCCCGTTATAGAAAAAGACTTTCGCTTTACCGATTTCCTTGCGGTCGCTGACCGTCGGTTCCCAATCGTGCGGTTCCGCACCCGGAGGAACCAATACGTGTACATCCACCAAATCCCCGCCGACTTTTTTCACTACGTCCGCCACCGGGAACACCGTCGCCACCACGCGCAACTTGTCGCTTTGCGGTGCCGCCTCCTTGCTACAGCCGACAGCCACCACCATTAGCGCCGCGCACAGCAGCGCCAACATCCATTTCATTTTCATGCTATCACTCCTTTTCACTGACGGCTATTATACGCAACTGTGCCGCCGCGTGCCACTTTCCGCATTACAGTAGAACAGTCATTCATGTATTCCTATAACGACAACCGCCGCTTTTGTGCATCATTTTCTCATTTATTGATTTTATATTATCATCTTATTTTAATTATCCGTCTTACTTTTCTTTTTTAGAACAACAAAAAACGCTGCCGCAGCAGCGTCTTTCATTACTCTTTCATTTCCGCATATGCCGGCGACTGTACCGCGGACGCGTGGCGATGTTTTCCCCATACATCACGAAGGTCCGAATGTATCGCCACCGCGTCATAATGATACATGCCCATGCGATTATTCATCACATACAGCATCGGTACCGCTAGTTTACGCCAACCGGGCACCAAGTGTCGCATCGTGTCGGTAAAGTTGATATATCCCGTTTGATGAATCCCCGGCATCAACTCGGTAATCTCCTTACCGTGCCATGTCCCCGATCGAAATTCCGCATGCATATGACGCACCGCATCATGTTGTCGTCCCCGGCCGACCAGCCACGGTTGCGCAAAATCCAAATGCATGTCAAACGTCGGAAACTCCGCCGTTGCGACCCGCAAGAAAGTCCCGATTTCTTCCCAGGTCAAGTACATGACTACGCCTTCGGCCACCAACAGCAGCGGTCCGTCATGCGGCACGCGGCACGCCCAGTCACGCGTCAACATATTCCCGGCGATATTCGTCACTCGCGGATGCGTTGCCAACAACATCTCACGATACCGAATCACCTCCGGAAAATCCATATTTACCCAACGCACTTTGCCGTCGTCCACCCGTGCAAACCGCGTATCGAGTCCTGCGCCGAGCGATACCACCGTACCGCCCGGATGACGATGCATCCAGCGCCGTACCTCGCGATCCATCGTCAACGCCCGTGCCAAAATCCCGTAGTAACTCATCCACGTCATCCGACAATGCGTACTGTCATCATCCAACCGCCGTGCCAGTGCCAACGCCGCCGTATCTCCCAGTATCGGGTGTGACTCGGCCGCATCTCGGGCCCGCGCCGTCAACGTGATCAGGAGTGTTTGCGCAACTCCTTGCAACTCTATTTTTTCCATTCATTCACCTCGCTTTATCGTCTGCCCTTTTTTCTTAATTGTAGCACAAACTCCCCGCCGCCACACGGTCAGAGGGAGAGCCATGTCGCTCCTTTCCGTTGCATCACAAAACACCGTACGATCCCGTACGGTGTTTGCCTATGAGCTGATTTTATAAAAATATCAACGATCCGTTCTTCCTATTCGTCTGTCCGTTCACGCAAGCGAACACAATCTTGCCCGTCAATATCACTGAGAAGAACCGCGATATCTTCACGTTCGGAGGTGGGGACATTTTTCCCGACGTAATCGGCACGAATCGGAAGTTCCCGATGGCCGCGATCGACAAGAACGGCAAGTTGCACGCTGCGCGGCCGACCGATAGCCATAATGGCGTTGAGTGCCGAACGCACGGTACGTCCGGTATAGAGAACATCATCGACGAGAATGACGTCACGGTCATTGACATCGACATCAGGCAAGCGAACCGCGGCATCGGCCGGGCGATCATCGCGATAGCCGGAAATATTCAGTGCATGGACTTCCACGTGAGCGCCTTCGATCGCCGCCACTTGTTCGGCAAGTCGTTGTGCCAACGGAACGCCGCGTGTTTCGATACCGATGAATATCGCACCGTCCATTCCTTTATTTCGTTCGACGCATTCATGCCCGATCCGGCGCAGGGCCCGCCCCATCGCTTGCGCGTCCATTAATACGGTTTTATCTTGCCACATGAATAGTCTCCTTTCTGTACGCCATGCAGAGATGCACAGCCCCACCGCGTTTTTTCCGTACCATTCGCTTCCGTCATGCGCTCGTACAACGATTTTCGTTCAAGATGTGCGGGGCAACGTCATCTCTTCCAGCCGTCGCAGACACATCGTCATATCCGCAGGAAGCGGCGCTTCACAAACAATTATTTCGCCGTCACTCGGACGGGCCACCGTCAAACGGGCACTATGCAATGCTTGGCCCTGCATGGGTAAGCGTTCTTTGCGACGGCCGTACAAGGGATCGCCCACGACGGGAAGACCGATATGCGCCAAATGCACGCGAATCTGATGTGTACGCCCCGTTTCCAGTCGACACCGCAACAAGGCATACCCTTGGTAACGTGTTACCACTTCAACATGAGTCACCGCCTCGCGACCGCCGGATACGACGGCACGCTTCATACGCTCTTTTGCGTCACGTCCGAGCGGTAATCGTATCGTTAACGTATCCGCCGCCGGATCGCCGTGAACGATCGCGAGATATTCACGGCGCGCGGTATGTGCCCGAATTTGCTCCGTCAGTGCCGCTCTGCCGCGCTCCGTTTTCGCCGCCATCATCACCCCCGAAGTATCCCGATCAAGCCGATGCACAATCCCCGGTCGGGAATCATCCCCCGTTGCGGCCAGTACCCCGTCCGTACGGGCAAGCAACGCATGTACCAACGTCCCCGTATGGTGTCCGTACGCAGGGTGTACCACCATGCCGCGCGGTTTATTGACGACAATCATATCCTCATCTTCATACAGAACATCAAGCGGAATATCTTCCGCCGTCGGTATCGCAGATACGGATTGTTGCCGTACCAAGCGCACCGTATCATCCGTTCGCAAACGATAATTGGCCTTGCGGACAATGTCGTTCACCGTTACCGCCGCCGCTTTACAGTGCTTGAGAACGGCATTGCGTGCCAGCCCCGTTTGCGCGGCGAGAAACACGTCCAACCGTTCCCCTTCCGCGGTTTCCGGTACGTGATAGACCTTTTCTTCGCTCATCATTCACTCCTTGCCGTCACAGACTCCACCGTTTACGCCGATCGCCGCACAACCGTTACGACTGTCTCCCCCGATCGCGGGGCGTCTCATCAGACCGTAAGAAATACCACATCAACGCCGCTACGGCACCGCAAATCGCCATATCCGCCACGTTGAAAATCGGCCACACGCGAAAATCGATAAAATCAATGACACCGCCGCGGTAAAAACGATCCCATGCGTTACCGAGCGCACCGCCGAGCAACAGTCCGACAGCGATCGGAAAATACCGCGGACGCTGCGGAATCCGCTCCCGATAGTAAAAAAACAACCCGAACAACACGACCACGATCGATAAAAAGAACCATTGCTGATGCTCCAAAATACCGAATGCGGCACCGTGATTTTCGATATATGTCCAGTGCAATACATCCGGCACAATCGGAATGCTCTCTCCCAGTTCCATCCGCGTTCGCACAATATATTTAATCCATTGATCCGCCGCTACGACGGCCACTGCCAACCAAATCGTCAACACACGACACCCCTCCATTGTGCTTTTTATTATATCACAATCGCCACCCCTATCCCGCGGCAACATGCCGTTTATTTTCATCCCGTGCAATACGCACGGAAAGCCGACACGAGGCAAGCACAAAATCGGACGAAAATACACCATGACCGCCTTGACGCGCACCTGGCGAACTTGTACAATGAACACAATCGAACATTTGTTCGATTGTGTGAGGAGGTATACCATGAAATTACAATCTGCGCCACCGTTATTGGGGCTAACACCGACCATTCCCGCGGCGGAAGACGTCACCCGCGTCGCCGCCTGGATCCCGACATACACCGACACGGGTGATGTCGTACGCACGTATTTTACAGACGGAACGATTCGCGATCTTCCCTATCGCATTCGCACCGTCATCAATCATGTCGCCGCTCATTACGGCACGAGCCCCAACTTGTTGCGACGTCGCCACACACAGGCACGACGCCTGTGGCTGCCGCTGCCGCTGGGCGACACCGTATTGGTTCCTTTGCGCGTACGACCGCCGCGCATCATGCGCGATGCGACCGTCGGCTACGTCAATCTGCGCCATATCCGCGACTGCCACGCCTCCGTCGGCGAGGCGCCGACACGACTCATTCTGTCCTGCGCCGAGATCCCCGTTTACTGGCAGCGGGCAACCGTCTGCCGTCACATCGAGGCAGCCGTGATGTACTTGCCGCCGGTAGTTACCGATCCCCTCTACCCCGTCGCCGTGCGTCTGGCACAACTGTTACACATGATGATTGACAACAAACAAGCTCGGCCCGCGCTCCAAGACTACCCGACCGCATCCCTGTCCTGACAAACGATGATCGTTACGCCGCCGCCAAACCTGCACCCCAGCGTGTGCAGGTTTTTATATTGCCGTTACCGACCAATCCCGCTGTACTTCCTCTCAGCCCCTACCCCTATATAGTAAAAATATAATATCCGTATATC
>CAMYCX010000039.1 GCA_947254705.1 uncultured Veillonellaceae bacterium
GTGTTGGCATTTTAGCAGTAATGTGGCGGGCGTCGGCAGAATATGTACCGTTTTTTGTCGGTATGTATTTTGTATTGACCATGTTCGGGAAAAAATATTTATTATCCAATGACACAAAACATGATATAAAATAAATACTGAGGTGAATATCGTGCAGAAAGAACGGGATACACAATTTTATTTAGTGGATAAACAGATTTTACCGGAGGCAATCAAGAAAACCATTATGGTTAAAAGCTTGTTGAGCAGCGGTGAAGTCAAAACTATTAATGAAGCCGTGCAACGAGTCAATTTGAGCCGTAGTGCATATTATAAATATAAAGATCGGGTAGAGCCTTTCTTTGAAGCCATTCAAGGTCGGGTTTTTTCTGTTTCGATTATGATTTCTCATGAGGCCGGTGTGTTGGCACGTGTATTACAAATGATTGCTCGGCAAAAGGGAAGTATTATTACCATTAACCAAGGTATACCACTTCAGCAAGTTGCAAATGTTACGATGTCTTTTGAAACAATGCATATGCAAATTAGTGTAGAGGAGTTGCTGAAACGAATTGAGCGGATTAAGGGAGTAAAAGAAATTACACTTATTGGTCACGAATAGGGGGAGAAAAATGACTGCGATTCAAGTAGGCTTATTGGGGTTAGGAACAGTTGGCTCAGGAGTTGCACTGACACTGGAAAAAAATCGAAAATGGATTGAAGAGTGCATCGGTTGTCCTATTCGGATTACGCGTGCGTTGGTAAAAAATAAAAATGAATATGGTCATTTGAAATTGCCTGATGATTTGACGATTACGGAAAATGTACGAGATATTCTGGATGACGAAGCCATTTCGATTATTATTGAAGTGATGGGGGGGATTCATCCCGCGCGAGAGTTTATCTTAGAAGCATTGACTAAAAAGAAAAACGTGGTAAGCGCAAACAAAGATTTGATCGCGATGCATGGTCCCGAAATTGTAAGGACAGCGACGGAAAATGGTGTGGATTTTCTGTGTGAAGCGAGTGTTGGCGGTGGTATGCCCATTCTATTGCCTCTGCAAAAATCACTGAAAGCGAATCAAGTAGAAGAAATTGCCGGTATTGTAAATGGTACAACCAACTATATTTTGTCTGCTAT
This sequence comes from uncultured Veillonellaceae bacterium, assembly GCA_947254705.1. Taxonomy (GTDB): domain Bacteria; phylum Bacillota; class Negativicutes; order Veillonellales; family Negativicoccaceae; genus CAMCNU01. The sequence continues at coordinate 1,121 of CAMYCX010000039.1, forward strand.
GACAGAAGATAGTTTATCTTATGAAGAAGCATTGGCGCAGGCCCAATTGCTCGGTTATGCGGAAGCAAATCCTGCGGCTGATGTAGGAGGATTAGATGCGGCAAGGAAGATTGCGATTCTTTCATCAATTGCTTACCGTGCTAAAATTACACTTGAAAATGTACAAGTTGAAGGGATTGAAAAAATAACGGCGCGTGATATTCAGGTAGCCGGTGAACTGGGTTATGTCATCAAATTATTGGCAGTTGCCAAAAAAATGGATGAAGGAGTCGTGCTTTCCGTGCATCCTGCCTTTGTCCCCGTACGCCATCCATTAGCAGCTGTCCGTGGGGCTTATAATGCAGTCTATGTTGTTGGAAATGCAGTAGATGATGTTATGTTTTACGGAAAAGGAGCAGGATCATTCCCGACAGCAAGTGCGGTATTGGGTGATGTAATGGAAATCGCCCATCACATTAATGAAAATATTTGTGGCAAAAATCCGATACTGACAGCTGATGCGTCGGCCAAACTAGCTGACGCTGCGCATTGGAAATCTCCGTATTATTTCCGATTGATCGTTCAAAATCGCCCCGGCGTGTTGGCTGAAATTTCACAAACGTTTTCCCAGCAGGGAATTAGTATCGAAACGATGCGACAACTAGGAGAAGAAGTCAGTGCAGAATTGGTTATGGTAGTTTATCCAGCGGAACAACGTGCCGTTCATTGTGTAAGAAGCCAGCTGGAAGGGCTCGAGTCCGTAGAAAGAGTAGCCAATGTAATACGGGTGTTTGAGGACCAGTCGGATGAATAAAGTCACTATATCTGTTCCGGCAACAACGGCAAATTTGGGAGCAGGTTTTGATGTCTTCGGGATGGCGCTTTCTTTATATAATGAATTGTCATTCGAGCTGATAGAATGTGGTGACAAAATTTCTCTTGAAATATATGGAGAAGGCGCAGATACACTCTTTAGCGGCGATTCGAATAATCTTGTGTTGAAAAGCATGCAGCATTTATCACGTTTTTATCAGATACCTTTGCCGGGGGGAATTCTTAAAATGACCAACCGGATTCCTTTGGCACGAGGACTGGGGAGTTCTTCCGCTGCTATCGTAGGCGGATTATATTTGGCATCAAAATTGCTGAAATTGGGACTTTCTAAGCAGGAACTTTTGGAGCTCGCCGTAGAAATTGAAGGACACCCCGATAATGTGGCCCCAGCGTTGTTTGGCAACTGTATTTGCTCTGCACGAGGGTCGAAAAAATGGGAAACGGTGTTATACCAAGTTCCAGAGGAGTGGAAATGGATTGCCTGTGTACCGCAAATTCCGCTCTCAACGGAAGATGCGCGACGGGTATTGCCGGCAACTATAGAGCATGCAAAAGCGGTACAAAATGTAGCATCAGCGTCATTTTTTTTAGCGGCATTAATTTATGAAGAGCCGCGTTATTTGCCAATCGCTTTTCGTGATTATCTGCATGTTCCTTATCGATTACCACTCATTCCAAACGGAGAAAAGGTGCTAGCCGCGGCGATGTCTGCAGGTGCATATGCGGCGACAATTAGTGGGTCGGGAAGTACCCTTTTGGCAATTTGCCCGACGGATAAAGCAGAGATAGTTGCAGAGACAATGAAATCTGCATTTGGTGCAGCATATGATGCTCGAAGTTTTATTTTGGAGGTATGTACACAAGGAGTGCATGAAGTTTGATCTTGACAAATGTATTAAAAATTCTTATGCTATAAGAGATATCGGGACGTAGCTCAGCTTGGTAGAGCGCTACCTTGGGGTGGTAGAGGTCGCATGTTCAAATCATGTCGTTCCGACCAGTTAGTAACCATCCTAAAAGCCAAAGAGATTGATCTCTTTGGCTTTTAGCGGATAAGGCAAAGGAGGTCAAAAATGGAAAAGACATTGGTTCTGGTAAAACCGGACGGAGTAAAGAAAAAAATTTGTGGAGAAGTAATTTCGCGTTTTGAGCGCAAAGGGCTTTCTATTGATGCGATTCGTATGGAAACCGTTAGCGTTGATCTGGCCAAGAAACATTATGCGATACATGCAGGCAAACCTTTTTTTGATGGATTGATTAAGTTTATTACTTCAGGCCCATTATTGGCAATGGTCATCAGTGGAGAAAATGCGATTGCTGCAGTTCGCCAAATTAATGGAGCCACAAATCCGATCGAAGCGGTTCCGGGGTCGATTCGTGGTGATTTCGCCACATCAATTGATGAAAATATTGTTCATGCATCAGATGCGCCGGAGACAGCTGCACAAGAAATCTCACTCTGGTTTCCCGAGGCATAATCAGAGCGTTCACTTCTTAAGGAGGGGATTTGATGAGCAAGGTATATACCAAAACCGGTGATAAAGGCGCCACCAGTCTGTATACCGGGCAACGTGTTTCCAAAGGCGGATTACGTGTGGAAACATACGGGACGATTGACGAAGCGCAAGCAGCGTTGGGGCTTGCACGTGCGGTAGCGACGAAAGATACAGTAAAAGAAGAAATTTATCAGGTGGAAAAAGATTTGTGGCTCTTAATGGCAGATGTTGCAAGTCTTGACAAAGATCCGTCTATTACGGACGATCACATTGCTCATTTGGAGCAAGTTATTGATCGATATGATTCACAGTTAGAGCCTCTGACAAAGTTTTTGATTCCGGGAGATACACATGCGGGGGCTTGTCTCGATATTGCGAGAACGGTTGTTCGACGTGCAGAACGATTATTTTGGCGATTACAGGCTGAAGAATCGGTTCACGAAGTAGATATTCGTTATCTAAACCGATTATCCGACTTATGTTATATTTGGGGACGAGTCGAAACAGAATTATGATATGAAAGAAAACAAAAACTTGTTTCCTGAAAGGAAACAAGTTTTTGTTTAACTGTTCGTTTCTGAGGAGTCTTTCAGCAGAACCTCACTGGGGCTGGGGTAAAAAAAATAAGGAATGGACCGGATGAAATGTTTCACTGGTAGATTTCGCAATTAGTGTTCGGGATAGCGAATCTTCAAAAGCAATGATATCCTCGGGATGAATTACCGTATCTTCCACTAGCACAATTAAGTAATCATGTACTTCAGGAGCACCTTCTGGAACCTGATCGGAAGAGAGAGGAATACCTAAAATAATGCGAATTGTTGCAACATATTCGTCTCGTTCGTTGAATACAGTCGCACGATAGGTACGATCCCAAAGTGTCCGCATCAAATCCAGTTTGTAAGTTGTTGAAATGGCCATCAAATTCACCTCGTTTTTGTTGTATACTTAATAATATACCACATTTAGTGTATCGTTATAAAGCATAGATCATTGATCAATTTCGGGGAGGCTCAAATGGGACACAGCAGATTAGTTATAGGAGGCGCAAGGAGCGGAAAAAGTGAGTTTGCAGAGTGGTTGCTTTCTGAAACAATCGGTCGGAAAGGATATATTGCAACTTCCCGAGTCGGTGATGCCGAGATGAGGGAAAGAGTGCGTTTGCACCGCCAACGACGTCCGTCAGATTGGCAAACTTTTGAATTTTCGAGCAGTCAGATGGAAAAGATGGAAACCATACTCAGACAAGCCGATGTATTCCTGTTTGATTGTGTTACAATGTATGTAAACAACTTGTTGCTGGATGAATGTGGAGACTTGGGAAGCGATGTTTCTGTTGTGTTTTCTGAGCGCAAAATTGAGAAGATTACGAATCGCCTGCAAATGGAAATGAATACGCTTAAAAATATACTTAGCAATCTTGATGCACAAGTAATTTTTGTTACTAATGAATTGGGAATGGGGATCGTCCCGAATAATGCGATGAGTCGTCTGTATCGAGATTTAGTCGGGTTGGCAAATCAGCAATTGGGATCAATTTCTTCACAGGTGGATTGGGTCATGGCAGGAATTTCCATTCCTTTGAAAAAAAGAGGAGAATAGCAATGACAAAAGGGATTATGTTTCAGGGAACCAGCTCACATGTCGGCAAAAGCATATTGACAACTGCATTGTGTAGAATTTTGCGACAAGACGGCTATAGTCCCGTACCGTTTAAAGCGCAAAATATGGCATTAAATTCATATGTAACCAAAGATGGGGATGAAATGGGGCGTGCACAAGTTGCACAGGCGGAAGCCGCGGGATTAGATCCGATCGTACAAATGAATCCTGTTTTATTAAAGCCCTCGGGGAATCAGACTTCGCAAGTCGTTTTGATGGGAAAACCGGTGGGGGTCTATAGTGCACAGGAATATCATACTCGGTACAGCTTGATGGCATGGGACTCTGTTAAAGAAAGTATGGCATATTTGGCCTCTCGTTTTGATGTGGTTGTGATTGAAGGAGCTGGTTCTCCGGCAGAAATAAATTTGAAGAATACCGATATTGTCAATATGAGAGTTGCCAAAGAGTTCGATGTCCCAGTGTTTTTAATTGCAGATATTGATCGTGGTGGCGCGTTGGCTTCTGTGGTAGGGACATTGGAGTTGCTGGATGAAGAGGAACGAAACCTTGTTAAAGGAATTATTATCAACAAATTCCGTGGTGATATTCGCCTATTGGAGCCGGCATTGACATTCTTGGAGGAGAAGACAGGGAAGCCGATATTGGGAGTTGTTCCATATCTGGATGACTTGGGAATTGAAAATGAAGATTCTGTGTCTTTGCAAGACAAAACAGATCATATTGACAGAAGCCTACAGATCGCAGTTTTACAAACGCCTAAAATCTCAAACTTTACCGATTTTGATGCACTTTCGCATGAGCCGGATGTCGAAATTCGGTATATACGTCGGGGAGATCAAATAGGTCACCCTGATATGGTTATTTTACCGGGAAGTAAAAATACGATTGAGGATTTATTATATTTGCATCGTTTCGGCTATGTTGAAGAGCTTAAGGAGTTGGCGCAAGGAGGGATTCCGGTCGCGGGAATTTGCGGAGGATACCAGATGCTCGGGCAAGAAGTATTGGATCCGAACCATGTTGAAAGTCATCATAATCGGGTTGAAGGGGTAGGTTTGCTACCCACCAAAACTCATATGGAGGGCAAAAAAACAACTCATCAAGTAACATTTGCTTGTCATAATTTCGATTTTTTGGGACTAGATGTGTCATTTGATCATTTACACGGTTATGAAATCCATATGGGTCAAACGGAATTTCTAGATAATACGAAAAGTGCCTTTATATTGCGCACAAGAAGCGGTAAAGAAGTCACTGCACAGGATGGGAAAGTGTCGTCCGATCGTCAAGTGTTTGGAACGTACATGCATGGTATATTTGATAACGATGACTTACGTCGAGCCATATTAAATGAACTGCGTAAACGGAAGCATCTGGAACCCTTGCCGATCGTTTTTCGATGGAATGATTACAAAGATTCAGAATATAATCGCTTGGCAGATACTGTCAGAAATGCGTTGAGAATGGATTTAATTTATGATTTATTGAAGACGGAGTCGACATTGAATGTATAATTTATATCCGCTGGTTCCGTGGCTGGCAATGTTTTTGGATATGATTTTAGGAGATCCGCGTACTCGCTGGCATCCGGTAGTACTTATTGGTCATATTATTTCTTTTTGGGAAAGATGCTTGTATCCGAAAAATACCAAACCCATGCACGCAATCTTGAAAGGCGCTTGCTGCGTGTTATTCGTTTTGTTGACAGTCGGCGGTATCGGTGGTGTAATAATTTTTTTAGCCACATGGACAAGCTACTATGTATATTTGGTGACGGCTGCGATTGTTTTGTATATTACTATTACGCCGAACTCTTTGGCGCGAGATGGTAAAGAGATAGCACATTTACTGATGATAAAGAATTTACCTCTAGCAAGACAAAAATTATCGTGGATTGTTGGGCGGGATACGAATAATTTAGACGAAGGTGAAATTGCAAGAGCCACAATCGAAACCGTTGCAGAGAACATTACAGACGGCATTTTATCGCCATTATTTTACTTCTCTCTTTTTGGTCCAATGGGAGCACTGCTGTATCGAGCAAGCAACACGATGGATTCGATGTTAGGGTACAAAAACCAGCGATATTTATTCTTTGGACGGGTAGCAGCCCGCTTAGATGATGTTTTGAATTATATTCCGGCGCGCATTACTGCTGCGTTGATTCTTTTAGCAGCGTGGTTGTGGAAACTCAATTGGCGTCATGCATGGTTAACGATGACGCGTGACGCAGTCAAGCACCCCAGTCCGAACGGAGGCTATGCGGAAGCAACGGTTGCCGGGGCGCTTAATATTCGACTTGGTGGTTACAACTATTATGAGGGAACTCCGGAATTTCGTGAATACATGGGGGATGCCTTACACCCGATTACATGTATAGATATATTATTGACCATACGTTTGATGTATACAGCGACTTGGCTGATGATTGGGATAGTCAGTTTGATGGCATTGATTGGGTGATAAAATGAATGCTTTTTTGATTGCATTGCAGTTTTTGACAAGGATAAAAATAGCTAAACAAGAAATCTGGACAGAAGAAGATTTTGGTGCATCAGTGACATGGTTTCCTGTTGTCGGCGCAGTAATCGGACTTTTTTTGTGCGGGGTATACTGGTTTTTACATGGTCTGATTTCGCCGTTTGCGCTCGCGGTAGTTTTGGTAATGGCGGAATTTATTATTACCGGCGGACTTCATGCGGACGGACTTATGGATACTTGCGACGGATATTTTTCCGGACGTTCGCGAGAGCAGATGTTGGAAATTATGAAAGACAGTCGTGTGGGTGCGAATGGTGTTCAGGCATTCGTGTTTTTGGTATTGATTAAAATTGCATTACTACTTTCGTTATCCTCACATGTTTACTTTGTTTTGTTTACCATGCCGTTGCTAGGGCGCTGGTTGATGTCCTGGAGTGTCACCAGATTCCCCTATGCACGTCCGCAAGGAATCGGCAAAGCTTTTGCAGATTATGCGCCTTCTTATGCGATGAAGATTGCGACATTAACAATGCTTTTCCCTTTAATGGGGGGAGCGATTTCACTTTATATAGTGATGACTGTTGCAATCGGAGTTTGGGGATGGTGGGCAAATTCCCGCTTGGTTAATGCTCTTGGCGGTTTAACTGGTGATACTTATGGTGCTGTCACGGAAACAGGAGAAGTTTTTGTGTTGGCGGTTGGCGTAATTATGGGGCAGTGTGCATGGAATATGTGGTAAACGTGCCGGGATCATGCGGAGAACTGGTACAGGGGCGCATTAATAATACAGATATTCTGGTAACATGTCCGATTAATCGTTTTTCCACGGCAGTTTCACATTTTCCTTCACATACTGAACATACTCTATTGCCTCGCAAGGCACAGGCTGCAAAAACTTTAACCTTGAAGTATTTACAATGTTCATCTGACTTTTCCGTTCACTTAGCATCGTCATTAGTCGAGGGTAAAGGAATGGCCTCAAGTAGTGCTGACATTGCGGCTGTTTGTATGGCGACGGCATTGGCTTGCGGCTATCAATTGACGCAGTCCGAGTTGATGAATATCGCTCTCTCCATCGAGCCGAGTGATGCAGTTTTTTATCCGGGAATTGTAATGATGGATCATTTGCGCGGGTCATTCGTTCAGGAGCTGGGAGATATTCCGTCTGCGGTGATTACCGTTTTTGATCAAGGCGGCTATATTGATACTGTTATGTTCAACGAACGAACTGATTTGCGAGAAATTCGTGAAAAACAAAGTCATGTTATTGGTGAAGCATTAGTTAAAGTTAAAAAAGGACTTGCACAGCACGATTTGAGTCTGATTGGCGAGGGATCGACAATCAGTGCATTTGCCAACCAAGAGATATTGTATCGAAGCTATCTGGAAGACATGGAAAAGATAGTGAGTGATACAAACTCATATGGATTAGTCGTGGCACATAGTGGAACAGTATGTGGTGTACTATCTGCACCGGAGTGTGAAGAAGAAGTTAAACAGAAAATCCTGGAGCGGTGCGGATCTGTGATTACTTATTTTGACACCGTTGAACTTTACAATAACGGAATTACTATAAAGGTGCGTGAATAGTATCAGCAAACAATTTATTCATGGCGGTAATATTTATCGTTACGGAAAAGATGCACGAACGAGACTTTTAGATTTTAGCGCGAATATTAATCCGCTTGGCCCTTCACCTCGAGGTATAGCAGCTTTACAGAATTGGGATAAGCTGATTTGTCATTACCCGGAGCCTTATCAAACGACCTTGCGACAGAATCTCGGTCAATATTATAATCTGGATATTGAAAATATTGCTGTTGGGAATGGTGCTACGGAGTTTTTGTACACTTTATTTTCGCATTTACGACCATCACGCATTTGGGTAACAGCTCCGACATTCAGTGAATATGCACGTGCCGGCATAGCGTCCGGATCCCAAATTATATCATTGCCTCAGGATGAATTAATGACAGAAGCACAAAAAAAAATGAAGTCTAATGAGGTTGTGTGTTTGTGTCAGCCTAATAATCCTGATGGAAAAATGCTTTCGCAAGAATGTGTAGGGAGATGGCTGGAATTGACAGAACAGCGAGGGGCATACGTATTGATGGATGAATCGTTTAGCGATTTTGCTCCGCACTTTATGTCATATCGTCATTACGTGAAAGAAAACCGTCGTTTGTTTGTATTGCAATCACTGACTAAGTTTTGGTCGATTCCGGGGTTGCGCCTCGGAGCGCTTTTTGCTTATTCAGATTGGATTCGTTTATTGCTTGCCGGTATGGATCAATGGAATGTTAACGTATTAGCTGCCAGGTACATGACAGAAGCACTTTGGGATACGGAATATATTTTATCGACTCAGCATTTGGTTCAGACAGAGAAAGAGCGAATCTACCAAAAATATTCACAGATAGAAGGATTATCCGTGATCCGTCCAATAGTTAATTTTATGCTGATGGAGCTGCCTTCACAGATAACCTCTAAAATGCTTTGTGATCACCTCGCCAAGCGAGATATACTCATTCGCAATTGTGATAATTATGACGGGTTGGGGGAGCGTCATATTCGTATTGCGATTCGTTGCCCGGAAGAGAACGATTATCTTTTCTCAACCATTTCGGAAGAGTTGAGAAATATAATATAAGGGGGGGATTGTTTGGTTCGACTTTTTTTTGTTCGGCACGGACAAACAGTTTGGAATCATTCCGGACGCTATCAGGGGATTACAGATGTAGAGTTAAGCGATGCTGGTAAGAAGCAGGCCCAATGTTTGATTCCCTATTTTGATTTAATTTCTGTCAATGCGGTATATGCCAGTGACTTATCCCGAGCGTATTATACTGCCCTACCTTTGGCCGAAAGCAAAAATGTAATTGTGCAAACCGTACCCGAATTTAGAGAAATCAATTTTGGAGACTGGGAAGGGCTTACATACGAGGAGATCAGTGAGCGATGGCCTGGTGCAATTGAGCACATGTATAATCATCCGGATACACTACGAATTTCCAATGGAGAGTCTTTTTGGGATGTACAAAATCGGGCCTTTACTGCATTGCGAAAGATTCTTACGGAGCACGAAGAAGAGACAATCGTTATTGTCTCTCATGGCGGTACCATTCGCTGTTTGATTTGTTCATTGTTGGGAATGAACTTGGATCTTGCTTGGAATTTCAAACAAGATAATGTCAATGTGACAGAAATACATTATTATGGTCAACGCAATTTATTAGCCCTGTTGAATGATACCCATCATGTACTTCCTAAATAAATACATGAAATATTTGTGATATCTTGTGATCATGGTGTATAATTATCAAGAAGGTACTATAAATATGAACATTACAAAACAATATTTGCAAGACTATTCGATAGATGCAGTTTGGTTACATAAAACAGTAAATGTTCGATATCAAACCGGATTTACGGGTGAAGATACCGATGCGTTGATTACTCCGGGGAGCCGACATCTTATAACAGATGCAAGGTATACCGAGCAGGCCCGAAAGGAATGTCCGAATTGGGAGGTTTATAATCACGGTGGACATTTGATTGCAGAGCTGCAACGCCAATGTGAGAAGCATAAGATACAACGTTTGGGAGTTGAGCTTTCAGCTGTTTCTGCGGCGCAATATTTAGCGTTTCGTAAAGCTGTACCTGATGTTGAAGTAATTGAGATTGATGCGGATCAGCTTCGTCAAGTTAAAACTGAAGAAGAAATTCATGCGATACAACAAGCTTGCTCCATTGCTGATAGAGCACTACATGAAATACTATCAATAATTCGAGTGGGACAGACGGAAAATGAATTGCGTATTGCGTTGGAACGGGCCATGTTAGCTCACGGTTCTGAAAAAACATCATTTTCCACTATTGTAGCTTCCGGTTATCGATCCGCCATGCCGCACGGTATTGCCAGTGATAAAGTTGTGCAGGATGGAGAGTTTATTACATTTGATTTTGGCGCGGTATATCATGGCTATCATTCAGACATGACAAGGACATTTGTTGTTGGTCGAGCATCGCCGGAGCAACGTCGAATATATAATGCTGTATTACAGGCGCAGCAGCTTGCTTGCGATAGCATTCGCCCGGGGATGCAAGGAAGTGAGCCCGATGAGTTGGTGCGCTCGATGCTGGAAAAACATAAATTAGCAACTTATTTTACCCACTCATTGGGGCATTCTTTGGGACTGGAAATTCACGAAGGGCCAACTCTATCTCCACGCGAAACAAGAACTCTTGAGACAGGGATGGTAGTTACCGTCGAGCCGGGGGTGTATATTCCCGACTTCGGGGGGGTACGAATAGAAGATACAACAGTAGTTAGGGAGAACGGACTGCAATTACTGACGCAGTTCTCAAAAAATTTAGTTGAGTTATAAGGAGAGGGATTAAGATGATTTCAAGCAATGATTTTCGGCCCGGTGTAACAATCGAAATTGATAATCAAGTTTGGCAGGTCGTAGATTTCCAACACGTTAAACCGGGGAAAGGTGCCGCATTTGTTCGTTGTAAAATAAAAAATTTACAAACGGGAGCAGTCATTGAACGTACATTTAATGCCGGTGAAAAAGTTCCACGAGCGCATGTTGATCGGCGTACAATGCAATATTTGTACGAAGATGGCGGGACATATAACTTTATGGATACGGAGACCTACGATCAAACCATGCTGAATCAAGAGCAATTGGGGGATTCGCTAAATTTCTTGAAAGAAAATATGGAAATTGCGGTTCTTTTCTTCAATGGTGTTGTAATTGGTGTTGAATTACCTAATTCGGTAGAGCTGGAAGTGATTGAAACAGATCCCGGGATTCGCGGAGATACGGCTGTCTCTTATACACATCCCGAGCCCACGAGACCGTTATTCTAATCTCGTATGC
>CAMYCX010000040.1 GCA_947254705.1 uncultured Veillonellaceae bacterium
CCATACGACCGAGAGTCGAGTTCGGATTGCCGACCACTGCAATCAGTTTGGCGCCAATTCTTCGCAGCGACGGCAAAATCGCCAATACTTCCGCCGTTTCACCGCTGTTGGAAAACGCCATGACGACATCATCGGCGGTTACCATACCCAAATCACCGTGAATGCCTTCGGCGGGATGCAACCAAAATGCGGGTGTGCCGGTACTGGCCAAGGTCGCCGCCACTTTGTGGGCAATATGTCCCGACTTGCCCATACCGGTGACCACGACGCGACCGCGCACATCACTCATCAGTTTGACCGCCATGGCCGCTCGTTCATCGATTCGTTGTGCCAACTCGTTGATTCCCGTCGCCTCTGCCCGCAATACGGCAACGACATCATCATGTACCGTCATCAGTGACCTCCCCGGCGCACAATGGCATGAATATCCAACAACTCTTTCAACAAGCCTTCCAATCGATCCAGATACAGCATATTCGATCCGTCCGAAAGTGCTTCCGCAGGATTGTCATGCACTTCCATGAAAAGTCCGTCCACACCGGTAGCAACGGCCGCCCGCGTGAGATACGGAATAAACTCGCGCTGTCCCGCCGTGCCGGTTCCCGCGCCGCCCGGCAACTGTACGCTGTGCGTCCCGTCAAACACGACAGGATAGCCGAACTGCCGCATGATTGCCAGGCTGCGCATATCCACTACTAAATTATGATATCCGAACGAATATCCGCGTTCCGTCAGCATGATATTTTCATTCCCGGCCTCACGAATTTTATCCACTACATTCTTCATATCTTCCGGCGCCAGGAACTGCCCTTTTTTCACATTAACGGTTCTCCCCGTCAGTCCCGCACCGTATACGAGATCCGTCTGTCGGCACAAAAATGCGGGGATTTGCAATACATCAAGCACTGCCGCGGCGGGAGTAATCTGTGTTTCCGTATGAATATCGGAGACAACCGGTACGCCCAACTCCGCTTTGATCCGTCCGAGAATTTTCAGACCTTCTTCCAAACCCGGCCCGCGGAACGAGTGAAACGATGTGCGATTCGCCTTGTCAAAGGATGCCTTGAAAATATAGGGCACTCCCAAGCGTTCGCAAATCCGCTTGATTTCCCGTCCGATCATCAATGTCCGTTCTTCGCTTTCAATCACGCAAGGACCGGCCATCAAAAACAGATCGCCTCCGCCCAATTTCCATTCACCGACTTGTACTTGATTCATGGTGTCCTCCTTCAAACAATGCACGTACCCGCAATAATTCTTCCAATGTATCCACGCCGATCAGTTCCCGATCGGTCGTAATGACACCGATACGGTATCCGTGTTCCAATGCCCGCAACTGCTCGAGCGATTCCGTACGTTCCGCCGGTGTCGGCGTCAATCCTGCAAACTGCAGTAAAAACTCTCTCCGATACGCATAAATGCCAACATGTTTTTGCGGCGATACGGTAAACGCATGTCGCGGATACGGAATCAACGAGCGGGAGAAATACATCGCATCTCCCTTCAGATTGCATATGACTTTCACCGCATTGCGATTATCGTAATCGGCCTCCGCCAACGGTGCCGCCACCGTGGCCATCGCAATATCTTCACGTGCCGCCATCTGCGCCGCCAAGCGATCAATCAGCGCGGGATCAATCAACGGTTCATCGCCTTGTACATTGACAATGACATCCGCCTCGGTATACCGTGCCGCGACTTCCGCAATGCGGTCGGTTCCCGTCGGGTGTGTCGCCAGCGTCATCATCGCTTCGCCGCCGAAGGCCTCCACCGCCGCCGCAATTTTTTCGTGATCGGTGGCCACAACTACCCGTTCCGGCGCCGAGGCTTGCAATGCCCTTTCGTACACTCTCTGAATGAGCGGCTTTCCCGCAATGTCAAGCAGCGGCTTTCCCGGCAAGCGGGTCGATCCGTAGCGCGCAGGTATCACACAAATCGTCTTCATCCCCGCACCTCTCGTTCTTCTTCCAAGTACGTCCAAAATTCATCTTCGCCGGAAATCATTTTCAACTCCAGCGTCAATACATAGACATTGGTTGCATCCGATGATACGCAGTCAATCAATTTTACCGCATCTTTTTCCGTGACGATGATGCCCTGCGCCTGCTCCCGTTCCATATAGGCCTGCGCCTCCCGCCAATCCTCTTCTGTATATCGGTGATGATCGACATGACGAATATGGCCCACGGCCTGCAATCCCGCCTGCCGCACACTGCGTTCAAAGGACTCGGGATTGCCCAAGGCACACATCGTCACCACTCGGCGCGGAACAATGGCCCGATGATCACGACGTGCTACCCAATTCGCAAATGTCAGTATCCGTCCCGGGCGATGTGCCGTCACCAAAATCGGCGCCTGTGAAGAAAAACTTTTGAGATTACCGATAATTTCATCCAATCGTTCTTCCGCCACCGCGTCCGCCTTGGTGATGACATACACATGTGCCCGTTCCAGGTGATCCAACGGCTCACGCAACAATCCGCGCGGCAATACCCGCCCGTTACTGAACGGATTTGTCGCATCAATCAACACGATGTCCGCATCCCGATGCAGTGACCAGTGCTGAAAAGCATCGTCCAACAACACCACGGTCGGGTGATGTTTTGCTTCAATCTGTGCAGCGATTTTAGCCCGCTTGCGACCGACCGCAACGATGGCCTTCGGCAACATGCGTGCGAGCAAGTACGGTTCGTCTCCCGCTTCTTCCGCGGTCGCATACACATGCGTGCCGTCACTGACGACGCCGCCGCTTTTTTCCCAAAGGCTGCGATACCCGCGGCTGATGATGGCCACCTTTTCGCCTTGGGCAAGAAAATGCTCCGCCATATACCGCACCAACGGAGTTTTCCCCGTACCGCCGGCGGTAATGTTGCCGATACTGAGCGTATATGCGTTCAGCGGATGCTTATGCAAATGCCCGATATCATAAAAGGACACCCACATATTCAGCAGAAATGAATATATTTTTTCGATCCCGCCCAAGACCAACAACACCGCACGATCCTGCAGACTCTTCGGCTCGTCACTGAATAAATGACGAGCATAACTGTCTCTGTTTCTCATCTCTCGGCTCCTTGCCACTGAATCCCTTCCCGCTTTGCCAACGCGGCAAATGCATCTACATTACGCCGTGTTGCGCCGCCGTTTTCCTGTATCAACCGCAACGCATGAGCACCCAACTGCTCCAAGCGACGCGTATCCGCCAGTAAGGCGATAATCTCCTGTGACAATTGCGCCTCACTGGTCATGACTACCGCATCATGACTCTCCATTAAGGTGTAAATTTCTTTAAAGTTAAACATATACGGGCCGACTAGAATCGGTTTTCCGTGAGCGGCCGGCTCCAAAATATTATGCCCGCCGACAGGAACGAAACTGCCACCCACAACGACGACATCCGCCAAACTGTAAATCCGCCCCAGTTCGCCGATCGTATCGAGAATCAGTACGTCGAGATCGGTTGTCGGTGCCGCCGTCGCTTGTGTTCGTCGTTGCACCCGGTATCCATGCGCCGCGGCGAGATCGGCGACTTGCCCGCTCCGCGGAATTTCACGCGGTGCAATGATCAGAAAAGCCTCCGGATACTGTTGTCGCACGCGGTCAAACATATCCAGTACCAATTCATCCTCGCCTTTATGAACACTTCCAGCCACAATCACGGGATGACGATGCCCAACGGCAAATTCTCGACACAATACTTCTTTTTCTTCCGAACTGATTTCCGCATAGGTCTGATCGTACTTCGTGTTACCGGTGATTTCGACATGTGCCGGAGACGCCCCCATCTGAATAATATACTCGGCGTCCTGCTCCGATTGCATACAGAACCACTTGATTTGTGCCAGCATGCGGCGGGTAAATCGGCGAATCAGCGCATATCGCCTCGCGCTGCGATCACTGATGCGACCGTTGACCATCATGACGGGAAACCCCCGTTTTTCCGCCAAACGCAAAAAGTTCGGCCATAACTCCGTTTCCACCAGTAAAATCACCTTCGGCTTGACAATATCTACAATCCGTGCCGTGATGATCGGCAAATCGACCGGAAAGAAAATATGTCCGTCCGCCTCGGGGATAATTCGTTGCGCCATCCGGTGACCGGTCGCCGTGACTACGGACACCACCACCGTTTCATGGGGGTAACGTCGTTTGAGTTCGCGCACCACGGGACTTGCCGCCACAATTTCACCGACCGATGCCGCATGTACCCAGATGCCGTTCGATCCGTAAATCTTTTCCAATGTCGGCTGCGGCATAATTCCCGCGCTCTGCTTCAACCGATCATAAAACCCGTCTTCAAACACCAGTCGATACAGTAAAACAGGGACCAAAAACAGCCAATATCCCACTAAACAAATATTATACAGCCAGTACATCACGCCTGTTCTCCTTGTCGCAGCATGTACAGTTTGGCATACATGCCGTTCGCCGCCAACAGCTCTTCATGTGTACCGCGTTCGATGATACGTCCGCGGTCAATCACCAAAATTAAATCCGCCCGCTGAATCGTCGAGAGCCGATGTGCCACCACCAATGCAGTGCGCCCCACCATCAATCGATCCAACGCCTCTTGTACGATTCGCTCACTTTCCGTATCCAGTGCCGATGTCGCTTCATCAAGAATCAATATCCGCGGATCTTTCAATAATGCCCGCGCAATGGAAATTCGTTGTCGCTGGCCGCCGGACAATACCAACCCGCGATCGCCGATCACCGTCTGCAATCCGTCCGGCATCTCGGCAATAAACGATTCCGCATTGGCCGCCCGCAACGCCTCCATAATTTCATCCGCCGTCGCCTCCGGTCGGCCGTAACGGATATTTTCCTCAATCGTTGTATTAAAGAGTATCGTCTCCTGCGGCACAATTCCGATTTGTTCCCGCAGTGAACGCAATGTCAAATCGCGGACATCATATCCGTCCACCAGCACCGCCCCGTCATCCACGTCATAAAACCGCGGCAGCAGATTCGCCACCGTTGATTTTCCCGATCCGCTCGGGCCTACCAATGCAACCGTCTGCCCCGGTTCGGCGACAAAACTCAGCTCCCGCAATACTGGTTTATCCGACTTGTACGCAAACGACACTTGCCGAAATTCGACCCGCCCCTTCACGGGCGGCAACTCCGTCGCATGACTGCGCTCCTTGACGGACGGCTCTTCATCCAATATGGAGAACACTCGCTCCGCGGCCGCCAACGCCTTTTGCACGCCGGCATACAAACTGCTCAGCCGCCGCACGGGATTCGCCAGATTAATAGCATAAATGAGGAACGCAATCAATTCTCCGGAAGTCAACTCTCCGTGAATCACGCTCCAACCGCCGTACCAAATAATCGCAATAATCGCCAACGCCGCAAAAAATTCCACCAACGGCGAAAGCTGACTCGTTTGCTGTGCTGCTTTCATCAATGCGGAAAAATTCCGCTCGTTGATGCGACGAAACCGTTCGATCTCATACGATTCACGATGAAATGATTTCACCACGCGAATCCCCGCAATCGACTCTTGCAAGTGCGAGGTGACATCCGCCACCGATTCCTGTACCCGCCGACCGCTGCGTTTGATCTTTTTACCGAAATAACGAATCGTCGTCGATACCAACGGGACAATTACCAAACAAAGCAGCGTCAACTTCCAATGCAGCCACACCATCGCCGCGATGGACCCGATCAAAATGACACTTTCTTTGACAATATCGACAATATTATCCACGATCGCCGTCTGCAACGCATTGACATCATTGGTCAGTTTGCTCATCAGACTGCCCGTTTTGCGCCGATCAAAATACGACAGCGATAACCGTTGTAAATGTGCATACACGCGCATTCGAATATCGATAATCACACGATTGCCGATATAGCTCATCAAGTAACTGTGCCCGAATGTAAATACCCCGCGCACGAAAAATATCAGTAAAATGGCCACCGCGATCAAATTCAGCGCCATCATGTTCTTCGCCGTCAGGACATCATCGACAATATCACGAATAATCCACGGCACGAGCAATGTCGTTACCGCGGCGACAATCATACATAAAGCAGCCGCAAGACCGCGCCGCCAATACGGCTTCACGTATTGCAGCAAACGCAGATAATCGTTCATCGCTCCGTCCTTTCCGCGGTTTCCCGTATCAATTGCGCCACTCGCCCGACCGCCCCCGGTGTGCCGAGCCGTGTCCGTACCTCACCCAAGGCCGCTACCATCGTCTGCCGGGGTTCCCCCGCAGGAATAATACGTTCCAATTCTTCCGCCATCCGTACCGGCGTAACCTCATCTTGCAACAGTTCCGGAATGACAGCGTGTCCGGCAACAATATTCGGCAACCCGATATACGGTGTTGTAAGCACCCGCCGCCCGAGCCAATAAGTCAAGGGCGAAACCCGATATACCAACACGGTGGGCAGTTGCATCAATGCGGCTTCCAACGTCACCGTACCCGATGCCGCCAACGCCGCATCCACTACTTGCATCAAATCATATACGGCTCCCTCGGTGACGGTAACCTCCACCCCCGACGCCGCAATCATCGCTTCCAAACGTTCTCGGGCGATCGTCGTCGCCCGCGGTAAAAAGCATTGTACGTCGTGCTTTCGGCCCAATATCCGTACCGCGTCCAACATTAACGGCAACAGGCGTTCAATTTCCTGGCCGCGGCTTCCGGGCAACAAAAGCACCCGCCATGCCGACAAGCGAACACCGAAATCCCGTATCGTTGCCGCTGCGCTGCGTGTCGGATGAACCGTATCCAACAACGGATGACCGACGAATGTCGCCGCCGCTCCCATCTTTCGATACGCCGCCTCCTCAAACGGGAAAATGCACGCCACCGCATCCGTATCGCGTGCGACGGCATGGCCGCGACCGGCGTGCCACGCCCAAATCGTCGGCGCGATATAGTACACCACCGGCACCCCCATCTCATGTACCGTATGTGCCAAGCGCATATTAAATCCCGGGTAATCGACACACACCAATACATCCGGCCGCTCCCGTCGTACTGCCGCCACAAGCTCACTGCGCAAACGGAAGAAAAAAGGCAACCGTCGAATCACTTCCGCAATCCCGATTACACCGAGGTCATCAATATTGCGAATCAAGCGCACTCCCGCCTGCTCCATCGCATGACCGCCCATACCGAACAGCGTCACGCCGGGATCCGCTTTTACAAGTTCCCGTGCCACTGCCGCCGCATGCAAATCACCCGAGGCCTCCCCCGCGGAAAACATCACCTTCATAACGGCATCTCCGCCTGTTCGGCCTGCTCCTGCGTGACCGCACAGATCACGATGCCCCGCCGATTTGCTTCGGCGATCACTTCCCGTTGTTCCACAAACAGTGTCCGCTCGGCTTCCATCGCCAATACCGCCCCGTCATGCACGAGCAGTGATCGCAACGTCTGCATGCCGACAGTCGGCACGTCAAACCGCGTATCCTGCTGCGGCTTTGCCGTCTTGACCACCACCGCACCCTTGCGTGCCAACTCACAACCGCGCACGATACAGGCATCCGTTCCTTCAATCGCCTCGATCGCCATCACCGCTTTTTTGCTGATCACCACCGTCTGTCCGATATCGAGTCGTCCCATCTGCTTGGCCGTGGCAAAACCGAACCGGATATCTTCCCACTGCTCTGCCGTCGGCCGGCGTTCGGTAAACACTTGCGGCGCCGGCAACAACGCACGCAAATAGCGCGTCTGATCCGGCACCCGAATCCCTTCCTCCGCCAGCTCCGCCACCAACGCTTCCATGATCGTATCATCTTTACGATTGCGCAACCGATGCAACACCTTGAGTGCACGTGCGTCCGGCAACGCCATCTGTTTAAATAAAATTTCCATTGTTACCTTCCCGAGCATCGTGGCCTCCGTCACGCCTTCCTCCACCAATGTCCGGATAATCCGATTCAACTTCAATACATGGATTCGATAAAACGCATCCGCTTCCCGTTCCAATTCGGGCGCCGCCTCGTCCGCAACCGCAATCGTCACGACACGATGACCGTCCCGTTGCGCCGCCCGCAAAAACTCCACCGGCAATTGACCGATACCGGCAAGCAAACCGATTGTCGCCATGACGTTCCTCCCCTGTATATACTCCTTTTATTTTACCATACTTGGACACTTCGCTGACGGACTTACGACAGCATACGGGCACAAAAAAACATCTCGACAGCAATCACTGCCGAGATGTCCGTATTATTCTTTACGTGTCCGCACGATACCGCGTTCACAATTACGCAAAAATCGCAGAAAATGCTCGATCTCTTCATACGCATGCAACTCCTGCTCCATCTCCCGGATCGCATCGACAAGACTCAAGCCGGAACGGTACAACAAGCGATACGCCCGTTTAAGATCGGACTTGACTTCCGCCGACACGCCCGCTCGTGCCAATCCGACATTATTGAGCCCCACCACGCGGGCAGGATTGCCGTCCACAATGATATACGGAGGTGCATCCTGCACTACCTTCGTCATGGCTCCGACCATACAGGTACGACCGATTTTGACAAATTGATGAACCCCTGCCATGCCGCCGATGACCGCGCCGTCTTCCAACGTAACATGTCCCGCCAAGCCGGAAAAACTGCTCATCACGACATGATTGCCTACCTGGCAATTATGGGCGACATGCGTATATGCCTGCAACAAGCAATGAGAGCCGACTCGTGTCTGCTGATCCTCACCGGTCGCACGGCTGATCGTCACATACTCGCGGATCTGCGTGGCATCGCCGACAATCGTGAAGCTCCGTTCCCCTTTGAACTTCAAATCCTGCGGCTCGCCTCCGATCGATGCACTCGGAAAAATCCGGCAACGTGCTCCGATCGTCGTATACGGATGAATGACCGCATGCGCATCAATCTGCGTCCCTTCTCCGATTTCGGTATGCGGCCCGATGACAACATACGGACCGATTTTTACGTTGGCATGCACCCTGGCCGACGGATCGACAATCGCCGTCGGGTGAATCGTCGGTGCCTCCGCCTTGACTACTTCTAATCCCATTCTATCTCCTTCATATGTATGTGTGTTTTAGTCGTCTCCCCACCTGTGCGGGGCGTTCTGATATATTATATAATCGACCGATGGTGCACAAAAGCAACTCGCTTTTCCTTCGATAATAGGGCATTACCTTTTTTATCCGCCGTTTAACTATTTTTTCCTGCTATTTATCGCTTACTTACTCCGTTTTTTCCGCCATATCCTCATCTGTCGGGAATTGCAAATAAAACATAAACTCGCCTTCCGCCTTCAAGGTCTCGCCGACATATCCGCGGCAATGTACTTTGCCCATTTTCCCCTTGATTTTCAAGACCTCCGCCTCTGTCCGCAGCGTATCGCCCGGTACGACCGATGAGCGAAAACGCGTCTTATTGATGCCGGTAAACATCGGCATTACGCCCTGCTCCTCAATCCCGCACAACAACGCCACCCCGGCGACCTGCGCCATCGCCTCGCAAATCAACACGCCGGGCATCACCGGCTCTTGGGAAAAATGACCGACGAAAAACGGCTCATTGACCGTCACATTTTTTATCCCGACGGCCCGCTTGAGCGGCTCTACCTCCAAAATCCGATCGACCAGCAACATCGGATACCGGTGCGGCAAAATCGCCATAATATCCTGTATATTCAACACGTTGATTCCCCCTTTTCCCACTGCGCCGCGATCTTCTTCGCCAACTCCGTATTCAGTAGATGACCGGACTTGCGGGCAATAATATGTGCCTGCATACGTCCCGCCAGATACAAATCACCGATGACATCAAGCACCTTGTGTCGTACCAACTCATCGGGATAATGCGGGATCGACAGACATTCCGTCTCCGAATACACCAGTGCATTCTCCAAATTGCCCCCCTGTGCCAACCCCATCGCACGCAGTTGATCCAACTCATACGTAAATCCGATCGTCCGCGCGCGCATGATTTCGCGCTGATACGACTCCGGCGTCACCTCAATATCAATCGCCTGCGTTCCTAACAACGGATGCGGATTTTCCGAAACAAATGTCACGCGAAATCCGTCATACGGCACCGCCACGATGAACCGGTCACCGGCCTCGTCATACACGCCGCAACTGCGTGTCAATCGTCGCACGCGCGATATTCCTTCCTGCTCACAAACTCCCGCTTCTAACAGCAAACGGACAAACTCCGCCGCACCGCCGTCCGCCACCGGAGGCTCGGGTGAATTCATCTCCACGATACAATTATCAATGCCCATCGCATGCAACGCACTTAATACATGCTCCACCGTGATGACAAACACATCTCCGCTCCCCAGTTTCGTTGCCCGCATCGTCGTAGTGATTTGCGAGATATCGACGGGAATCGGTGCCGCATCGGGTATATCCGTGCGACAAAATACCGCGCCGCTGTCAACGGGTGCCGGTTTGAGCGTCATCCGTACCGGTTTTCCCAGATGTAAGCCCGTCCCCTCATATGTGACGGTCTTTGCCAACGTATATTGCATACTGTCTCCCTCATTTGTTCTCTTGTGTTAACCCTTTTATTATAACGATACTTGTACTTGGCTGCAACCTCACCGCCGCATATCGACAGATACATACAAAAAAGACTCGACCGAAATCGAGTCTTTTGATTGTCTTAACGTTTGGAGAACTGCGAAGCCTTACGCGCTTTTTTAAGACCGTATTTTTTACGTTCTTTCATGCGCGGATCGCGTGTCAGGAAACCTGCTTTCTTCAACGCCTGACGATACTCTCCGTCCACTTGCAACAACGCCCGGCTGATACCGTGACGAATCGCACCGGCTTGACCGGTAAACCCGCCTCCGTGAACATTGACCAACACGTCATACTGTGTCGTCGTATTCGTCAATTCGAGCGGCTGCTTAACAATCAATTCCAACGTTTTCAGGCCGAAATAATCGTCCATATGACGCTGATTGATGATAATATTACCCTGACCCGGAACCAGACGAACTCTGGCAACGGATTTCTTTCTACGACCGGTGCCGTAGTATTGTACTTCTGCCATGTGATGTTCCTCCTTCCGGTATTACCGAATATCCAAATTCAACACTTCCGGTTGCTGTGCCTGATGCGGATGTTCCGCGCCGGCATACACCTTCAGTTTACGATACATATTCTGTCCGAGAGTATTTTTCGGAAGCATCCCGCGTACCGCCATTTCAATGACCTGTTCGGGACGACGTTCAAGCAGCCATGACAGGCCGATGAACCGTCCGCCACCCGGATAACCCGAATGCCGGAAATACTTTTTCTGGACCAATTTCTTACCCGTGACCGTTACTTTGGCCGCGTTGATAACGATGACAAAATCGCCGGTATCCTGATGCGGCGTATACGTCGGTTTATGTTTACCCCGTAGGATTTTCGCTACTTCGGCAGCAAGACGTCCTAACGTTTTGCCTTCCGCGTCAACGATGTACCATTTCCGCTCAATATTGCTCGGATTGGCCATAAACGTGGTTTTCATGCTGGTTCATTCCTCCTTGTACATATTCAAACGTGAATGGTTTATCCTTCCGGGGCTAAGGGTAAGGACAAATGCTCACTTGTCTTATTTTATGTGATTTACCCCGACTTGTCAAGCATTTTCCCTTTACTTATCTTTCTTTACCGTTATTTCGTGCCTGTATTTTCTCTCCCCTTCCGGTGCCCCGACGGGAATAAAAACAGCTCTCCGCGGAGAGCTGTTTTTATTTTCGGTGCTGCGATGATTACAGTCGTGCAAGCAATGCATTCACCGTTTCTTCCAACTTCGCAATTCGTTCATCGGATTCTTCTTTCTGTGCCTGCATTTCCTTGCGCAAATCGCTGTTTTCTTTCTTCAACGCCGCCATTTCATCTTGCATCACATACATCGATCCAATCGGTCCCTGCTGTGCATACTGCGGCAATCGTGCGTGACGTTCCGCCAGTGCGGCGCGATCCGCTTTATCTCCGAATCTCCACGTGATCCCCGCATTGGCTATCAATTCCGATGTGCCTCCGTACGATACGCCGGCGTGTACCATCGTATCTTCGTTTGCATAGTGCGCCAGACCTAATGCGGCCGCCTGCTTGCCCCGATAGCTGCCGACCCCCGCCATAATCTGGCTGCGATTGTATGGATCGAAAT
>CAMYCX010000041.1 GCA_947254705.1 uncultured Veillonellaceae bacterium
CTATCTTGTGTTTCCACATGGCAATATCATCGCCCATCAGGCATTTCCAGCGAATGATATCTTCGACCATGGAACGTTGCGGCTCAAATTCGATTGTGTCACCAAATATCGCATGGAATTTATGGTAGGTTTGAAGGTTATTGGTAAATTTATGCGCGGCTTCATCGACACCGCTTAAAATGATTTCATCGGCATCTTCCCCTTGCGTTTTCAGGAAAGTTTTGAGTTGGTTGAATGTGACATTGACTTGTTTCTTGAACAGTTCTTCGTAAATCTTTTGTTTCAGCGCGACCGAAATCGGCACGCCGTTAACTTTTAAGTTATTTAATTCGTTAAGGACTTTATACCTGCTGTACAGCAGCGACTGTTTGGGAATGACGTCCTTGCCGATCAAGTAAGTGCATTTATTGGTCATGTTGCGGATAAATTTTTCCGCCGAAGCTTCCTTGTCTACCTTTTCGTCAAAATTCCAAGGCGTAATTTTCCCCTCCGCTTTACGCACCATCCAGGCGTAGCCGCCCTGATCGACATGATGATACGTATTAAGCGGTCCGACATAGTACGGAATTCGAAACGTCATAATCTTGACGATTTTTTGCGCTGCGGTATAGCCGTTACTATCTTTCTCCTGCAAAAACGGAAAATTCTTCGCGGCGTTGGCGAGGATTTTTTCTAATTCGATTTTGTGAATTTGGTGCGGCAACACGCTGTTAGCTTTCGTGCGCAATTTGGGCAGCGCTTCTTCTTTATCTAAGCGCTCGGCGATATATTGATAACTCTCTCTATCGCTTTCGTCCGGAGTAATGTCCGAAAGGATAGCTGCAAAATATTTATTTATGTCTTCTTGCGTTACCGACGGATTGTCAATGACCGGTTGTTTATTGTCATAGTTGGTGCTGCCGACATAGTTGGCGTAGTTGCCTTTGATGTTCTCATGACGGAAAACGTCCGCGTACTGCGATTTAGCATATTTTTTGATGAGGCTTTTCAGAATACGTAAATCCTTTGCATGCGCGTCATAAAGCGCGACCTGTGACTCCGAAATATACGCATAGTCGCCTAAAATTTTCGTCAAAACAGTCCAGTCATAGACCGCTTTAAATGCGTTAAGCACATGGATATTTTCTTTGATTACGCTCTCAATCTCATCTTTATCCTCGTCGTAGTCCGTCTTTTCAAAGTGGACTTCCTTTTTCGTGCCCTCATCATATTCTTCCACGCCAAATATATCTTTCAAGTTGGCTTTATCACCGATAATCACTTTAAAGGCGTATTCCAAGCGTTTATCCTCATGCGGGCAAAGTTCTTTCAGTTGTTTTTTCTTGTCCCCATTGCTCAATTTTTCATTCAGTAAGATCGCGGCAAATTTATCTTGCACATCCACCGGCAATTCAAAATCCGGATTGATACGTTTCAAATGTTCGGAAAGTTGCGTATAGACCATTTGGAAACTGCGAATACTTTCCATATCTGTGCTGGCGAACAGAAAATGTCCGCGGTTTTTAATGATATGATGAATGGCTAAGTACAACAATCGCGGATCGGTAATGTCATTCGGTTTAAGCAACGCCGCGCGCAAATGGTAAATCGTGGGGTACCGGTCGAAATATTCCACGTCGGTAAAATCTGCATCATTAAAAAGGGCGAAGCGGCCATCCGTCTTTTTGTCTTCGGGATAAAATTTACTTTCATTCAAACGCAAAAAAAATTCAAAATCCTTTTTAGCGATGATCGGCGCGAAAATATCCTGCAAAAATTCGATGCGTTGTCGCACGCGATCATACCGACGCCGCGACGTTCTAAAGGTACGCGTTTCAGCGGCTGTTTTTGCTTCGTCAAAAAGGCGTGAGCCCCACATGTCTTTTTTATTGAACCGCTGCAAACGCCCCTTGACGTCGGTGACTGCCCAACCGACGGAATTGGTTCCCATGTCCAAACCGATATAGTAATCGTTGTTCTTCTTCATCGCGAAAATCCTCCTTATCGTTTCTATTAGATTAAAAAATAAAAATTCTTTGTGGATTTTTTATATCGTTGCTATAATATTGTGACTGCCAGCCCGCTATGTCATCAATAGCGCTTAGCTTTGATCTGTCGCTCTGCTAAATTAAGTATAGCATACGAAATCATTAGATTCCATGTGCAAAAAGTGTCGTAATACATTATGCGCCAAAATAGTCACATTAATTTTTATTGATGATTTTTGAGTGAAATAAACTTGACACGCCGATTTTTAAGCGCTACTATATAGGCAGGATATGCACTACGAGTTCAAATAAAGATTTATCCACATCGCCCTTCGGGGTTCTACCTATGTAGACTAAAAGCACTCTTCGGAGTGTTTTTTAGTGCTTGCATTTTATTTTCGTATCCTAATGCGCTTTACAATGGTCGATCGCATACCCGTGCAAAAACTGCGGCCCGTACTGCTTCTTGCTCGTGCAAATCAACAAGTCACCGCGATAATCCGTCTGCCAGCTGCGATACTCCTCCGTCTTCCACCCTGCCATAATCTGCGCACCCCACGGTGCATGAATCGAGATCGCTTTCATCTTCTTCCTCCTCTGTACATCGTCAAAGCCACTGCCCATGATTTGCTTCCATAATACACGAATTTACCCGCATGAAAACACACCTTGCCGCCAACCGACAAGGTGTATTGTATGGTGTTGCTCCGACCGCACACCGTACTAGAAGCGCAGTGTCGCCTGCACGCGCGTATAATTGCCGAGACGGAAATGCTCCGGCCCGTACAGCGTATCACGTGTGCCGATCCCTTCCGCACCGAACGTATAGAATCCTTCCAGCAGGAGGTGCTTCACAGGAACATAGCGCATACCGACGGTGAAGCTGCGGATACCGTCCAGATACCGATCCGACAATGCTTCCGTGCCGTTCCCGCCGAAGAACGCCCCATGGTCGAACGACTTGTAGTCGACAAACGCATTCCAACTGCCTGCGACGGTCGTATCAGCCCTGCCCACATCGAAGCGAATCACATGGAACGACGGCGTATCGCCCGCTTCTCTGTCCTTGACGACAAAATCGGAAGTCCCTGCCGCATGCTCGTAACGGGTATGACCGTTCATGTACGCACCGAAATCCGTGTGATTCACGCCGTAGTCGGCAGACAGCGTCGCATACTTGCCGATCCGCACACGCACGCCGGCACCGACGACATCCGCCAAGCGGCCAACTTGATGTGATTCATCACGAATACCAAGTTCCCCGCGCAATTTTGCCTGATCGTCATTCACGGAACGTAAATACCACAGATTCACACCGACGGCAGGTGTCAACTCTTGCCGCAACTGCAGATAGACCGCCTGCTCGATCGCCGGGACATTGTCCGCCTTCAGTACGATACCTTCCTGCGGGAACAGGTATCCTTTCTTCGCCAGTAAGTGCAGCGGCAAATTGCTGTTACCTTCCGGTTCCCAACGTCCGCCCTCCGCCGCCAAGTTAATAATTTTCTCTGCGATCGGAGTAATCTGCGCCTTGCGATAGCCGATGGCCTTTTCACCGTCCGCACGTCGTTTACGCACTTTCTCCAGCGCATAGTCTTTATCGTACAGAGACGCAAGGGCACGCTCCTTCGCTTCCTCTTTGCTGAGACGTTGGAAGTCGCCGGATTGCAATTGATTCAGCTCGAAACCGGCATATCTTTTGCCTCCGAAAGTCGTCGCCAAATCCGCCAAAACTTCCTTGCCCGTATACGTACCGTATCCGTAAAATTCCGAGGTAAACGTATACCGCTGATCACTGAGCACACCGGAACCGCTGACAAACCCTTTCCATTGCTCCCTATTCTCACCGGTGCGGCTCATCACGGTGTTCCATGACGTTTCGCCCGCTTTGCGCAACGCCTCCCGATCAAACGGATCCTTACCGGAAACATAGGTATCAAAGGTATCCGTCGTGAGGAATTTCTTCACGTTCCCGTTCTTGTCCGTCGCCGTCACAACCCGCCAAATATGGCTGTTGGATTTATACGACGAAGGTCCTGCAATCTTCTCGTACGCCTTGGGATCATCCTCGGCGATCACCTTGAAATACTCATCAATAATACGTTTTTCATCCGCGAGCGTCTTCGCCTTGGCCAATTTGTCGTACAACGACTCAAACCCCGGTACCTCCGTATGCGGCACGGTGTACGTTTCGTCGTTGATCAACGCCTCGTCATACCCCAGCCACTCCTTCTTCGTCGGCGTCCGCATAAACACGGCGTGTTCCGCCCGACTGTACGCCGAATCCGTCACACCCGTGCTGTGACGGAAATCGCCGTAACCGACACGCAGCTGCGTCTTCTTTTCCGTCCATACGGCACGTACCCCGTCGTACTCCTTACCGAACCAATACCCGCTCACGCCCATGGGCTCCGTCAAGCGCCCGATACTGAAATCCCACTTGCTTACGTTGTGCGTCACATCCGCCTGCTCCAGTCGTGCCTTATTCAACGCCGTATCGCCCACATCATGACGGGTATCGACCGCTGCCGTGCCGGACAGCGCCCCGACCAGCGTGACATTCGTCCGCGCGCCGAGAGGGGCGGCCGCACCGATGCGAATCCGCTGCGCAAACCCGCTCTCACCCCGTTCGAGATAATTTTTGTACGCCGAACCGATCGTTGCCTTAGTCGTGACACGCGCCTGAGCCGGCTTTTGCTTGCCGGTCATGACCGCATGACGAATCCGATAATCACCGAACACACGCACCCCGTCAAGATCCGCAAACGGCGACACGATAAACGGCGTCTGCGGTGACAACGTCGTCAGTCCAAGCGACGGCAGACACTCCGTAAACAACGCCCCCGCATCGTCAAACTTCCAATTCACGCCGAACTTGTAGGTGCGTTCCGGTATCGCCTGATCATCATCGCGATGATTGAAGACATTATCCACGCCGAAGTACACCAGCGATCCCGTCTTCATCTGCTTTTGCAAGAACACATTCCAGCGGCCGAAGCTCTTCAGCTCATAGGTCTGCTGTCCCTCTTTGGCGAATTTGTATTCCGTCTTGCCCTGCGTTTCATTGTACACAAAGTTACCGTTATTGGCGACGGTATTTCCGTCCAGCATGTTCACATAGTAGTCGCCCCAGAAGGAAAGCCGAATCCCGCTATGCCGATTTTCATACGTGAGGCCGAGATCAATCTTGTGTTGCGGTTTATTCAACAGTTGCCGCGGCATATTCTTGTCGCTCCGATTGATCGCATGCAAGTAAGTATGCCCGAGCTTCCAGGAGAAATGATCGTTAATCGCACGCGAAAACTCCGTTTCCACCCCCGTGATTTCCGCCTTGCCGATATTCTTGAAACTGTAAATCATATCCGGCGGATTGATCCAGGTATCATCCCCCTGCCCCGGATGGAAATCCATCAATGCACCCGTGAAATACGTCGTCATGTAATCACGAATCCGATTATGGAACACATTGAGACGGAAGCGGCTGCGATTGTGCTCCTGTTCATAGCCGATATCGAAATTCAATGACTTCTCCGGCTTCAAGTTCGGATTACCGAACCAGTAGAATCCCAGCCGTCCGATCCCGAGATCATACGGCATCCCCGCATACATCTCCCAGTGATAGTACAACTCGCCGATTCCCGGTTCCGTATACCCCGTACCGACATTTACCTTGAGACGTCGATTTTCATCACCGCCGATCAAATGCGTCATCCCGAGGCCGGCACTCACCTGCGATCCGAACAAATTACTGTGATCCCAACGCAACGTCGGTGTAACCGTCGTCTTGTCATTCAAGCGGATCGCATCCTGCAAGAAGACATATTGCTTTTCGATTTCCGCCCGACCGATTTGCTGCCGATTCTTGCGATCCGTCACCTCCTGCTCAAACTTCTTGCCGTGCCAGACCAGCGTCCGCTTGTAGTCCCCGTAATAGCGTCGCAAAATCGTATCGTCATCCATTGGATCATCATCTTCGATAAATGCCTCCGCCGGGTTATCACGACGCAACTCCGCAATGAATTGCTGCCGCTTCGCCTCATTCGCCGGATCCTCTTCCTCGTAATCCTCAAAGGTGTACACCGGTGCATGCGACTTCCCGTATTCATCACGGTACCCGTACCGATCATATACCTGATCATACTGCGGCACGCCCTTCTCATTCATCTGCATCGGATGATCCTCCACGGCGGACTCCGGCACGCCTTTAGCGTCCGTATGCAAATTTTTATCATAATCCCAGGGATCGATATACCGGGTGCGAATCGTTTTCGCCCCTTTAATGCGACTACCCTCGCCTTCTTCCTTCATATAGCCCGCACCGAAAGTTAACAGGTGGCGTTCATTCAACTGCGTGCTGCCGCTGAGCTTCACATTCCAATTCTTATGCAACACATGATCCAGATAACGCAACTTGTTTTTCCCTTGATACGGGGAAAATACATCAATCGAAGAAATCGTCGTATCATGCTCCGTCATCTTCGCATACCCGACATCCAGCTTCCAATTCGTCGCACCGTGCTGCTGATTGTACCCGATCCGATACGTATCCCGCTGTGCATTCCGACCGAAATGCACCACGGGATCAGGACCGTCCGTGGAATGTTTAGTCAGCCGCTTCATCACCTCATCCGAACGATTGGCCGCAAAATCGATTTCCGCGGCGTCACTCACCCGATACGTTGCCAACACGCCGATATTTTGCACATCACCGAAAAAGCGTAACGCATTGCGGATCGGTCCTTTCGTATTGACCCCGTTCTCAAACAACGTCTCACTGTAAATCGGCATCACATCCCGATGGCTGCCGTAAATTGCCGCGCGGAATTTCCCGATTTGCCCCGTGTCCGCACGAAGGAAGTAACTTTTATACGGCAACTCACTCTCGTCATCAGCCACACGGCGACCTTCCCAATTCAACTGTAACTTCGGCGTTGCGGCGGCTTCCTTCGTGATAATATTCACCACACCGCCGATCGCATCCGCCCCGTAACGGGCACTCGCCGCCCCGCGAATGATTTCAATCCGCTCGACATTTTCCGTGCCCAATCGCATCAATTCATCCGCCTGGCCGCCGTATTTTGCCAGATCACCCATCACCGGATGACCGTCCACCAAAATCAATGTATGACGCGGTTCCGCCCCGCGCACGGACAACGTGACACGTCCCATTGCATCCGTATTGCGTGTCATGCCCGTCTCATGGAAAATAATCTCCTCGACTGACTTTGCCTGCTTGCGCTCGATCTCCTCCTGGGTAATGACCGTCATACTCTGCGGTGAGAACTTCACCTCATCTTCCCACAGCGGAGTTCCCTCCACCACCACCGTCGGCAGCACATACATATGCTCGCCGACGACACCTGCCGACTGTGCACCCACGCCTGCACCGGCAGCTGCTAACAATTGCATCAAAACAGCATAAGTCAATGCCACTTGTGTCTTCCTTGTCATTCCACCACATTCCTTTCTTCAGTTTTCAATTTGGCCGTCATTAGCACCATTGCTAATGCTAATTACACATTATACAGTAGTCTTTTTATCCTGTTCCAGCTTGCCGAAAACTTCACCCATCTTGCCTTCCAAATGCAAACCGTTATATACAACGACGTCGGCATCCGTCATCACTTTGACATCCCCGGCGCTGGCTTGATACAAATGCGGGTCCACCCCCGGCCCCATCAAGCCGGTTACTTCTACCGCATCGCCACCGATCTGACGGCTCAAATCCGCGAGCATTGTCGTCGTCGCTACCACTTTTAATTTACCCGGAGCGGCCGTATGCGTATCATCTTTAGTACTGCCACAACCGACCACCATCAACATCATCACCGCAAGCATACCTGTTGCGATCTGTTTCCAACCGATTTTCATACATGTCCTCTTTTATTTTTCCGAACGGCGGAGCAAAGTCCGACCCGCCTTGCGGCGATAGTTTGAGAGAGGTAAGGATATAATATAGCCGCCCTTTGCTCGCGTTCGAAAACACTTCCCGTATAGTGTATCATTTATGAAAACGATTTTCAATAATATTTATAGCTTTTTCTCCTCCAATTCCAACTCCATTCTTGCCGAAAGGATATGCTTACCCGTTTACAAGCAGAGTAAAAAATGCTAACATTGTTATATTATTACCAAAACGGTACAAAGGAGGAATTCACATGAACAAAAAATGGACAGCATCTCTCAGCGTCGGATTACTCGCAGGTGCTCTCGTCATGGCCGGTTGCGGCAACAATTCGACCGGCACCGATAAATCCGCTGCCGATGGACAAATCACACTGAAGGTCGGGGCCAGCCCCGTACCGCATGCCGAAATTCTGAACAATGTCAAAGATACATTGGCTAAAGAAGGCATCAAACTGGAAATCGTCGAATTTTCCGACTACATTCAGCCGAACATGGCACTGAACGACAAGGAACTCGACGCCAACTATTTCCAACACAAACCGTACCTGGATAACTTTATCAGCGAACATCACCTCAAGTTGGTTTCGGTCGGTGCCGTGCATATCGAACCGATGGGTATCTACTCGCACAGCGTAAAAGATCTCGCCGCGATACCGCAGGGCGGTAAAGTCGCGATTCCGAGCGACCCGACAAACGGCGGACGCGCGCTCCTGATCCTGCAGGAAGCAGGCTTGATCAAGCTCAACCCTGATGCCGGTATCACCGCTACCGTCGCGGACATCACGGACAACCCGAAACAATTGACCTTCAGCGAACTCGAAGCGGCCCAGGTGCCGCGTGCCCTGGATGATGTCGCCATCGCGGTCATCAACACCAACTTTGCCATGGAAGCGGGACTCACCCCGAGCAAAGACGCCTTGCAAATCGAGTCCAAAGAATCTCCGTACGTCAACATCATCGTCGTACGTCAAGGCGATGAAAACCGTCCGGAAATTCAAAAACTGATGAAAGCATTGCAAAGCGAATCCACCAAAACATTCTTGGAAAAGAAATATCACGGCGCTATTTTCCCGGCGTTCTGATACGCACGACTACACCGTCAAGCTGCTGCTTGACGGTGTTTTTTTGTGCCGTTTTGGCACGCTGCTGGGGGTAACATTCTCTTATTACATGCCGCCGGATCCCGCCCCGTTTCTCGGCTTCTGCGACACCGCCTCCTTGGCGTCCGCACACTGTATCCGCCCCCGCTCCGTCCGTGTCCGCGACGAGTGAGCGCCGCTCCCCCCGTTTCGATCACACTGGCGGCCGCACCGTTTTTTGCCCTTTTCCTCGCCGTCGCGTAGAGTAAAGATGCGCAATAACCACAGAGGCCTCGGAAAAGAGATACAATGACTGTAAACAACATATCCGCTACAACGGATGAAACACTGATTATCGCCGCGCAAAACGGCGACAAACACGCCCAACAACAACTATTGGATCGCTATGCATCGCTGCTCGGCAAATGGAGCACACGTCCCGTCTTTCACGGCCGCTACGACGACGCCCGCTCCGTACTCACGCAAGCACTGATCCTCGCCGTCAAGCGCTACGACCCCTCACGCAATATCCGTCCTTGCGGCTACTTCGCGTCGTGCATTCGCTTTGCCGCACAAAACTACGGCAAACAACTGCTGCGCCGACACACACGGGAAGTCCTGACCGACCGTCCCGTCGCATCGACAGCCACCGTTCCCGACACGCCCGAAACAACCTGTCTGCAGACCGAACTTCGTCACCGCCTGCGCCACGCACTGCATACACTGACCCCGCGACAGTATGCCGTACTCACGGCACTCTACTACGGACACCTCTCCCGCGCCGATACCGCCGCACTGCTCGGCTGCACCCCGCAAGCCGTCAGTGATACACACCGGCGCGCCCTGTGTCGCTTGCGCACGGCATTACAGGAAGAGTGACCCGCCCCTTCCTTATCTTCTACCCGCACAAAAAAGAGCAGCCGCACGGCTGCTCTTTTTTATAGATCGGAATGATCCGTATCGGCATCGTTGCCATGAAACGCGTTGCGTTTCCGCTGATAGATTAATCCGCATATTCATCCGCGCCGCGATTGAGCCAGGCGTAGACGAGTCCGATGATCAGTCCGCCGCCGATATAGTTTCCGAGGTAGGCCAATCCCCATTGTCGCAAAATATTACCGAAGGTAAATCCCTCGGTCGTGACGGGCGAAAAGTACAGCAGCGCAAACGAACCGAAGTTGGCGACCACGTGTTCAAAGCCCAGGTAGGCAAACATGATAATAGCGGACATGACGGTGATCATGCGCGCCGCCTGGTTCTCAATCAACAACCAGGATAAAATGCCAATATTGACAAAAAGATTGGCCAACGTTCCCGCGAAGATAATTTCCATACCGGATTTCGCAAGTTTTCCTCCGACCACGGTCGCCGCCATGCCCGTCGCACTGTACACTTGCAGCGCTGACGTATAGGAGGCGAGCCATGCGACAAAATACGCGCCGACAACATTTCCCACGGTGCACAAAATGACCATTTTAAGCGCCTTGCGGGGCGCGATCAATTGGCGATAAAGTCCCGCGGTTAAGTACATCATATTGGACGTGATCAGCTCTCCGTTTAAAAATAAAATATAAATCAGTCCCCAGCAAAAGACGATGGGAAAAACAAACCTTCCCAAGGTGGGATGGATCGTATTAAATACATCGCCCATGGCAAAACCCGCCAACGTGGTCAACGTTAAAAAACCTCCGGCAAAAGCGGATCGAACCATGTACCGGGCCGGACTCTTGTCCATAAGTGCGGCTTTTTTTCCGCAAGCGCCGGCAACTTTTTCATTGAATTGACTGACGCGCATTGTATCACCCCTCTGCTGTTGCACTCCATTGTATTGGACTATGGTGAAAGTATATAGAGTTGTTTTTATTTTGGCAAATTTTATTTTATGTACCGAGCGCGCCAACGTATCGCGTGGAAGTGACAGGTAAATGTATCGGCGACCCCGCGCTTTACATCTCGCGCGGTTTGACACCTATTAACAGCAAAGACCGGGCGAAAAGTTTCGCCCGGCCTTTGTCGTTTCGATTATGTTGCGTTATGCCCACACTTTTTTCATCAATTCGGCATAATTGTCCGTCAAATGCTGCACGATGACCCGCAAGATGACATCGACCATTTCCGGTTCAAAATGGGCGTCACTGGACGGAATGCATGCATCGAGGAACAGATTTCCTTCTTCATCCACGAAGTATTTGAACACTTTGAACGAGCGGTTCAGTTCGTTCAGATGCTCGATAATTTGTGCCTGGTTGCCTTTGCGGATCACGCCCGTCGCGACCTGCACGCGAACCACCAGATAAATGCTGTCATCAACGAAGATACCAGTCGGCAATTGCTGCCCTTCCACAATGATATTGGAACGCAATACCGTCGTATGGAAATCGTCATTGATTTCGTCAGCGATGAATGTATTCGGACTTGTTTTTTCATAAAACGCGATCAGTCGTTTGGCCTTGTTTTCCGCATTTTCCCCTGCGCCTTGCGCCGCTACTGCATCTTTTTTTTCGTCTGCCATGAGAACCCTCCTGTATTGACTAACTCTAATTGTACTTAGTATACCCCAATCTCCCGGCACTGACAATAGTGAATGTCAAAATGTCGTGCACTTCCCTCGCACACAATGCGTCTTTCCGCAACGGTACGCCCCCGCTCCTGTCCGTGTCCGAAGCATACGTTTTTATGAAATTTTCCATATAAAACCGCCCTCGTGAAGAGGGCGGTAGTTGATTCCACCAAGTTGTCGATACGGGTTTATTTTACGATTAATTTCAGCGGTACGGCAATGTGCGCGTCGATGGTCTCACCTTTCGCCACTTTCACGGCATTGGCCAGACCTTCTTCACCCATCAGTTTCGGCTGTTGGGCGATCGTTGCCGCCAATTTTCCTTCTTCTACGGCTTTCATGCCGTCTGCGGTACCGTCAAATCCGACGATGAAGAGTTCCTTGCCGGCGCTTTTCGCCGCTTCGATTGCTCCCAGTGCCATTTCATCGTTTTGTGCGAAAACGGCTTGTACGTCCGGATTGGCCTGCAGAATATTTTCCGCAACGGTCAGTCCTTTCG
>CAMYCX010000042.1 GCA_947254705.1 uncultured Veillonellaceae bacterium
TTAGAATAACGGTCTCGTGGGCTCGGAGATGTGTATAAGAGACAGAGATAAAGGGGCTGAAAGATAAATGAAGAAGTTGCAAATTAAGTTGTTGGATACTCCGACGAAGGCAGATGTAGAGGATTTAATCAATCGGATTTTTGAGCAGGCACAGGAAGATGCAGTTGAATATAATTTGATGCGCAAGCGAACAAAACAGGGGGAGACGTATGCCGATTATGAGTCTGGCGTGGCGGAGACTTACCGGTATGTGCTCGCGGGTATTGCATATTGGGCGATGGGGCATGCGGTGGAGTTGAATATGGATTTGGAAAAGTGGACAGAAGAAAATTTGATGTAATATGTATAAACGGTTTACACAGAATTTCGGAAAGCTGGATGCCGAGCTGGTCGGTGAGTATGACATGCCGCTGCTCCGGCGGGAGGATATGGGGCTTCCCTCGCGTTGGATTGGATTTAATGAAGTGAATAGTTACAAAAGAGATTGCACCTCTACGGGGGTGCATTTCTTTTTGGACGATTACCAGTTTGAGCGGGTATGGCAGCGGCCAAGTGTGTATGTGCGGTCATTACGGCGGTTTGCCGTAGTGGCGACGCCGGATTTCAGTATGTATACGGAAAGGATGTGCGGCGGATGAAGTTATACAGACACAGAGTACCGACGTACGTAAACGGGTAGAAGGAAGATGAACGGGGAGCATTATCCGGATCCGACGGCCGATAAAGCGTGCGCGATCATTGAACGCGAAGAGCGTGAAGCCGCTCGGTTGGTTAGGGCGCTGAAAGAAATTTGCGCGTTGATCGGGTATGAGATTGTCGGGAGCGTACATATACGAAAGAAGAAACGCTGATAGGGCGTTTTTTATTGCCGCGAAAGGAGTGAGACTGTGGCGGGATTGACGGTAAAACAGCAAAAATTCATTGATTACTATATCGCCACGGGGAACGCGACCGAGTCGGCGATTAAAGCGGGGTACAGTCAGCGGGCGGCGTATCAGACGGGAGCAGAGAACCTCAGAAAACCTCAGATTCAAAAGGCGATTAAAGAAAAGTTGGCGGAGCTTGCAAATGAGCGAGTAGCCACGGCACAGGAAGTGATGGAAGGATTAACGGCGATTGCACGCGGAGAAGTGACGGAAGAAGCGGTGGCGATGGATCCGGACGGGGCGTGGCGTCGGACGATGAAATCCGTTTCGCTGAAAGACCGCTTACGGGCGTGGGAACTTCTCGGAAAGCGGCACCAGCTGTTTACGGAAAACGTGAATTTGCAGTTGAAGCAAGTCCCGCAGATCGTGGAGGATATCCCCGATGAGTGAGGTACGGTTGAGCGAATTAATCGGGCCTGCGTATTACGGGATGCACCACGCTATTCGACGCCATGACTATACGCATTATTGGCTTAAGGGCGGCCGCGGTAGCTTGAAGTCATCGTTTGTGTCGGTGGAAATTATCCTGGGCATGATGAAATCACCCGACCGGCACGCGATTTGCTTTCGTAAGATCAAGGACACTTTGTCGGAGTCGGTGTACGAGCAACTGTTATGGGCGATAGACATGCTGGGCGTTAGTGAGTATTGGCAAAAATCGGTATCGCCGATGCGTCTTACGTACAAACCGACGGGGCAGCGCATTTTGTTTCGCGGACTCGATTATGCCCGCAAACTTAAATCGATTAAAGCGCGCAACGGGTATTTCGCCTATGTCTGGTACGAAGAACTGGACGAGTTTCGCGACATGGATGAGATCGCGGTGGTGAATCAATCCGTACTTCGCGGCGGGCGTGATTTTTGGGTGTTCTATTCGTTTAACCCACCGAAGTCCAAGCAGTCATGGGTGAACTACGAGGCGACGGTAGAGCGAGCGGATAAAGTTGTATTGCATACGACGTATTTGACCGCGCCCGCGGCATGGTTGGGCGAGCAGTTCCTCGTCGAGGCGGAGCATAAAAAACAAGTCAATTACGACAAGTACCGCCATGAGTTTTTGGGTGAAGCGATCGGCACCGGTGGGGAAGTCTTTACGAACGTAGAGGCGCGAGTAATGACCGACGCGGAGATTGCGGCCTTTGATCGCATTCGAGCGGGGCTTGACTGGGGCTGGTCGATTGACCCCTTGGCGTATGTCGAAATGCAGTGGGATAAAACGAGAAAGACCTTGTACATTTTCCACGAAAAATACGGTCTTAAAATCAGTAACAGCCAAATTGCGGCGCACATTAAGTCGCGAGGGAATCTGTGCACGGTGAAGTGCGACAGCGCGGAAGGTAAATCGATTGCGGAGTTGCAGGGGCTCGGTGTGCGCGCGGTCGGGGCGACGAAAGGCCGCGGCTCTGTGGAGCGAGGCATGCGGTATTTGACCGATGAAATCGAGCATATATACATCGATCCCGCGCGTTGCCCGAATACGTATAGAGAGTTTGTCGGGTACGAATTGGACCAGGACCGAAACGGAAATTTCAAGAGTGATTATCCTGACCGGGATAACCACACGATTGACGCCGTGCGGTACGCGCTGGAAGAATCGGCTGTGCGGGCGAAACGCTCAAATCTTTACTAGGAGGAACTATGAATCAACGAGTGTATCAATTACTCAGTGACGCGTATTACGGAGACGGCATATTCATGGACGGGCGCGGACTTCGACGCCATCCGCGCGAGCAGGAGTTCAATTACCGGGACCGGCAGGCGCTGGCGTACTATCTCAATTACACCGGGCCAATTGTAGATGCATGCGTGAATCCGGTATTTCGCGATGATATCCGGCGTGAATATCGTGACGGGGCTACGCTTACGGCATTCATGGACGATTGCGACAGAATCGGAACCGATTTACAGGACTTTATGCGGCGCGGCGCAAAGTACGCCAAACTTTACGGCGCGGTTTATGTTTTGGTGAATAACACGGCGGAGCGAGGCAGCACATTGGCCAACGCGCTCAGCGGGCGTAAATTCCCCTTTTTGTCCCTGATTATGCCGGCACAGATTGACGCCTGGGAGCACAGCGACACGGGCGAACTGGTATCGCTGACATGGACCGAACGCCGCACGGACGAA
The DNA here is from genome assembly GCA_947254705.1 of uncultured Veillonellaceae bacterium. Classification (GTDB taxonomy): domain Bacteria; phylum Bacillota; class Negativicutes; order Veillonellales; family Negativicoccaceae; genus CAMCNU01. The sequence goes on from CAMYCX010000042.1 coordinate 3,054, forward strand.
GACAGAACGATTACGCTGCGCCACACCTGGACGAATACGGCGTGGCTGGTGGAAGAGGACGGGAAACCAGTTTTATCCGGCGAGCATAGGCTGGGGCGTTTGCCGATTGTGCGCTGGTGCGGTCGGACAACCGAGCCGACGGAAGTTCTGCCGACAAGTGAATTTATATCCGTTGCGCAGGCGAATTACTTTCTTTATCAGATATGCAGTTGGCATACGCAGATTTTGCGCGATCAGGCGTTTTCCATTTTAACGCTACCAACGATTAGCGAAGATGACGTCACGGTGGGCACGAATAATGTGTTGACGTACCCGCCGGACGCGACGCATGTGCCGTCGTTCATTGCGCCGTCAGCGGATCCCGCCGCCATGCTGACCGATCAGATGGACAGAATCATTCGCGAAATGTATCGCATGTGCGGGTTATCTTCCGTTATCGGCGTGCAGGAAGCCAAATCAGGCGTTGCCAAGCAGTGGGATTTTGAAAAGACAAATCAGAAGTTAGCCGATTTCGCCTTGCAATGCGAGCAGGCGGAACAAGAAATTATCCGTTTATTTGACGCGTGGACCGGAGGAGAAAGCGACTATTTCTGTGAATATCCGCGCGACTTTAAGATTAATGATGTCGCGGATGCGTTATCGGCGGCTCAATCCGCGCTTGATTTAGGCCTTGGCGGCAAAACGTATCGCACGGAAGTCGGCCGTAAGGTCCTCGACGGTTATATGCCGAATATTGAACCGGAAACCTACGATGAAATCATTGCAGAATTCGGCCGTGAGGACGCCGATCAGGATCATGTGTACGGAGACGAGGTAGGCGATGAAGCGAGAGCGGAAGACTAAGGCGCGACTGATTCCTAAAACGGAAAAGTGCATTACCGAGTGGGAACGCGCCGTAAAAGCCTATCTCAAGCAAGGAATGACTGCGAGAGAGGCTGTGCGGAAAGCCTATGAAGAACATCCCGTCATGCATGAACTATTAACGGAAGTGCGTGAGCGGGGGGAAATACAACTTAAAAGCGGGTACGGGAAACCGATTCCCCGCAAAGTAGCGCAAAAAGCGTTGGAAATACCTTGGGCAGAGGATGGAATGAAACTGTCCGAGCGCACGACGAAAGGCGCAAATCTCGTGCGAAATTGGGCGGCGAGGACAATCGCTAAAGCCATTCGTTATGGAGATACGGCGCAAGAACTTACCAAACGGCTCTATGACGGCTTTAATTTCAAGGGCGGTAAAGAGATATTGCCCGCGCAGGATATACCTCGTTACTTGCGGGACCTGGTTAACGCAGGGCGCAAAGTCGACGGCTACGATGCGGAATATCGGAACTTGTTGCGCCGAGCTCGATCCGCGCTGGAGCGTAACGAAGCGGGGCCGCTCAAAGCGGCGTACGAGGAGATTATTCGCGCGGTGGAAACACGGAGTGAAAAGGCGATTGATAAAGCCGTATATGTCGCAACGCAAGAAAATACACGATATTATGCACGACGAATCGCTCGAACGGAGTTGCAGCGGGCGTATCAGGATGGAGAATTTGCTCAATGGACAAACGATGACGATGTGGTAGCGTTTCAATGGCGAACCTCGAGTAAACATTCAGACTGTGACATCTGCGACCTATACAAAGAAGCCGATTTGTACGGATTGGGGAAAGGCGTATTTCCGAGAGATAAAGTGCCTTCATTGCCGCTGCATCCGCATTGTATGTGCTACTTAAAGCCGATCATGCAAGGGGCGGAGATATTGCAGGGGAAGACCGAGCGGAATCGGGTAGAGCAAGGCGGTAGAGAATATATCGACGCACTTAGCAAACGACAGCGTGAGCAATTGTTGGGCGTGCACGGTAGCAAAGACGTGCTGACAGGTAGGGTGTCGTGGACGGCAAAAGCGCGAGGATACAGCACGGGCGTGATGCGGAGTAGGATTGAGAGAGCTGCGGGAGAGCGCGGCATTACGAAAAAACGTACGGTGGGTGATCCGGTTCGTCGAATTGATCGTGATTATATCCGTTCTAGTGATTTCGGTAATAAATTTACTCGTTTAGACAATTCGATGGAAGTAAATAAACAGTTAAAAGTCTGTGCGAGGAAAGCTTTGTTTAATAACGACGGAACAACAAATGAAGATATTTATTTCATTCATTCTGAAACGGGAAAACTATTAGGCAAAATTGTTGGCTATGATTACGCACAAGGAGCGAAATATACGCCTGAAATTACGAGCATGATAGGCCGGAACCGCGGAAAGATTATTACTTTGCACAGTCATCCGAATAATAACCCCCCGACAGGAAGTGATTTATTATCGGCGTTTAAGTGGGGACATAAAAAGGGGTATGTGGTGACCATTGCGGGAGATTTGTATGAATATAAAATTACTGGAGATCGAGCAAACGAATACCGTTTCTTTGATACAAAAGTTGCCAGATTTAAAATGAATAGATATAATATAAGTACTAAGGATGCCATTATTGAAACACTTGATCAATATGAAAAATCAAGGTTAGTTAGCTGGAAGGAGGTAAAGTGATGGCTGAGTTTAGAGAGTTATCATGGAATCCTTTCGAAGGACTACCGCTCGTTTTTTTGGATAAACTGATCGAATATGGAGAGGAAAAAGGGGATCCTGAATGTTGTGCGTTTGTTGACGAAGTTTATGAAAAACTTGATTGGCGCAAATGCAAGATTCCCGATGTGTTGAAACCGTATATCAAGGATGGATACAAAGCGAGCGAATAAAGACCGCCGAGGCAAATGCCAAGGCGGTTTTTGGTTGGGCAAAAGGAGGTAAAAATGGATAATTTCCGTGTGATTTATCGAATACTGCGGTATATCGAGCGGAGTATGGATTGCGAGGAGTTTGACGAGGAGCATTTCACGGCGGCGTGTTTCGGAGTGACGGAGACGCGCTTTTTCTATTTGCTGGCGGCGCTCGTCGCGGACGGCTACGTCGTGGGGATCCGCTGCGAGGAGGTGGCGGCGGGGCGGTATGTCATGCTTATTTCACCGCAGTTGACTTTGGCGGGAATGGAGTATTTGGCGGAGAATACGATGATGAAAAAGGCGTATCGTTTGGCTAAGGGCATAAAAGATATAACGCCAGGCGCATAAATGGCCGCTTCGGCAAGTGGCATGACAATTTGGTCTGTCAGGTAAAGCAGTTTTTATAATAAGCACTCGAAAGGGTGCTTTTTATATTGCCTTTTTGGCACTGTGGGCGGTAAAGAACAGGAAGGTGAGTGTGTGGCGAAGGACGATTTTTCGGTGATTGCGTGTATTATTCTGTCGTATTTGTATGAGTGCTTGAAGAAGGGGCGCGCGGTGAATACGGAGTATTTGACGCATGAATATTTTCGAGTAAATGAGGGGTACTTTCAGTTCATCCTGGAGGAGTTGTACCGGGCGGGGTATATTGAGGGTTGTTTAACGCCGGAGTGGAAAGACGGGAATTGTATCGTCTTGACGGATGATGTGCGGATCACGATGGCGGGGATTACGTATTTGGAGGAGAGTTCGCTGATGGCGAAGGCGCGGGCGGCGCTGCCCGAATGGCGTGGGTGGTTCGGCACGTTGTTGCAGGTATTGGGGCTGGCGTTGCGCGGGTAGTGTGAGTAAAATCTAATTCAGGTAATCAGACGTTTCTTTCGGGAGGCGTCTTTTTATATTGCCTTTTCAGCACTGTAGGCGGTAAAGAACAGGATCGTAGATGTGAGGTGTGGCTCACGAAAATGAAGCGTAACGGAAGGAGAAAAGTATGACAAAGGAAGAATTGGTAACACTGGGGTTGACGGAAGAACAGGCGGCAAAAGTAGTTGAGGACTACGGTAAAAATTATGTCGCCAAGTCACAATTTAACGCTCGTAATGAGGAGTTAAAGTTGGCGAAAGCCAAAGTCGCAGAACTTACGTCGGCATTGGCGGCGGCAAAGGAAGAACCGCAGACAGAGCTTGCGGCGCTGCAGCAGCAGGTGACGAAACTCACCAAGCAGATTGAAGCGGCGGAAACAGCCAAGAAAGAAGCGGAAGCTCGTGAACAACAAGCGGAAATCAGACGCCAAACCGTCGAGGCGCTGACGGCAGGCAACTGCACGAATCCGACGGAGATCGCGAAAATTGTGGCGCAATCCGTGAAACGCGAAGAGGACGGTACATTTGTGTATACGGCGGAAGACGGGTCTGTCAGCGGCGTAAAAGAAGGCGTCAGCGCATGGCTTAAGGCGAATGCGTGGGCGGTCGCCGATGTGCAGAGACCGGGCAGCGGTGCCGGAAACGGCGCTAAAGGTGCGGCCGGTGTAACGGCGGCGGAGTTTGCGAAGATGGGATATCGCGAGCGCGCGGAACTTTTCGCGGAACAACCCGAGCTGTACCAAGAGTTAGCAACAAGTAAAGGAGAATAAGCATGGCAAACAATATGACAAAGAAAGAAACGATGGTAGTTCCGCAGGTAATGGCGGATATGGTGGCGGCAAAACTTGACCAGGCAATTAAATTCGGTCCGCTGGCGTCCATTGATCGCCGTTTGGAAGGCGTGCCCGGAGACGAAATTACAGTGCCGAAGTACATCTATATCGGTGACGCCGAAGATGTAGCGGAAGGTGTCGCCATGGGGACAACGGTACTCAAGACGGCGACGACCAAGGCGAAAGTAAAGAAAGCGGGCAAAGCAGTCGAATTGACGGATGAAGCGATGATTTCCGGATACGGTGATCCGTTCGGAGAGGCCACACGTCAAATCCAAATGGCGGTGGCGTCAAAAGTCGATGCGGATTGTGTAGAGGCACTGAAGGCGGCAACGCTGTCTCTGGATAAAGGGACTGAAACAATCAGCTATGCGGGGGTTGTGGAAGCGGTAGACGTGTTCATGGAAGAAGACGACGAACCGAAAGTATTATTTGTACATCCTTCGCAAGTAACGACATTGCGCAAAGATGCGGAGTTCATGGATCGCAACAAATATGGCGGTGACGTCATGATGAGCGGTGCGATCGGTATGATCGCGGGCTGCGAAGTCGTGAAGTCGAAACGCGTACCGAAATCCGGCGAGAAGTACACCAACTTCATCGTCAAGAAGGGCGCATTAGCCATTTATCTTAAACGCGGCGTTCAAGTCGAATCCGACCGCGATATCCTTGCAGGTACGACGGTGGTTGCGGCAAACCAACATTATGGAGTGGTTTTGGCGGACGAATCCAAAGCGCTTAAAGTGACTTTTAAGGCGTAAAGGAAATGCTATTGCAACGATATGCGATACGGCGCGGGACTGTGACGGCGGTCCCGAAGGCCGAATCGACGAAAAAAGCGGAAAAGCGTTCGGGAGAACGCACGGTGAAGAAAGGGAAATAAGATGCGTGACGGTTGGGGGATATTCGCCCGCAGGCTACATACGGCACTGAAAGCGTCGGCGACTGAGGTGCAGGACAAGGCGCGTCAGTCGCATACCTTTACCACGCGAACGGGACTTCTCGATCGGGCGGTACAGGTAGATGCTCGGTACGCTTATCATGCGGATGTATATCTGAATGAGCGTATTGCAAAGTACGCTCCCTTCGTACATCGCGGAACTAAGCCGCATATGATCCGCCCGAAACGAAAGGCGTTCGGAAAACAACGGCGTGCACTTCGATGGGTGAAAAGCGGTCGATTTATTTTTGCGCGCGGAGTACGACATCCCGGCACGAAAGCAGATCCGTTCTTGTATGAAGCGCTGGAAAGTAGCCGAGGAGAAGTTGACCGGATTTTTCGCCGTTATGTAGGGTTGACGTTAGAGGAGGTGGCAGATCGTGTTGGACGAACAAGCTATACAATCGGGTGATGAGCTTTTGGGGTGTAATGTAACGCCTGCCGTTATTGTGCAGGCAGAAAAGTGGCTGATTCATTTCGCCGAACGGCTCGGTGTCGCACCCGGCGATATCCGTCCGTCATTTATTGTGCAACAGCTGGGCGCAGCGTATGCATATCGAGAGGTTTGTCGACGAAAGGCGTATGCCGCGCCGGTTGCATGGACGGACTCCCAACAAGGGGATTATTACGCCAAAAAGCTGGCGTTTTACGAACAGCAGGTGCTGCACTTGGAGAAGAAGATCACGGTGCAAGACTTGACCGGCGGGAAGTTCGGGATAGGGTATCGTTCCACGCAGATTGCGAGGGGTTGATATGTGGCTGGATGTACTGGACTATATCGCCGAGGCGTTATGCGCGAACCAAGTGGCAGAGCACGTCATTATCGGCGGAGTAAACCCGACGCAGGCAGAGATTGATAGTTACGGGGCTGTGATTTTAATGCGCGGAGAAGAAGCGCCCGGGGATGACCGTGTGGCGGGGGGACTTGTTGTCACGTTTTATCTGGAAACATGGATACGTGATGACAGTCCCGACATTCGTCAAGGGTATGAGTGCTTGCGTGAGTTGGAGTGGCGAGTGGATGATGTGTTGACGCAAGTTCGCACCGACATCGGCGCGTTGAATGATCCGATGATCAATGACACGTATCAGCTGGTCGATTTACAAGTCACTCAAAAGGTCGGAGATGCGGACAGCTTGCGTCCCCTTGTAGGTACGCAGTACACGGTGCTTGCAACGATATACGATGTGACAGATGAGGAAGGTGTTTGGTAATGGCAGAAAGAGAGGAAGGCACAATGGCAGTTAAGAAGAAAGCGGCCGCACCCAAAGCGGGAACGGCATTGGCGACAGTAGGGAAAAATTATTTCATTTATATCAACACGGGAACGGAAGATACGCCCGAATGGACAAAGATCGGCGGACAGCGTGGCGGTTCGTTGTCGCGTAAGGCAGATACGCTTGATGCGTCGAACAAGGACAGCGGCGGCTGGAAGTCAACATTGCAAGGGATGAAAGAGTGGTCGATTGAGCTTGACACGATTCTGATGGCAAATGATGACGGTCTGTCGGCGCTGGATCAAGCCTTTTTGGATTCGCAGTTGGTGCAGCTGAAGTTCGAATATCCGGATAAATCCTATGTGACGGGTTGGGCATCGATTACGGAGATGTCTATGGAGGCGCCGCACGACGATGTGGCGTCGTATAAAGGAACGTTGTCGGGTGTTGGGCCGCTTAGCGAACTTAAGAAAGGATAAGACATGAAACAAGTCAAGTGTGAATTGTTTGGCGAGGGCGAATACATTTGGTTTAATATCGGTCGTTTGTCGCGGCTGGAAAGTGAACTCGGAAAGCCGATTGTGGCGATGTTAAGCGGTCAGATCGGCATTACTGAGACGGTCGGGATCTACCTGGTCGGCTTAGCCCATGAGGATAAAAAGCGGACGAAATCGTGGTATGAAGCGCGCATGCAGGAGTTGTTGGAAAGCGGTATCACACTTGATGAAATCATGATGCCGGCGCTGAAAGCGATTATCGGAAGCGGAATTGCAGGCAAGGCGGCATATTTCGAGGCATTTCCGGATGAGATGACGGAGCGGGATAAAGACGAGATTGTTGCAGAGAAAGAGTTGGACGAAAAAAACGGGTAACGGGGCAAAGTCCCCGTTCCTTTTCGTATTGGAGACGTCAGGCTGAGCCTGTCGGATACGGATTATTAGGGCTGAAACCGTGGGAATTTGAACGGCTTTCGCCGCGGGATTTAGATGTAATGGCGGACAGCGTGCAGGCGATGATGCGAGCGGAAGACGCAAAGAGATCGCTTTTTACCGCGTATATGGTCAATGTGCATTTGAAGAAGAAAAACCAGGTGCGCGTCAAGGATATTATGAAACAGTTATGGCCGCCGACGACGGCACAGCGGCGAAAGGAAGAAATCGCCTTTATGCGAGAGTTTATGGAAGAAGGGGGTGAGGTAAATGGCAACGGCATCGATTATGGTGCGAATCTTGGGGAATACGGCGTCGATCGACAACGCTCTTGACGGTGTGCAGGCGAAGATGGATCGGGTACTGGAAAAGACGCGGGGACTTACCGCCGCCAATACCGCATGCGCCGCGGCGCTGGCGGCGGCAGGGGCAGGATTGGCCGCGTTTGGTGGGGCTTGTGTCAAGGCCGCGGCGGATATGGAGCAGACGCAAACGGCGTTTGCGAACATGCTTGGAAGCGCGAAAGAAGCAGCCGGATTTGTCAAAGAGTTACAAAAGTTTGCTGCTGAAACACCCTTTGAGTTTAATCAAGTAAAAGGGGCGGCGCAGAAGTTTTTAGCGTTCGGATTTACGGCCGAGCAGGTCATTCCCACACTTACCGCGGTGGGTGACGCGGCATCCGCGCTGGGGATGCGCCAAGACGGAATCGATCGACTGACGTTGGCGCTCGGGCAAATGGCGGCCAAAGGAAAAGTCAGCGGCGAAGAGATGCGGCAATTGGCGGAAGCCGGTATTCCGGCATGGCAAATGCTGGCGGAAAGTATTGGCGTATCCATACCGGAAGCAATGGATATGGTCAGTCGCGGTACGGTAGATGCGAAAACAGGTCTGGAAGCGTTGGTTGACGGCATGAATGAGAAGTTTGCC
>CAMYCX010000043.1 GCA_947254705.1 uncultured Veillonellaceae bacterium
TTGTCGCTCCGAGTACGCATGTTGCTGCTAATACTGTGGCCAATTTTTTGTTCATAATTGACACCCTCCTATGAGAAATTGCGACTTACATTGAGGAAGTCATCACAGTAAGAGTGTCCGTGTTTCCTCTACCAACGAATATCCCTTGCTCACGATGTCGCCTTCCGTAAGCGATACTAATATATCACCAATTCTCATTTTTGCAAATACAATCTCTGTTTTAAATTTTACTTTGCCCGTTTCGCGACTCTTTTCCCGCGTCTGCCGCCCCGCAACGACGGATCGTCCGCTTCCGATCATAAAAAAGAGACGACTGTCGTCGTCTCTTTTCGTCTGACCCATCAGAAGAAGTAATTCAGTTCAACGCCCCAGAGGTTGTCGCCCGTCCAGTCGTCACCTGCGTCGTCTTTCGATTTCACGTCAAATGCATAGTACGCTTTGAGCAAGGTATTTTTCACCGGTACAACCGACACGCCGGCTTGCCAGTACGTTACTTTCGCCGGTACTTCCACCGTCGCATGCAACGGTTCGGCAATATCCAATCCCGAGCCGCCGATATAGCTGAGTCCCTGCGCGCTGACATAATCCGCGCCGATTTCAAAGCTGCCGACCTGTTCGCTGTCAGCCGCGCCGAAGTACAGACCGGCCGTCCAGAATTTAGGCTTATCGTATCCTTCACCGTAATTCTTCGTGCTTTGTACATAGTCGCCGCGCAACTGAATCGCATCCTTCAAGTTGAGATGCAAGCCCGCGCCCCAGAAACCGACTTCACGATCATGACCGAACGCATGTCCCTTTTCTACATCGAGATAGAACGCGTTGGCCGCCAATTCTTTCGCCACCGTAGCGCCCGCTTGGACATACCATGCCTTCGGTGCGTTGTTGGCATAATACGTACCGAGAACGTAGTTGTTTACGCCTTTCAGTTTACCGTAGCCGGCTTCGAGTTGGAATGTGTCGCCGAATGTCGCGCTGACACCGTCAAACGCGTCATCATAGAATGCCCCCGTCGCACCCAGCGTCAGATCGTAACGACCCGCTTTGAGTGCTGCCGCGCCGAAATCGTGGTTCACGTACAACTTCGTTACATTGATGACACCGTCGCCGTCTTCCAGTGCCTTGTGCAGACCGATATTCGTTTCCAGTTCCGCAAATACGGACGTATTGTCCGCGACTTTCGCGTCAAAATCCAAGCGCAGACGGGCCGCGAAATTACCGTCGGCAATCTTCGCTTTGTGAGTCTGCGCGTCAAATTCACCGTACCCGTCCTTGAAATATCCTACGCGTGCTTCACCGGTGACCCGGACGTTGCCGAGACGGTTTTCGAGATTCGTCACACGAACGCCGAGGCTGTTCAGTTCGCTGGCAAATTCGTTTGCCAGGCGGTTGATCTGTGCCTGTTGTTCAGCGTTGGCCATGTCTTCATGTGCCATCGCGCGAGCGACCATCTGCGCCATTTCATAACGCGTGATGTTGCGTTCGCCGCCGAACGTGCCGTCCGGATAACCGATAATGATTCCTTCGTCAGCGAGTTGTTCTACCGCTTGGTAAGCCCAATCGCTCGGTTGTACGTCGGAGAACGGGTTCGCTGCGAATGCCGTTGTCGCTCCGAGTACGCATGTTGCTGCTAATACTGTGGCCAATTTTTTGTTCATCATTGACACCCTCCTATGAGAAATTGCGACTCACATTGAGAACATCATCCGTGCAAGAGTGTCCGTGTTTCCTCTGCCGATAGTTCTCTGATCCCCCACATTGTCGCATCATGCAGAGTGATAAAAGTATAACATTTACGCGCGAATTTGTAAATATCTTCTTTTTCGTTGCTCTCATTTTCAATACTGCTTGCGCCGACTCCCCATTTTTCTCTAACGAAAAAATGCCCTAAAAACGGAATCGCGACAACAAAAAAGAGACGGCATTCGCCGTCTCTTTAAATTCTGATGAAAATCAGAATTTATATACCAGTTGTACTACTGTACGTTCATCTTTGTCAACACCGCTCTGGCTTTCACTGTTAAATGTGCGCAAACCTTCCAGTTTCGTGTTGTCCGCAATCATGAATGCCGCGCCGGCACCCCAGCCTTTGACATCATTCAAAAATGCTTTCGTGCGCAAAGAAGATGTACCGCCGAAATACGCATTCGCATCGGCATCGACATAGTCAACGAAAAGACCCCATGTACCCTGTTTCTTGCTCAGGTTGCCGAAATCGACACGTGCCGTCCAGAAATCGGCGTCTTTACGAGTATCTTTACCTTCGACGCGGAAGAAATCGCCGGACAGTTTGAACTGATCCGCTTTCAGGGCCCCGCCAACACCCCATATCTGATCTATTTTCGCTGCCGCTACATTGCTGCCGTTCGGTGCAATATAGGTTCCGTTCAGTGTGAAGTTGGCGCCTTGGTAACCGAGAATACCGTATGCCATTTCCACATCTTGCTTACCTGTCGTAAATGCTCCCGTTTCGTTTCCAACTACTGCGACTTCTTTTACTTTAGCTTCATATGCTTTTGCCGCCGCTTCATAAGCCGCTTTCGTTTGATCGTTCGTATTTTCCTTCATCGCTTTGTATGCCGCGGAAACTTGATCAGCCAATACGTTGGCTTCCGCAACGATATGCTGACGACGTTCCTTCACCGACGCGACCAAATTCATGCTCTTTGCTTTACCGTAGCCGGCTACCGCCGTGAAATCGCCGTTCTTGTACGCAAGTTTCACGCCGTCAAGACCATCTTCATACCAGTATCCGGTCTGACCGAATTTCTGCGTATAACGGCCGCCCGTCAGCGCCAGATCGCCGACTTTGTGCTGTACATACAAACGGTCAAAGGTCAACGTTGCATCTTTGTCGCTGTCAAAGCCAAAATTACCTGTCGATAAACGTGCGCCAACCATTGTGTTCGCCGCGACTTTCGCATTGAAGTTCAAACGAGCACGCATATCAAATGCGTCTTTTTTGTTTTCATCCGCCCAACGAACACGAGCGTCACCGGTCATTTTGACGTTGCCGATACGGTTTTCGAGGTTCGTTACACGAACGCCGAGGCTGTTCAGTTCACTCGCAAATTCGTTTGCCAAGCGGTTGATCTGTGCCTGTTGTTCCGCGTTGGCCATGTCTTCATGTGCCATCGCGCGAGCGACCATCTGCGCCATTTCATAACGCGTGATGTTGCGTTCGCCGCCGAACGTGCCGTCCGGATAACCGATAATGATTCCTTCGTCAGCGAGTTGTTCTACCGCTTGGTAAGCCCAATCGCTCGGTTGTACGTCGGAGAACGGGTTCGCTGCGAATGCCGTTGTCGCTCCGAGTACGCATGTTGCTGCTAATACTGTGGCCAATTTTTTGTTCATCATTGACACCCTCCTCTACAATCTCCTGCGACCGTCCATGAGAAGGCTGTTCGTCAAAGTGTCCCGGTTTCCTTTCACGACTCCGCCTCTCCGTATCGAGCGTCGCGCCCCGATACACTTACATTATAGCAATAAAAATAAAGGTAAAGAATAAATTTTACATAATTTATAAAAATTTAATTTAACACTCAATTATCACTTAATCTGATATTTCCGTACAAAAAAAAGAGACGACCGAAGTCGTCTCTTTCATTCTGCGTAAAATCAGAATTTGTAAACGAGTTGTACCATGCTGTAATCGTCGTACGATTTACCGTTTTGGTCTTCGTTATCAAAGGTGTACATACCTTGGAGTTTGGTGTTGTCAGCGATCATGAATGCCGCACCGACGCTCCAGCCTTTGATGTTGTCGAGAACCGGGCGATCCGATCCGCTGCCACCGAAGTGCGAGAATTCTTCCGCATCGATGTAATCCGCATAGATGTTCCATGTGCCGCGTTTGCTGCTCAAGTTGCCGACATCAACGCGTGCTACCCAGAATTTGCTGTCCGGACGAACATCTTTGCCGTTCACGGTGAAGTAGTCGCCGGAGAGTTTGAACATATCCGCTTTGACGGATGCGCCGACACCCCAGATGTCGTCGATCCGTGCGTTACTTGCTGCCGCGCCGACGGTGTGGATGTATACACCCTGCAAACCGAAGTTGTCACCGCGATAGCCGAGTACACCGTAGCCCGCTTCCAATACGTTCGGATCCAGCGGACGAGCACGTTTGGCATCGAAATCAGCCTTGGTCGCTGCCGCTACTTTTTCTTTTTCAGCTTTGGTTGCGGCAAGTGCTGCATCATATTTGTTCTGTTTTTCAGCCTGCGCATTTTCCGCATCGAACAAATCCTTTGCTTTTTGCTGGATCGCAGTCTGTTTGCCCTGATCAGTAACTTTCTGTTTCTGATCATCTACCTTCTTCTGGGCATCGGTCACTGCTTTCGCTGCAGCGTCTTTAGCTTCCTGTTTGGCGTTCTGGTCGGCATCTACTTCTGCTTTCTTGGCGTTTGCCTTAAGCAATGCTTTTTCGAAATCGAAGAGATCTTTTTCGTCTTTGTTAGCCAGTTTATCTTTTTCAGCCGCTTTTTCTTTTGTAGCTTTTTGCGCGTCTTCAAGATCTTTTTTCGGTTGTTTTTCCGCGTCTACTTTTGCTTTTACATCCGCAGATTTGTCAATGGCTTTGGCGGTTTCCGCAGCCAAATCGCGAGCATTTTCCGCTTTAATCGCAGCCGATACGTCCGTGCCTTTGAATTTACCGTAGCCGGCTACTGCGTAAACGCCGCCGTTATCATAGGCAACTTTTACACCGTCTACACGGTCGTCATACCAGTATCCCGTTTCACCGAGTGTTTCGGTATACGCACCGCCGACCAGCTGGAGTTCGCCGACGTTGTGCGCGACGCTCAATTCGTCAACGGAAAGCGTTGCGTCATCTTTGTCAAAGCCGAAGTTGCCTGTCGACAACTGTGCGAATACGGACGTGCTGTCCGATACTTTCGCGTTGAAGTTCAAGCGAGCACGCATATCGAATTTTTCGTTGTCTTCCGTGCCTGCCCAACGAACACGAGCGTCACCGGTCAATTTGACGTTGCCGATACGGTTTTCGAGGTTCGTTACACGAACGCCGAGGCTGTTCAGTTCACTCGCAAATTCGTTTGCCAAGCGGTTGATCTGTGCCTGTTGTTCCGCGTTGGCCATGTCTTCATGTGCCATCGCGCGAGCGACCATCTGCGCCATTTCATAACGCGTGATGTTGCGTTCGCCGCCGAACGTGCCGTCCGGATAACCGATAATGATTCCTTCGTCAGCGAGTTGTTCTACCGCTTGGTAAGCCCAATCGCTCGGTTGTACGTCGGAGAACGGGTTCGCTGCGAATGCCGTTGTCGCTCCGAGTACGCATGTTGCTGCTAATACTGTGGCCAATTTTTTGTTCATAATTGACACCCTCCTATGAGAAATTGCGACTTACATTGAGGAAGTCATCACAGTAAGAGTATCCATGTTTCCTCTACGGATGATTCTTCCTTGCTCACGGCGTCGCGTACCGTGATTAGTTATAGTGTACCACGATTGTGCGCATTTGTAAATACCGTATGGATATTTTCCCCAAAATACTGTTTATCTTCCGTTAAAACATTGTCATCTTTTCGTCTGCCGCCTTCGGTATGCCTATGTCGGCGTATCGAGCGTTCCTCACCTGCGCCGCAGGATACGGTCAAGGACGGGTACTGTCACAACAGCGACGAGAATTCCGAGGAAGGAGGTCATCAGCGAGAAGGGAATGTTCGCCAATGCCGCGGGCAGGCTGCCGATGACAAACCGCCACGCACCGATATAACCGACCAGAGTCCAAAGCGAGGCGAGCAATGTCGCCCCGAGGACGGTGCCCCGTGTCGCCGACCGATCGGCGCGATAGGCAAAGCGGCCGACGATCCAACCGGCGCCGCCCTTGATGACAAAGGACCAGAGCGAGTAGGCGGACAGTCCGCTCAGCAGATCGAACACGAGTGACCCCAGCGCCCCCGCCCAGGCGCCGACACGCTTGCCGTACAACGCGGCAACGAGGTAGAGCGCGGCACTGCCGAGGTGAATGAGCGCGCCGTTCGGGCCGGGTATGAGCAAGTATGTACCGGCTACGCAGAGTGCGGTCGCCATACCGATACGGGTCAGTTGTCGCAATGAATCAGTCATGATGTACCTCCTGTAATAAACGATATAGTTCACACTCAAAGGGAACACCGTAGCGCGGATCCGTTTGTGTCGCCGCCAGACGTTTCACGGCGGCGGTGACGAAGTCGGTCGCGCGGCGCAATGCGTCCGCCGGCGCTTGCCCTCGCAGCAGCAGTCCGGTCACGGCAGCGGCGAAAAGGTCGCCCGTACCGCCGGTACGTAGCGGCAGGTGCGGGTATTCGAGCGCGGTGCCGTCACCCGTTTTGCCGTCATGAAGAATGTTCGCATACAGGTCGGCACGGACGGGAACGGACGTGATGATGACAAGCCGTTTGTCCGCCGCCAGTTGTTGCGCCACGCTCCGCACGCGGGCAGGATCGGGGTGTGCCGTATAAGGTATTGCGGCCAGCATGCAGGCCTCCGTCCAGTTCGGGAGCAAGATGTCGGCATGGGTAATGAGCCGCCGCATGGCAAGAACCATGCTGTCGTCATAGGCTTTGTAGAGTGCGCCGTGATCGGCCATCGCCGGATCGACGATGATATATTTCGCCTCGGCGCCGTAGCGTCGGATCGTGTCACGGACGAGCCCGATTTGCGCGGGCGAGGCCAAAAAACCGCTGTAAATGCTGTCGATACGGATACCGTTTTGATCCCACGCATCCATGACGGCGGTCTGTATCGTCATCTCCAGGCGGTATTGCGCGGCAAATCCCAGATGATTACTGTACAAAGTCGTCGGCAGGGGAATGGCCTGTACCCCCAATGCCGCCAGCACGGGAATGACGGCGGTCAGTGAGCAGCGTCCGACGCAGCTGAGGTCATGCACGGCCAAGCAGGTCGGCACAGCGGATATCTTCATCGTATCCCTCCTTTATATTGATGGTAACGCATATGTGTCCGATTCCCAATAGACAGTTTGTAATTAAAAAGTCAGGTCAGATAAAACGGGCAAACAAAAACAGCAACCGAAGTTGCTGTCTTTGTGTCCGCCGCCCAATAGAGGAGAAAGGACGACAGACGCTCCGTTGATAATCAGGGAAAATATCATCAAAGGAGCACCTGAAGCTTACAGGTGACAGTTCCTGAGAAACTGTACATCTATATTATATCACATATTTCGAAAAAGGGAAGAGCAATATCGAATTTTTTTGTATTTATTTTTCGATACCCCGACGCGCCCGCAAGGTATCCCATTCGTAGCCGGTGGCAACTTGTTCGCGCGGTTGCCGCCAACGCCAAATTTTCGCCGCGATCCCCATCACGGTACCGACAGCGACAAGAGCGACGACCGATGTCGGGATATGGTATTGCGCCAAGGCGGAACCGACGGCAAATTCAGTGGTGACGTTCCGCAATGTAAAGAGGAATGCGGCGGCGAGCACCGGCAGCGCCGTAAATGTCAGTCCGACCGCCGCGCCGGTATGACGCTGACGGGCGGCGATAAATCCGCCGATGTAAAGGGTGAGCGGAATGACACCGAGCAGCATGCTGATGAGTGTCTCTCCCGGGATATCGCCGATCATGCCGACGGAGGCAAAGAGTAACAGGTAGAGAAGAACCATGGGAACGGTCAGTACCAGTGCCGTCGCCCGGGCCCGTTCGGCGAGCGGATTGGCGGCGCGGCAGGCGATCACGTACGCCCCTTGTACGCCCAGTGCCAGTACGGCCCAGCATGCGCTCAGGCATGCCATAGGGAGCCACATCCACGGATGCGGCAGTACGCCGAAGGAGATTTCTTCAAAAAAGGTCAGCAAGAACCAGCCCGCCGTACCGATGACAACGATCGCCGCCAACGCGTTGGCTCGTGCGAGCAGGCGTGCCGCGCCCGTATCGTCGTGCCGGCGCCACGCCAGTACCGTCCGCAAGAGCAGACTGATCACAACGACGGCAACGGCCCCCCACAACGCCTGCTGATGGGTTGCGGTATATCGGGGAAACAGTTCATGCAGCCAAAGGATGGCCGCGAGCAGGCAGAGTTCCGTTCCTTTGCAGGCCGGCCGCAAGATACGTGCCATGGCGCGCCGATCCCCGGCATGTTTCGTCAGGTAGGGCATGACGGCGGAGATCCCCCAGTCCGTCGATTCCAATACCATAAAAAGAACCACGATCGCGGCAATAGAAATGCTGTATAACGATATATCTGCTGCACTCATGCTATCTCTCCTTCGTGATACGGTCTTGTCATGACCGTCAGTGTTTCGCTTGGTAATGATTGTATTATATCATAAGCAACGTGCGGATTTTATGTCCGCCGTGCCGAAGAGGCGCGCCGTTTGTCGTTTACGGCATAAAAAAACGGGCGTGATGCCCGTTGTTCAAAGCCCTGTCGCTCGCATGAGCCAAAACACGATGGCGGCGACCAGACCGCTCATCGGAATGGTCGATACCCATGTCAGTACCATGCTGCGTGCCACGTTCCAGTTCACGGCGGTCGCTCGTTTCGCGCAGCCGACACCCATAATGGAGCCGGATACGACATGTGTCGTGGATACCGGCAGGTGCAGGAAGGTCGCTACCGAGATGACGATCGACGAGTTTAAGTCCGCTGCAAAGCCGTTGATACTTTCCATGCGGAATACTTTCCGTCCGACGGTCGCGATGATCCGCCAGCCGCCCGCCGCCGTGCCGAGTCCCATCGCCGTCGCGCAGGCGATTTTGACCCAGAGCGGTACTTCAAAGGTACTGAGATGTCCCGCCGACAATAACGCCAATGTGATAATCCCCATCGATTTTTGCGCGTCGTTGGAGCCGTGGGAAAATGCCATCATCGCCGCCGAGATAAGTTGCAAGCGGCGAAATTTACGGTTCAGTTGGAACGGCGAATGATTGCCGAAGATCCACAGCAGCGTAATCATGATGATGTAGCCGATGGCCAGTGCCGCCAGCGGCGACACGACAAGGCCCATGAAGATCCGCAAAATACCGCTCCAGTCCAAGGCGCTGATGTCCGCGCTGACTATCACCGCGCCGATCAGACCGCCGACCAGTGCGTGGGACGAGCTTGACGGCATGCCGAACCACCAACTCGCCAAGTTCCAAAAGTTTGCGCCGACCAAGGCCGCAATCAACACTTGCGAGCTGACGAAGTCCGGCGACTGGATAATATCGCCGCCGATCGTCTTGGCGACCCCCGTGCTCACCAACGCGCCGAAAAAGTTGAGCAGCGCCGCCATTATAATCGCATAGCGCGGTTGTATCGCCCGTGTCGAAACGGATGTCGCCACCGCGTTGGCGGTATCGTGAAAGCCGTTGATATAGTCAAAGGCTATCGCCAGCAGGATCACCAGCCACAGCAGTATCCCCTCATGCATATTTCAGGACGACCCGCTGAAACGCTTTCACTAAATCTTCGCAACCGTCAATCACGTCTTCCATGGACGATAAAATCTCTTTCCACTTGATGATATGAATGGGATCGGTACATTCCGTAAACAGCAACGCCATCTCTTCATGATAATGTACGTCGCCCTGCGATTCGAGATTATTGACCTTTTCGCTGCGCGCTTCGATCTTCAGGTAGTTGTCCTTCAGATTGCGCATATATCCCACCGATTTCTTGATTTCCTGTGTGCATTGCGCAATAATCTGCGCCATGGCAATCGCGCCGGCGGACGGATCCCCCGGACGGTACATGACCATTTTGTCCATGATCTCTTTCATTTCATCGAGAATCACATCCAGCAGCTCGATCAAGTTTTGGATATCTTCCCGATCAATCGGCGTGATGAAGGTCTTTTGCAAGCGCTCCATGGTTTTCACGCGGATCGCCATGCCCTCTTTTTTCAGACTGCGCACTTTCTCCAGGCCTTCCTCTCCGGGAATTTTGCCTTGGAACGAGTCATACAACAAATCACCCGCTTGCGCGCACAACGCCGCGTGCTTTTCCAACAACGCAAAAAACTTCTCTTCTTTGGGTTTTAATCGAAACGCCATACCGCATCTCCTTTTGCATGAACGAATCATTCTTGGTGAGATAATTATACCATAGCACCGGATAATAAACTATCGGCAAATGTAAATCCTATTCTCGCTTTACGCCGGGCTGTCATATACGATTCGCCCGCACCGCCCGTGTTTCAGCCGCCGTGCGCACACAAAAAAACCGCCTGCCGAGCAGGCGGTTTCAGTGCCATAGAAACGATGCTTATTCCGGTTCAATGATGAACGAGAGCGAAGCAAAGTATTTCACTTGTGTGTTCGGATCATCTGTCGGATATGCAATTTCCACACCGACAACGTTCAATCCGTTTGCCGCGACAGTAATCGTCGCGCGGCCGTTCGCGTCCGCGGTCGATTCGTTCGTCAAATCATTGATGACGTCGGCAATCAGCGGTGCATTGGCCATCGGTTTACCGTCTTTGTAAACACGAATGTCAAATTTATCCCCTTTGCGCAACGTCAACGGGTTGACGGACGGCACGATTTGGATCGGCACGTTGTAAATGTAGCCCGGTTTCACATCTGCGGACCAATAATTGACATTATATTTTACCGCATGAGTTGTCTTTTTCGCATTCGGTACTTCCGCGAACGGACGATTTACCGTTTTGCCGTCCGTCGTCTTGGTGAAATAACCGTAGTCGAAGAACGTAGTCGTCACACCCAACTGATCATTTTCGACAAAGGAAATATGATCCGCATGGCGAACGATTTCCACCGGCATCGGACGGAAGTTTTTGTCATAGCCTTCTACCATCGTTACGCAGGAAGGATCATATACGTTGTTTCCCGGACCTTCCCCTAAGACCAGGACACGTTGATCCAAGCTGTTCGCTACGAATACACCGTGAGCCGATACATCCGTAGCGGCCAAACCGCCAGCTACCAAACCGGCACATAATACTGCTGCAAATGCTTTTTTCATACTTTTACCTCCTCGAAAAAATACAAATGTTATCCCTATCGAAAGTCTATCATCCTTTAATCTGTTTTTCAAGACGGACATATGTTCTTTTGCTCATATATACCGGATAGCAAACGACAAATGCCCACAGGGCAAGAGCCCGCGGGATTATATAACGATTTTTGATTATTCATGCGCCAATCGTAATCAATGTATTCCGTATCACATAAATCATGCCTCCTTTCCCCACGGTACAAGACTGAGCAGAAATACGGATATGAAAAAAGCTCGTAACTATGTTACGAGCTCGTTTCCTGATGGTGACCCAGGAGGGATTCGAACCCCCGGCCTTTTGATTCGTAGTCAAACGCTCTATCCAGCTGAGCTACTGAGTCATATAAAGTTGGCAGGGGCAGAAGGACTTGAACCCTCAACCAACGGTTTTGGAGACCGCTACTCTACCAATTGAGCTATACCCCTGCATGTAATCAGCGGCTACCTATGTTCCCGGGCCGTCTCCGGCCA
>CAMYCX010000044.1 GCA_947254705.1 uncultured Veillonellaceae bacterium
TCGGCAGCCTGACCCTCATATCCTGTTGCAAAACGTATGTATCAAGGTAAATGTATGAATCTACCATATTTTTCTTCCCTCCATTTCTTTCGGACTAATTATAAACTATTTTTAGTCTGAAATCAACCCACTAACAGTTCCCTTGTTATACAAATTACTAACTGGATAAACAGTAGTTACATAGTCTCAACACCTCAAAAATCGCTCCTGACAACATTTCTGTAGTCTCAATACGGAAAAAGCAGTTATGTAGTTACAACCCTCTATTTTTCAGTAGTCAGAACTGTTGTCAAACGGTCTAAAAAAGGAATTCCGACAATCATTCAAAAACAGAACGATTTATCGGAATCCCTTGATTTCAAGCCTTTTCTATACTGTTTAGTCCTTTACTCTTGACATCAATACCACCGTCTCCACATGAGCCGTATGAGGGAACATGTCGACGGGTTGGACGGTGGTCACGCGATAGCCGTCCGCTGTCAGGAGGGCGAGGTCCCGCGCCAAGGTGGCGGGGTTACAGGATATGTAGACGATCCGCGCGGGGGAAGCGGTAGCGATGGCGTGCAATACGCTCGGTGTCGCGCCGGTGCGTGCGGGGTCGAGTATGACTACATCGGGATGAATTCCCGCTGCTGCCAGACGCGGCATTTCTTTCGTTGCGTCGCCCGCGATAAAGATGGCATTGGTGATGCCGTTGTGCGTGGCATTGGCGGTCGCGTCACGTACCGCCGCAACGACGAGTTCGATGCCGATGACATTGGCGGCTTGTCGCGCGGCTTGCAAGGAGATCGTACCCGTACCGCAGTACAGGTCAATCACGGTATCGTCCGGCGTGATGGCCGCATAGTCCAATGCCGTGCGGTACAGGACTTCCGTCTGCACCGGGTTCACTTGGAAAAAGGAGGCCGGTGAGAGCAAGAATTCCAATCCCGACAGTGTCGCGCGTAAATGTGTTTCTCCCCACAGATGATGCATGGTCGGGCCTAAAATGACGTTTGTCGGGCGCGGTTGTACATTATGCCAAAGCGAGGTCATCGCGGGCAATGCGGCACGCAAACCGTCGATCCATGCCTGCATTTGCGGCAGTTCCGCCGTCGCCGTGACCAGTGTTACCATAAGTTGTCCCGCCGCCGAGCGTGCCACTGCATGGCGCAATACCCCCGTTCCGTCCGCTTCCCGATAGGGTTCCGTACCGGTTTGCGTCAGTACGTGCCGGACAGCGGCAAATACCGCGTTGGTCGACTCGTCTTGCAGCGGGCAGCTGTCCATGTCGATGATGCGATGGGTACCGCGTGCAAAAAAACCAATCTGCGGCGAGGTCGCTGTACCGCCGATCGGCAATTGAATTTTATTTCGATAGTGATAGGGGTCGCCCATGTCCAGGACCGGCCGCACTTGCGTTTCGATACCGCCGATCCGGCGCAACAATTCTTCCACGCGTCGCCGTTTCCAATCCAACTGCGCCGCATAGTCCCAGATCAGCAGCGGATAGACGCCGCAATCCGCATGGTAGTCGGCGGGCGGTGTGACGCGGGCCGGTGCCGAGGTCAGTACGGTTTCGATGGCACCGACCGCGTATTTTTTCTTTACGGCGGTCATGACGACCCGCACCGTTTCTCCGGGAAGCGCCCCCGGTACGAATACGGTCATGCCTTCGCAGCGGCCGACACCTTCGCCGCCGCCGCCGATGTCGTGTATATCGACCGTATATGCTTGTCCCGCAATCAGCGGGGGATTCGTGTGTATATTCATCACATGCTCAATTCGTCAATCAACTGATACAATTCCATATCCAATCCTCGTTTGGCGCCGTCAATCTCTTCGTACGGTATGGCGACAATGCGATGATTGCGAACGGCAATCAGGTGTCCCGTCTCGGGTGTGGCCGCCATGTCAACCGCCAATTCTCCCATACGGCTCGCCGTGGTCACGTCAAATGCGCTCGGCGCACCGCCGCGTTGGATATATCCCAACACGGTAATGCTCGGTTCGTACTCGGTCACTTGGCGCAAGCGTTCTGCCAGTTCGTAGCCGCTCATCACGCCTTCGGCAACAATGATGATTCCGTGTTTTTTACCGCCGTAACGGCAACGACGCAATTTCTCCGTCAAATCGTCCATATGGAAGGGCAATTCCGGAACAAGGACAAATTCCGCTCCGCACGCCGCTGCCGTCTCCAATGCGATATGGCCGCTATGCCGCCCCATCACTTCGACGATGGCGATCCGTTCATGGGAATATGCGGTATCACGGATCATATTGACCGCCTGCATGGCGGTATTGACTGCCGAGTCAAAGCCGATGGTGTATTCCGTTCCCGCCATGTCATTGTCAATCGTTCCGGGGATCGTAACGGTCGGCATCCCGGCCTGCGCCAATGCCCGCGCACCCGCCATCGAGCCGTCGCCGCCGATGACGATCACCCGATCAACGCCGATCCGCTGCAGAAACGCGACCGCACGACGCTGTCCTTCCGCCGTGGCAAACGCTTCACAACGTGCCGTCCGCAGCATCGTTCCGCCGCGGTGGATAATACCGCCGACACTGCGCCGAAACAGCGGGCGAAAATCTTCTTCCAACAGGCCGGCAAATCCCCGCTCGATCCCGATTACATTCCAATCCCGATACATTGCCGCGCGCACGACACTGCGCAATGCCGCATTCATCCCCGGCGCATCACCGCCGCTCGTGAGTACCGCCAGTTTGGTGGCCATGTTGTCTCTCTCCTTTGTTTCCGTAACGGCGGCGCGGTGTCTGATCGACAAAACGCAAGCCCCGTTTTTTGATATAGTTCAGAATATCGCGGACAATCCGCTGCGGTGAGCGAAACGTCGTCGCCAGTACACAGTCGACCGATGAGCGGCAACCGCGCCACTCCCGATTCATCCGTCGCACGCAGGATTCCAGATGATCATAGTCCATCGTCGGGCGCTTTCCTACACGCCGTCCGACCCGTTCCACTAAGCGAAAATCCGCCGCCGTAAACAAAAATACCGTTCCATATTCACGCAATTTGGCCAACATGTCCGGTTGCAAGACAAAATTGCCGCCGACGGAAATCACGGTGCGTTTGCGACTTCGTACTCGCTCGATGACGTCATATTCCAGCGCGGCGAGTTGCTCCGTACCGACCCGCGCCGCGATCTCCGACATCCGTTCTCCCTCTTGTTTCTCCAGCACCCGATCCGTATCCACAAATTGCCAGCCCAGCTCGCGTGCCAATGTATAGCCGACGTGGCTTTTCCCCGTACCCATCGGTCCGACCAGAACGATATTCCGTTTTCGTATGCGCTGTCCTTGAACTGCCATAGTCGTCCCCTTCGTTGCTTTTTTATTATTATAGCATGCTTGCCTGCTCCTTGCCGCCGGCCGACGCCGAAGATGGTACAAAAAAAGCCCGCCTTACGGCGAGCCTTCACTGTTTGTCCCGATTCGTTTCATATCCCTCTTTTTCGCATCGACTTCTTCATTCCACGCCACGGCACTCTCCAGATCAAATCGTGCCGACACAAAGCCGTACAGCGTCCACCCGAAGAAGGTCACCAACGCCCCGTACATCATCGCTTCGGGGCCGGATGAATACAACGCATAAAAACTGTACAATGCACCGATCAAGGCGATCCGCGTCGTGCGTTTGCGGTAGCTTTTCGCCGCTTTTTGAATGACGACAATCGATCCCATGGACAGCAAGTACGGCACGACATTTGTCACGACCGCCAGATTGACCATCGTCTCAAACTGCTCGTAGAGGGAATCTCCCACCGTCATCAACGAAAGCAGCGACTGCACGGTAACGATCACCGCCATCCCGACAATCGGGGTTTGGTATGTCGTCACCCAACTGAAAAATCGCGGAAAATAGCCTTCCTCCGCCGACGTACGAAAGACATTACCGATGGTAAATTGCCAGCTCAACAACGATCCGAAGCAAGATACAATCATCATTCCCATGACGATCTGTCCTACGGTTTCGTTGAACATGGTCGCAAACGCCAATCCGAACGGTGCATTTGACTGTGCCAGTTCCGCATTCGGAACGATACCGGCAATGACATTCGTCGATAAAATATAAATAGCCGCCGCCCCCAGCGTGCCGCCCATCACCGCTTTCGGTACATTGCGTTCCGGATTTTCAACGGCGTCACTGTTGACGCAGGCCGATTCCAAGCCCAAAAACGCCCACAATGTCATGGCAATCGACTGACTGACACCGTCAAAGAATGACAGATTGTGCGGATTCCATGCGGATATATACATCTTGGGGTCAAACCAATACCACCCGAAGAGAAATAGCGCGCCGACGGGAATTAACGCACCGCAAGCCATCGCGGAGAACAAATGCCCGGTGTATTTCGCCCCGCCGAAGTTCAGCATCGTTGCGGCCCACAACACCAGCACGGTACTCAACCAAACCCAATGCGCCTCCATCCGGATGCCTAAAAATTCCTGTGCATATCCGACCGCGGAAATCGCAATCGCTATATTGGCAATCAGCAGCGACACCCCGTACGTATAATTGGCCATGAAACTCCCCGCCTTGCCGAACGAGTACTGGGCATATCCGCCCATACCGCCGCGTCGCCGGGTAAACATCCCGCATTTGGCAAACGCATACGCCAAACACATCGAGCCGACCGCCGTGATCAGCCAGCTCAATATGGAAATCGTGCCGACTTGTGCCAATTTTGTCGGCAGCATGACGATTCCCGACCCCATCATGCCGACTGTCGTCAAGACCGTCAGTTGCAAGACGCTCATTTTATCTTTTCCTGCGCTCATCGTTCATCCTTTCTCCGTCCTGCGTCATCCGGTATCCGGGCGGTATCCTCCTCCGACCATACATAACCGAATGCATCAACGCCGTGCGACGTCGATTCGATATATACACCTTGTATCTCCGGAGCAAATCCCGGCAGTTGCCGAATCCCTTCCAACAAGGCGGCAAAGTACGACACGGCCGTTTCCGACCAACGTTCCCCCGGAACGACTGTCAGCACGCCCGGCGGATAGGGCAATGCCCCTTCCAACGCCACGCGTCCCGTCAATTCATGCAGCGGCAGCAATTGTGCATGCCCCCGTATCAGTTCCGTTTGCGCGTCTCGCGGTGACAACACGTACTCGGGCAAATACGCTTGCGCAAAGAGTCGTCGCTGCAACTCGTTGACCCGGCGCTGCCGATAGATGTCATGCATTTCCTGACACAATGCCCGAATCCGATATCCCGCATACCGTTGCGGATAGGCCGCCGCCACCGACGGCAAGACGGTTTCCAGCGGCGCATCTTCCTCGATATACCGCTCCAACTCGACCAAGGCATCCGCCAAGCGAAGCATTTTCTCGTCCGTCTCCGCCGGCGTCAACAGAAATAAAATAGAGTTCAAATCGCATTTTTCCGGGATGATATATCGCTCCCGCAGATAGTGTGCCACCACCGTGGCCGGTACGCCGAAATCGGTATATCCTCCCGTTTCGACATCAATTCCCGGCGTCGTCAGTTGCAATTTAAGCGGATCGACAAAATACTGCCCCTCACCGTAGCCGGCAAAGGAGTGCCACGTCTCGCCCGGGACAAACCGGAAATAGTCCATATCATGAGCCATCTCGTCCGGATCGCCGTCCGCCCACGAATGACCGTGCACCGTCGGCGGCACAAACGGACGAAACATCCGGCAGCGACGGGCGATCTCCTGCCGCACCCGAATACCGACCTTCACCGCCTGCTCCCAGATATACTGTCCGCCCGCGCCCGCCATCATACGTGCATTGACATCGAGTGAAGCAAAGAGCGGATAAAAGGGCGATGTCGAGGCATGCATCATAAACGCATTATTAAAACGCTTGTGATTGACATACCGCGGCTGTCCCTTGATATGACTGTCTTTTTTATGAATTTGCGATGCTTGTGAAAACCCCGCTTGCTGTTTATGTACGGACTGCGTGACGAAAATCCCCGGGTCGTCGGGGCCGAGCGTCATCAACAGCGGACTGCAATCCCGCATCATCGGTACAAACTGTTCATAGCCGACCCATGCCGAGTCGAACAAAATATACTCGCACAAATGACCGATACGGTCTACGATCTGACGTGCATGATAAATCGTACCGTCATATGTTCCCAATTGAATGACCGCCACACGAAACGGACGAGACCGACGGGCACGATCCGGGTCTTTCTCCGCCGCAGCCTGTCGCAGTCGCGTTTCATCAAGCGCAGCCGCCGGAATCCCGCCGATAAATCCGTACGGATTACGCGTGGTCTCCACATACACCGGCGTGGCTCCTGCCTGCGTCAACGCGCCGTAACAGATTGACTTATGATTGTTGCGATCATACAATACCAAATCGCCCGGTGCGAGCAACGCATTGAGCACCACTTGATTCGCCGCACTGGTGCCGCCCAGGACAAAGTACGTTTTATCCGCATGGTATGTTTGTGCGGCGGCCTGCTGTGCCGCCAATGCCGGTCCTTCATGAATCAGCAGATCACCGAGCTTCACATCGGCATTGCACAAATCCGCGCGAAAAACAGTGTCGCCGAAAAACTCGACAAAAGCACGTCCCGTCGGCGTTCGACGAAAGGTCTCGCCGCCTTGATGACCGGGACAGTCAAACG
Organism: uncultured Veillonellaceae bacterium; assembly: GCA_947254705.1. Taxonomy (GTDB): domain Bacteria; phylum Bacillota; class Negativicutes; order Veillonellales; family Negativicoccaceae; genus CAMCNU01. The sequence continues at coordinate 6,614 of CAMYCX010000044.1, forward strand.
GGACCGTGCCCGCTCCGACGTACTCCCTCAATGCACGGAAGAAAGGCGGAAGCACCGTACTTTCATACTGCGCCGCCAGTTTCGCCACGACTTGTGCTACCGTTGCCGATGTCGCGACAGCAGGCAACTGCACATCCCCTGTCACGTCACCGTCGCCGATCACGCAGACAGGGATACCGAATCCCGTTTCCCGCAGCGCCGCCGTCAAGTCCCACTCCGCCGCCGTCGCGACTACGACCGATATATCCGTGCCGTCCGTTTCCGTTGTTGTCGTCAACGGACGATCAACCGCCGCCAAATACGCTTTTGCCTGCGGTGTATATGCCACTTTCCACGTCATCGTATCCCTCCCTTTCGGCATAAATCCATACATTATAAAAAGCGACCCGCTGTCGAACACGTCTGACAGACAGATTCGCCCGCCGTAAGTTCCGATTCCCCGCAAAAAACGGTGTATAATCGAATTATTACGGATTATTGACCATTGCTATTATAGGAAAGCGAATGCCCCCCTGTCAATACCCGTTCAATCTTCATTTTTCTTGCGTTTTCATACATTTCCGTTTCTTTTGGGTTGATTGCGCATCTCCATTCCGAAATCCGTCACAAAAATCGGAAATTCTTTTTATTTTTTAACCTTTGTATCAAAAAACGCACCTCGTCACAAGGTGCGTTTTCATAATCGTTTATTCTTTTGTTTCGTCCGTTTCTTCCGCCGCAGCAGACTGCCCGTCTTCCGGCTTGAGCAGGGGGAACAAAATCACGTCACGAATGGACGAGGTGTCGGTCAGCAGCATAATCATACGATCCAAACCGATGCCCAACCCGGCCGTCGGCGGCAAGCCGTATTCCAACGCGCGGATATAGTCATAGTCCATCTGATGCGCCTCATCGTCGCCCATTTCATACTCCTGCACTTGTTGCTTGAAACGGGAATACTGGTCAAGCGGGTCATTTAACTCGGAGAATCCGTTGGCCAATTCCCGACCGAAAATAAATGTTTCAAACCGTTCGGTAATAGCGGGGTTATCCCGATTCTGTTTCGCCAGCGGTGAGATTTCTATCGGGTGGCCGGAGATAAATGTCGGCTGAATCAGTTTTTCTTCGGCGACTTCTTCAAAGCACGCATTCAGAATTTTACCGATACCCTCATGCTCACTGTATTCCACACCTAAGCGATCGGCAATCGCGCGGGCTTCTTCTACGGTAGTTACCTTGTCAAAGTCTTCCCCGGAATACTTTTTCACTGCTTCCGGCATCGTCATGCGATTCCACGGCGGAGTCAAATCAATTTCCTCGCCCTGGTAGGTGATTTTCATCGTTCCGAGCACCTGCTGCGCACAGTAGGAAACGATTTCTTCCGTTTGTCGAATGACATCTTCATAATTGCCGTATGCCTGATATGTTTCCAACATGGTAAATTCCGGATTGTGGCGCGTGTCGATCCCTTCGTTACGGAAGTTGTGATTCAAGTCAAATACTTTCTCAAATCCGCCGACCACCAGCCGTTTCAAATACAGTTCCGGCGAAATCCGAAGGTACACGTCGATATCCAATGCATTGTGATGCGTGATGAACGGCCGTGCCGCCGCTCCGCCGTACAGGTTTTGCAAAATGGGTGTTTCCACTTCCATAAAACCGTGATCCGTAAGCCACTGCCGCACGCAGGCGATAATGGCGGACCGTTTACGGAATGTTTCCCGTACATCCTGATTCATAATCAAATCGACATAGCGTTGTCGATAGCGTGCATCCGTATCCGTCAATCCCTGCATTTTATTCGGCAGCGGCCGCAGTGCTTTCGAAAGCATCGTCAGCTGTGCCACACGTACACTGATTTCGCCTTTGTGCGTTTTGAACACGCTGCCGGCGACACCGATGATATCCCCGATATCAAGTAGCTTAAACAACGCAAACTCTTGTTCCGACACTTCATCGCGCCGCAGATAAATCTGAATATCTCCTTTCGCATCACGAAGTGTCAAAAATGCGGTCTTTCCGTGATCACGAATGGCCATGATGCGACCGGCAATACGTACGTCTTTGCCGTCAAACGCGTCAAATTGCGTCACAATATCCGCTGTATGATGATCCCGTTCAAACTTGCCACCGAACGGATAAATGCCTAATTCTTCAATTTTTTGCAGCTTTTCGCGGCGAATTTGCATTTGTTCCGTTTCATGCTCACGCCACGATGCTTCCGTTTCGATCTGATCCATATCGATTCCTCCTTGCCCTGTCAATGACACCGTTTATCGCAGTCATTTCGTAATATCCGTATTTTATTTATTATAGCAAAGTCCCGCGAAGACGGCAACCGCACACGAAAAACGCCCGCATAGCGCGGGCGTCTCAGAATTATTTTTTCGTACGCTTGACGGGTTTGTTTTGAATATCCGTAATCGTATAATGCAGTTCCTGTTCCGGTGCCTGGACAATCACGGTATCGCCTTTTTTGTGGTGCATCAATGCTTTGCCCACCGGAGATTCATCGGAAATCTTGGCAGGTTCCGCAAACAAATCCGCTTCCGCCGAGCCGACAATCAAGTAGGTAATGGCCTCCTTCGTTTCCTGATCTTCCAACGTGACCAAAGAACCCAGCCCGATATTTTTCCCTTTCGGTGCTTCGACAATTTTTGCCGTACGGATTTTCTCTTCGAGTTCCGCAATACGACCTTCGATGAACGCCTGTTGATTTTTCGCATCTTCATACTCGGAGTTTTCACTCAAGTCGCCCAACGCAATGGCCTCTTTCAAGCGTTCCGCGACCTGCAGTCGGGTAACCGACTTCAGTTCTTCGAGTTCGCTTTGCATTTGCTGCAAAAAAGCTTCACTGACTTGTGTGCTGCGATCATTTTTTTTCACGGTTTCCGTACTCGGTGTTGCTGCCGGTGTGTCCTTGGCGACTGTCTTTTTCGCCGGTGCCGCCGGTTTCGTTACCGCCTTCTTCACTGCTGTTTTTTTCGTCGCTACGGCCGTCTTAACGGCAGGTTTCTTGGCTGCTGCCTTCTTTTCTGCCGGTTTCTTGGCCGTTACTTTCTTCGCTGCCGGCTTCTTCGCCGCCGGTTTTTTTGCCGCCGTTTTTTTCGCTACGGTATCCGTAGTTTTCGTTTCTTTCGCTGTCATCCGATCGGACTCCTTTATATATATTTAGTATCTTAAAAATCGACATTATGTGAATTATACCACACTCATCTCTGCCCGTCTATGCATAACTCCGTTGCCGGCAGCGATTGGGTCAGCGTCAGCCGGTATGCCGCCAATCGTTCTTCCCAGGCCGCCACGGATACCAACGGCATCAGATCCCGTCGTACTCCCGTCGCACCGAAGAGTCCGCGCAAATACCCGACCACATGTGTCCGCATCTCCCGCACGGCAACGGCCTCTCCTTTATCCTGCGCCAACAGCCGCAAATGACGCATGCACATGTCAATCCGCTCTTCGGCGCTCGCCGATACTGTCTTGCCGTCACGCAGGTACGTGATAATATCCCGAAACACAAAGGGATTGCCTTGTGCGGCACGACCGACGGCAATCCCGGCGCAACCGCTCTCGCGCAATCGCCGTGCGGCCGTCGGACCGTCGGCAATATCACCGTTTCCCCAGACGGGAATTTGTACGGCGGCAGCGACTTGTGCGATCGCATCCCAGTCCGCCTCCCCATGATACATCTGCTCACGTGTACGACCGTGTACCGTAATCGCTGCGGCACCGGCTGCTTCCAATCGTCGGGCCACGTCCACCGCATTGCGTGACGAATCGTCCCAGCCGAGGCGAATTTTAGCAGTAATCGGCACCGTTGTAGCCGCCGCCATCGCTTTCACGATAGCCGCCGCACGCTCCGGCGTCCGCAACAATGCGGATCCCTCGCCGTTTTTGACCACTTTCATTACCGGACAACCCATATTAATATCAATAACGTCTGCACCTTGTGCCGCCGTCAAGCGAGCGGCCTCCGCCATAATTTCCGGCTCACTCCCGAACAATTGTACCGCCACCGGATGCTCATCGGGAGACGGTCGTAACATCGCCAGCGTTTTTTCATTGTGATAGATGAGCCCTTTGGCACTGATCATTTCCGTACAAACGAAACCGACGCCTTGCTCTTTGGCAAGGCGCCGATATGTCCGGTCGCTGACTCCCGCCATGGGCGCCAACGCAACTTGATTCGCCAATGTCACATCACCGATATGCGTCTTAGCGATTAAGTTCATAAATACGTGCCAATCCTTCCAGCGTCAACATCGGAACGACTTCATCAATCGTCACGGAGCTTTCCGAAATTAACCCCGCAAGTCCTCCGGTTGCGATGACCTTCATCGGTTCCCCCATCTCTTCCACCAAGCGTGTTACGATCCCGTCCACCTGTCCGACGAACCCGTAGTACACGCCCGACTGCATACTGCTGATCGTATTTTTGCAAAGTACCGACTCCGTTTTACGCAGTTCAATACGCGGCAACTTGGCTGCCCGTTGGAACAACGCTTCCATCGAGATACCGATGCCCGGCGCAATGGCACCGCCGAGATAATCTCCTTCTTTGGAAATGACGCAAAACGTCGTTGCCGTACCGAAATCGATGACAATAATCGGACCGCCGAACCGATGATACGCCGCCACTGCATTGACAATTCGGTCTGCTCCGACTTCCCGCGGATTTTCATACTTGATATTCATCCCGGTTTTGGTACCCGGGCCGACAAACATCGCTTCCACTCCGAAATACCGGCGCGCCATGCGTGCCAATGTCGGATTGAGCGGCGGGACAACCGAAGATACAATCATCGCTTCGACT
>CAMYCX010000045.1 GCA_947254705.1 uncultured Veillonellaceae bacterium
ATATTATTCATTACAGAGTTATACATAAATGTAAATTGGGTAGAATATCAAAGTTTATTCAAGGGGGAGTAGTGTGTCCACAGAGTATATTCGGAATTTTTCTATCATTGCACATATCGATCATGGAAAGTCAACATTGGCGGATCGCTTGATCGAGATGACAGGAACACTTACTGAGCGGGAGATGCAATCTCAAGTTCTCGATAATATGGAATTGGAAAAAGAGCGTGGAATTACGATTAAGTCACAGTCGGTTCGGTTGCGCTATACGGCGTTGGATGGACATGAATATTTGCTGCACTTAATTGACACTCCGGGGCATGTGGATTTTAATTACGAAGTGTCTCGCAGTTTGTCGGCGTGTGAAGGCGTTTTGCTGGTGGTAGATGCTACGCAGGGCGTCGAAGCGCAAACATTGGCCAACGTATATTTGGCGGTGGATCATGACCTAGAGATTATTCCGGTTATTAATAAAGTTGATTTGCCAAGTGCTGATCCTGATATGGTAAAAGAAGAAATTGAAAATGTAATTGGGTTGGATACAACAAATGCCCCCTTAATCTCAGCTAAAACAGGATTGGGTGTGCCAGAGGTGTTGGAGGCAATTGTTCGCGACATACCTGCGCCACCGGATTATAGTGATCGTCCATTAAAAGCATTGGTGTATGACTCACATTTTGATCCGTATAAGGGGATTATCGCGTATGTTCGCATCCACGAAGGGGCTGTTCGCCAGGGAGATCGAATTCGGATGATGGCCAGCGGCAAAGAGTTTGAAGTGACAGAGGTCGGTTTTTTCGCTCCTCGCATGACTCCGACAGAATCTCTTGCTTGCGGTACGGTTGGATACTTGGCGGCGAGTATAAAAAATGTGCATGATTGTACTGTCGGAGATACCATCACCACTGTAGATCACGGAGCAGTGGAACCGTTGCCCGGATATCGTAAAGCGACACCGATGGTGTATTGCGGATTGTATCCTGTCGATAGTAAGGACTACGGAGCATTACGTGACGCATTGGACCGGTTGCATTTAAATGATGCGGCACTGGTATATGAAGCGGAAACATCATTGGCGTTGGGGTTTGGCTTTCGATGTGGATTTCTCGGATTATTACACATGGATGTTATTCAAGAACGGCTGGAACGGGAATATGAATTGCAATTGATTACAACTGCGCCATCTGTTATCTATCGAGTTTATACAACGGATGGAGAAATGATGGAGGTGGATAATCCGGCTAAGCTACCTGATCCGACAGAAATCGAAAAGATTGAAGAACCTTTTGTTAAGGCAACTGTCATGTTGCCATCTGATTTGGTGGGAAGTGTCATGGAGATTGCTCAGGAGCGGCGGGGTGAGTATCGAACGATGACATATATAGATGAATCGCGAGTAGCATTGGAATATGAGTTACCGTTGAATGAGATTATTTATGATTTTTTTGATAAGCTGAAATCGGCGACCAAAGGATATGCATCATTAGACTATCAATTGTCGGGATATCGTGAAGCGGATATGGTAAAAATGGATATTTTGTTGAATGGAGAAATTGTTGATGCTTTGAGTACCATTGTTCATCGCTCCAATGCTGCATATCGGGGACGTGCACTGGCTTTAAAGCTAAAAAATATTATTCCGAGACAAATGTTTGAAATACCGATTCAGGCGGCTGTGGGTAATAAAATTGTGGCACGTGAAACTGTCAAAGCAATGCGTAAAGATGTTCTTGCTAAATGTTACGGTGGTGACATTACTCGTAAACGTAAGCTCCTTGAAAAACAAAAGGAAGGGAAAAAGAGAATGAAACAGGTGGGGAGTGTGGAGATTCCGCAAGAGGCATTTATGGCAATTTTGCAGGACGATTAAGATGTCTGTCGGAGTGTATATTCATATTCCCTTTTGTGAATCTCATTGCCATTACTGTGCATTTTACTCCGTGGTTGAACGGACAGACATGTATGATATCTATTTGGATTCGTTATTACGGGAAATTGAAATGCGTGCGAACGAATCCGGTTCTGCTACTGTCGACAGCATTTACTTCGGCGGTGGAACCCCCTCTCTATTCGGTGCGGCTAGGATATATGCAGTGATTGAGGCGTGTCGAAAGGTTTGGTCACTTGATACAGACAGTGAGTTGACGATGGAAGCGAACCCTTCTTCCTTGGCCGTCAGAGATTACGAATTATATCGTGATATTGGTATTAACCGCATTAGCTTAGGGGTGCAAAGTTTTTCCGATTTTTTGCTTCGTAAGATAGGGAGAATACATACGGCGCATCAAGCGATACAGGCGGTCAGACGGGCATATCAGGCAGGATTGACGAATATCAGTGTAGACTTGATGTACGGATTACCAAATCAGTCAACGAATGATTTTCGAAACAGTTTGCTACAGGTGGTACATTTGCCGGTAAGTCATGTATCTGTTTATGGATTGACGGTAGAAGACGGAACGTATTTCGGTGTACAAAAACAAAAAAATCGACTGGCATTGCCATCGGAAAATGAAGAGTGGGAAATGTATCAAGATATGTGCCGAATTCTTCCGCATTACGGGTTCGAGCGATATGAGATTGCTAATTTTGCGCGCCACGGTAAACGTGCAAGACATAACCAAAAATATTGGCACTATCGTCCGTATTTGGGATTTGGAGCAGCAGCGACATCATATATCGGAAATACGCGACGGACTAACGTTGCCGATTGGAAGCAGTATGTGGCAGAAATTGACGGCGACGGACGATGGTATGAAGAAGAAATTCTGACGAAATTACAGCAGGTAGAAGAGTACGTGTTTATGCATCTACGTACACGGACGGGCATTAATACAGAGCACTTTAAAGAGCGATTCGGTCATTCGTTCAATGATTACTATTCAGATTCATTTGTGCAGTCAATTTGCCGTTCCGGACTTCTTTCGTGTAAAGGAAGATTAATTCATCTTACCGATCGGGGGATGGCGCTGGCTAACTCGGTGATGGCAGAATTTATCTTGGTATAAAGTCGAAATCATACAAAAAGGCTAAAAGTCAAAGAACGAAAAATATTTGACTTTTTAGCCTTTTCATGATATTCTAAATACATAAATTAGCACTCGACTGGAACGAGTGCTAACAAAGGGCGGGGTGATGTAAATGGATGAGCGTAAAAAGAAAATATTACAAGCAGTTGTTGAGAGCTATATTGCTACAGCTGAGCCTGTAGGATCGCGAACCATTGCCCGCATGTACGAGTTAGGAATTAGTCCGGCAACGATTCGTAATGAGATGCAGGACTTGGAGCTTATGGGCTATTTGTTGCAGCCTCATACGTCTGCAGGTCGCATTCCGTCTCCCGAAGGATATCGCTTTTATGTGGACTCACTAATGCATCTAACGACAGTATCAAAGACGGATACTGACATGATTCGTGACTGGATTTTATCGCATCGAGGACAAACGGAGATTGCATTTAACGAGATTGTAAAGGTTTTCGCGTCATTGACCCATAATTTTTCGTTGGCGGTATCAGCACAGGGAGCGCAAAATACATTTCATTATATGCGATTTTTGCCGTTTGATGACCGGCACATGGTGCTGGTTCTGGTCACCAAAGAGGGAGCTGTGCATAATTCTATTATTTCGATCCCAGAGGGTGTCGGTTCGATGGAGTTGTCATTGTTTGCAGAAAAAATGAATAATGCTCTGACAGAGCAACCATTACAAAACATAACTCCCGATTTAATTGAGCGCTTGCGACGAGATATTTTGATTGATCAGTCCTTTTATGAAAATGTCTGGTCTACAATTCAAGAAAATCAAGTGGCAGAGTATCAGATCGTGACTGACGGTGTGGGCGAAATGATTCGTCAGCCTGAATTTCAAGATATTAAGAAAGTAAAACAATTGATTTCACTAGCCGAGCAAAGCATGCAAATTGCCCGGTTACTGGATATGCCAATGCCGGCTGCCATTCATGTTCAAATCGGAGAAGAAACAGGGAGTGACTTACTGGCAGATTACGGTATTGTTCAAGCGCAATTATCATATCGAAATCAGGTGATCGGTAGGATTGCAGTAATCGGACCGATGCGCATGGAATATGCACGAATAGTTTCCTTATTCCATGTATTGCAAGAAGAAATCAATGCGATTAGAGAAAAACAGTGAGTGAGGTGCCGAAATGAATGAAGAAAAAAAGCGAGATAAAATGCAACCGGAAATGGAGTCGCATTTTGACGATAGTGGACCTGAGGTATCTGAATCTTTGGAGTCTCAAGCTGAAGAGGAGTTAGCGCAAGTTAAGCAGCAGTTGTTACGCCTACAGGCGGATTTTGATAATTTCCGTCGACGTAGTGCTGAAGAGCGTTTGCGAATTTGTGAGCAATCACAAGGTGATTTGGTGGAGGCTCTTTTACCGGTGTTGGATCATTTTGACTTGGCGTTGTCACATATCCCACAGAAAGATACCGCTGGCATGCAAGAAGCCTTCTTTGACGGATTTAATATGATTCGACGGCAGTTGGAAGATGTGCTTGCTTCATATGGCGTAAAAGAAATAAAGGCTTTGGGCGAAATTATGGATCCGATGTATCATGAGGCGATGTTACGGGTGATCAAGCAGGATTGTCGCGAGGGCGAAGTTTTGCAAGTATTGAAAAAAGGATATCAAATGGGAGATCGGGTATTACGAGCAGCGCAAGTGCAAGTTGGATATCCCGAAGAGTAGGAGGAATATTATGTCAAAAGTAATAGGTATTGATTTAGGAACAACAAACTCGGTAGTTGCAGTTATGGAGGGCGGAGAGCCGGTCGTGATTCCGACAGCGGAAGGTTCACGTCTGACTCCTTCTGTTGTAGGATTTTCAAAAACGGGAGAGCGGCTGGTCGGTCAGTTGGCAAAGCGGCAGGCGGTATCCAATCCGGATCGAACTATCGCCTCGATTAAGCGTCATATGGGATCAGACTATCGAGTGACAATCGATGATAAGCAATATACTCCGCAAGAAATATCGGCGATGGTTTTGCAAAAAATGAAACAGGATGCCGAAGCGTATTTGGGAGAAAAAGTAGATAAAGCTGTCATCACAGTCCCGGCATACTTTACGGACAGTCAGCGGCAAGCGACTAAAGATGCCGGAGCAATTGCCGGGTTGGAAGTTTTAAGAATTATTAATGAACCGACAGCGGCAGCTTTGGCATATGGACTGGATAAAGATGAAGAACATACTATTCTGGTTTTTGACTTAGGTGGCGGTACGTTTGATGTATCTATATTGGATTTGGCGGATGGTGTCTTTGAAGTCAAAGCAACTCAGGGGAACAACCATCTGGGCGGAGACGATTTTGACCGGAAGGTGATGGATTGGATTATCGCTGAGTTCAAAAAAGAACACGGTATTGACCTTGGGAAAGATAAAATGGCGATGCAACGTCTAAAGGAAGCGGCAGAAAAGGCAAAAATTGAATTGTCAGGTGTGGTTACAACCAACATCAACTTACCGTTTATTTCTGCAGACAGCAGTGGACAGCCCATGCACTTGGATTTAAATTTAACTCGTGCCAAATTTGATGAATTAACAGAAGATTTGGTGCAAGCTACGATGGAGCCGACACGCAAGGCCATTGCCGACTCCGGATTGACAGTGGAAAAAATTGATAAAATTTTATTGGTGGGTGGATCCAGCCGCATCCCTGCAGTCCAAGATGCTATTAAAAAAATTTTAGGTAAAGAACCCAGCAAGGGAATTAATCCTGATGAATCCGTAGCCATCGGTGCTGCTATCCAAGCCGGTGTGTTGGTTGGTGAAGTCAAGGATGTATTGTTGTTGGACGTAACGCCGTTATCGTTAGGAATTGAAACATTGGGTGGTGTGTTTACGAAGATTATTGATCGCAACACAACGATTCCTACCTCCAAAAGTCAAGTCTTTTCAACGGCGGCAGACAATCAACCATCCGTTGATATTCATGTGTTACAAGGGGAACGGAACATGGCAGCAGATAATAAGACATTGGGCCGTTTCGAGCTGAGCGGAATTCCGGCGGCACCACGTGGCGTGCCTCAAATTCAAGTTACCTTTGACATTGATGCAAATGGTATTGTTCATGTGTCTGCAAAAGATTTAGGCACAGGTAAAGAACAGAATATTACGATTACTTCTTCGGGCGGACTTTCGGACGAGGAGATTGAACGAATGGTTAAAGAAGCCGAGACACACGCATCGGAAGATGAAAAGAGAAAAGAAGAGGTTGAAGTTCGCAATAATGCCGATTCATTGGTTTATCAAGCGGAAAAAACGTTGAAAGAGGTTGGGGACAAAGCAGACAGTCATCTGAAAGACCAAGTTGAAACGGCAATTGCTGCACTGAAAGAAGCATTGGCGGATACAAAAACAGAGGCTATCAAAGAAAAAGCAGAAGCATTAAGCAAGCCATTATATGAACTGACTGGAAAACTATATGAACAGGCACAGGCAAATGCGCAGCAAAGTGGACAGGAACAGGCGGGGCACGGAACAGATGGTCCCAAAAAGGATGATGTTGTTGACGGTGACTACAAAGTGATGGATGATGACGAAAAAAAATAATGGGAGAGCGATGATGTGAGTCAAAAAGATTATTATAGTGTACTGGGGGTTGACAAAAACGCCAGTGCAGAAGAACTAAAAAAAGCATATCGAAAATTGGCTCGAAAGTATCATCCCGATTTGAATAAAGACAACCTCAAAGAGGCGGAAACTAAGTTCAAGGAAATTAATGAAGCATATGAAACTTTGTCAGATGCCACAAAGCGTTCACAGTATGATCAGCTGGGGCATGATGCATTTACGCGAGCCGGTCAAACGGGTGGATTTGGGGGCAATGCGGGAGGTTTTGGGTTTCAGGACTTTTCTCAGGCTGGCGGTTTTGGCGGTTTCGGAGATATTTTTGAAAGCTTCTTTGGCGGTAACCAAGCACGAAGGAATACGGGGCCGGTAGATGGTGCTGACTTACGCTACGATTTGGAGATTACACTGGAAGAGGCGGCTTTCGGCGCAGACAAAGAGTTTAGCATTGTGAAGGAAGAGACTTGTCTACGATGCCATGGAAATGGTGCAGAACCGGGAACAGCGATTAATACTTGCCCTAAATGTCACGGCTCTGGTCAGGAACAGATCCTTCGTAATACGCCGTTTGGCCAGATGGTGAGTGTGACGACTTGTTCTACCTGTAGTGGTCGAGGCCAAGCAATTGATACACCTTGTCGAGACTGTCATGGAAAAGGACGCGTACAAAAGAAACGGAAGTTACAGGCGCATATTCCGCCGGGGGTGGATACCGACTCTAGAATTCGCCTGCGAGAAGAAGGTGAGCCCGGTACACGTGGCGGACGAAAAGGGGATTTGTACGTTTACATTTATGTGAAACCACATACTCGATTCAACCGCCGAGGAGCAGATTTATATTGCGAAGAACATATATCTTTTCCGGTTGCGGCATTGGGCGGTGTAACAACGGTGGAAACTTTATATGGTAAAGTGGAGCTTAAGATTCCACACGGCACGCCGAACGGAAAAATATTCCGCTTAGCAAATCAAGGGTTGCCGGCGCTACGAGGATCTGGAAAAGGTAATTTGAATGTAACGATCATCGTGGATGTACCTCAAAGCTTATCGGATGAACAACGTGATGCACTGTCCCGATACGCGGAATTAGTGGGAGAAGATCAAAGCGTTGGTGAAACTCCCTCGTTTTTTGAGAAGTTAAAAGACACATTGAAAGGCTGAAAGGGGAGGCGACTCCTCTTTTTGCTTGCGGTTTAAACAAAAAATAAGTACAATAAATTAAAAAGAGAAGAAAGGACGGGCATTGTGAAACGAGTATCATTTTTAACCTTAGGATGTAAGGTCAACCAATATGATACAGATGCCATGCGGGGCCTTTTTGTACAGGCAGGTTACCAAGTTGTCGGCGCACACGAAGCAGCGGACGTATGTGTGATTAATACGTGCTCGGTAACGCATATTGGTGAACGTAAGTCACGGCAGGCAATTCGTAAAATGCGTCGATTAAATCCGGACACGTTAATCGCAGTTACGGGTTGTTATGCACAACTAGATCCCGAAACGATTATGGGAATTGATGGTGTGCGTTTAGTTTTAGGAACACAAGATCGGACAAAGATTGTGGACTTTGTTGAATCATGTGGTCCGGATAATATAGTACATAATTATGTACGGGATATTTTGCCGACTACAGATTTTGAAAATCTAAATCTGTATGGTGGTGCTGTTGAGCATACGCGGGCATATATAAAAATACAGGAAGGCTGCGGGAATTTTTGTACTTTTTGCATCATTCCATATACGCGTGGTCGGTTAAAATCCAGACAAGCGACAGATATTTATAATGAAGCTATTCGCCTGATAAACGAAGGATATAAGGAAATTATATTAACCGGCATTCATTTAGGAAATTACGGACAGGATTTGGGTAGAGGAAACAGTCTGGCGGATGTTGTGAAAATGCTGCTTGCGCAAACAGATATATCACGCATCAGGTTAGGCTCAATAGAATCAGTGGAGTTGTCGGATGAATTGATCGACTTATTGGCTACAGAAACAAGGCTATGTCCGCATTTACACTTACCGATACAATCCGGTTCCGAACGAGTTCTTCGGATGATGCGCAGGCACTATCATCTGTCAGAATACTTGGCTTTGATTTCAGATTTACGACGTCGCGTACCGAACGTTTCGTTAACGACGGACTTAATTGTCGGATTCCCGGGGGAAAGCGAAGAAATGTTTCAAGAAACATTGGAAACTCTCAGGCAAGTTGGCTTTGCTGCGGTACATATATTTCCTTATTCCCGCCGGCAGGGAACACCTGCAGCAGATTTCCCGAATCAGGTTTCGGAGTCAGATAAAAAGGAACGGGTACATCGTGCAGAACTAGTGGTGCGTGAAGGAGCAAGTATTTATCGTCGAGGATTTATCGGAAGTAATGTTAATGTGTTGGTGGAAGGTCGTGCAAAAAACGGACGATTTGAAGGGATGTCAGCGCATTATCATCGTGTGCAGTTGGTGAATGAAGTGCCTAACACAGGAGAGATTTATTCGACACATATTATTGGTGAAGATGGTGACGGTTTAATAGGTATTGCGGATGTAAAAGAGGAGGAGTGAAAATGAGCGATTGTATTTTTTGTAAAATTATAGAGGGCGAGATTCCCAGTGATAAAGTATATGAAGATGAACGGTTTTTCGCATTTCGAGATTTATCCCCAGTAGCAGATACACATATTTTGGTGATTCCCAAATCACATATTGAAAGTGTAGTGGCACTTACTCCGGAAAAAGAGAAGAGTGCTTTGGCGGGAATCTTTTCGGTTGCACGGCAAATTGCCGTGGATGAAAAAATCGACCAAAAGGGATTTCGGTTGGTTGTCAATACCGGACGGGATGGAGGTCAAACCATAGCGCATTTTCATCTTCATATTATCGGAGGTAAAGAGCTGGGGTGGCCGCCGTTTGCGAATTGACAAATGAGGGGAATGGGATTATAATTTTAATGTGCATTTGCACCCCATAAGACTATTTGGAGGGAGGGATAAACATGTCTGAGATCAAAGTAAAAAAAGGCGAGTCATTTGACAATGCTCTGCGCAGATTTAAACGTTCCTGCCAAAAAGCCGGGGTTCTTTCTGAAGTCAGAAAACGTGAACATTACGAAAAACCCAGTGTACGACGCAAAAAGAAGTCGGAAGCAGCGCGTAAACGGAAGTTCAAATAAACGAGACTGGGTGAAAAAATGACAATTCAAGAACAATTGTTGCAAGATATGAAAGCAGCAATGAAAGCGAAAGCAGACGGGAAAATAGCCTTGTCTGTGATTCGTATGGTTCGCTCCGCATTGAAAAATGCGGAAATACAACTTCATCGTCCGTTGGAAGAAGAGGATGTATTGGCGGTTTTGACAAAAGAGAAAAAGATGCGGGAAGATTCCCTTCGTGAGTTTGAACAAACTGCCAGACAGGATTTGGTGGAAGAAACAAAGGCGGAGATTGATGTATTAATGCGATATTTGCCGCAGCCGCTATCATTGGAACAAATACGTGAAATTATTCATAGGATTGTTCATGAAGAATCGATTCAACCTCTAAATTTTGGAACTGTTATGAAGGCGGTCATGCCGCACCTTAAGGGGCGTGCAGACGGCCGAACGGTACAAACGATTGTGAAAGAGCTATTGGCGGAACAATAAAATAGTATGGTCAATGAAGACCTCACCGAGTGTTTTGGGTGAGGTCTTTTTTGAAAGGAGAAAGCATGGTACAAGAAAATGAGTTATTGTATGTAATCCCTGCAGGGAAATATGGGAAAGAGGGTATATTGTCATTATTGGCACAATACCCCGAAATTAAGTATGTATCGTTGGTAGGAATTGATTTGGCAGGGAATGATACAGACGAGAAAATTCCTATCGAATTGTTTTTTAAAAACTACAATACTTTTTTTTCAGGGGAAGCGGTGCAAACCGATGGATCTTCCGTTGTGTTAACCAATATCGCAACCCTCAACAATGCGAAGGTAGATATTGTTGCAGATCCGGATGTCAACTGGATTATTGATTATAATTGGCAAAATATAGACCCCGAATCGGGACGACCGGTAGGAACATTGCGTATTCCTTCTTTTCTTGTTCATGACGGGGAAATGGTTGATTCCCGTTCGATTTTAAAGCGTACGATTGATTATGTAAATCAAGAAATCATGTCTCTTTTGAAAACACATGAAATCATCGGCATGGATCATGTGTCGGCGGACGATATCGACGAGCTATTATTTACTACAGCAACGGAGTTAGAGTTTTGGGTTAAAACCCCTAGTCAGGCAATTGACAGTCGAGCTCTTTCCGTTTCGCAACGAATGCAGGAGCAATATTGGCAACGAACACATGGCGCTGTACGAACCGCTATGGAAGAAGCCATCGAGATGCTCAAGCGGATGGGGCTGGAACCGGAGATGGGACATAAAGAAGTAGGGGGTGTTAAACCGAGGATTAACGACAACGGCCAGCTGGTCAGTGTGTTGGAACAGCTGGAGATCGATTGGCGCTACCAAAACAATCCGTTGCAAACCGCAGATAACGAATTAGAAGCACGCATATTAATTCGTGAAGTATTTCGCAAAAACGGTCTTGAGGTTACATTTAAGGCTAAGCCGATTATTGGTGTTGCTGGGAGCGGCAAGCATACGCACGTTGGCATAGCGGCGCGGATGAAAAATGGTAAAGTGGTGAACTTGTTTGCACCACAGAAAATAAATGATGACTTTTTAAGTGTAATAGGATACGGAGCACTCATGGGGATGTTGCATAACTATGAA
>CAMYCX010000046.1 GCA_947254705.1 uncultured Veillonellaceae bacterium
TGGCGATTACTGCGAGCATGGTAAAGGAACTGCGCGAGACAACTGGCGCAGGTATGATGGAATGTAAAAAAGCATTGGTAGAAATGGATGGCGATTTGCAGAAAGCGGTTGATTATCTTCGTGAAAAAGGGTTGGCGGCAGCGGCCAAAAAGGCAGATCGTGTAGCAGCGGAAGGTGCCGTAGGCTCATATATTCATGCAGGAGGGAAAATAGGTGTACTGGTTGAAATCAACTGCGAAACAGACTTTGTAGCGAAAACGGAAGATTTCCAGGCATTGGTCAAAGATATTGCGATGCAGATTGCAGCGACCAATCCGACCTTCTTGAAACGTGAAGATGTACCCAGTGAGGTGATTGCACATGAGCGGGAAGTATTGCGCGTGCAAGCATTGAATGAAGGTAAACCGGAAGCAATTGTTGAACGTATGATTGACGGCCGTATTGAAAAGTTCTATAAAGAAAATTGCTTGTTGGAGCAGGCTTTTATTAAAGACGGTGACCAATCAGTATCCGACGTTATTACGGGGAAAATCGCTAAAATGGGCGAAAACATCAGCGTGCGTCGGTTTACACGCTATCAATTGGGCGAAGGTATTGAAAAGAAAGAAGACGATTTCGTTTCAGAAGTGATGGCTACTGTGAATCAATAAGAGAACACGTTTGTGTTCTCTTATTTTCTAAATGGATTCCGGAGGTCAAACATGGATGTAAAAACAAATTATCAACGAATCGTACTGAAAGTCAGCGGAGAAGCACTGGCAGGGGAGTCCGGTCACGGGATTGACGCACGAGTGGCGGAGTCAATTGCAAAAGATATCGCAAAAGTGGCGCAAGCAGGGAAGGAAGTAGCGGTGGTTGTTGGCGGTGGTAATATCTGGCGAGGTATTTCCGGCAGCGCCAATGGCATGGACCGTGCTTCTGCGGATTACATGGGAATGTTAGCGACGGTAATTAACGGATTGGCGTTGCAGGAGGCATTAGAGCAAATCGGCATCAGCACACGTGTACAGACTGCAATTGAGATGCGACAAGTCGCAGAGCCGTATATTCGTCGTCGCGCGATTCGTCATCTGGAAAAGAATCGCATTGTCATTTTTGCCGGCGGTACAGGAAATCCGTTTTTTTCTACAGATACAACAGCAGCGTTGCGAGCGGCAGAAATTGAGGCTGATGTCATTATGATGGCAAAGCGGTTTACAGATGGTGTATACGACTCTGATCCGAAAACAAATCCAAATGCAAAGAAGTTCGATCAATTGAGTTATTTCGAAGTAATTCAACGCAAGTTGGAAGTCATGGATAACACTGCGATTACATTGTGTATGAACAATAATATACCGATTGTGGTGTTTAATATTGACAAGCCGGGAAACATTGTAAAGGCTTGTATGGGAGAGAAAATCGGTACCTTTATTGGAGGTGAGGCTCATGTTTGAAGAGCTGATGACGGAGTTGGAAACGCGGATGGATAAAGCATTGGATGCACTGCGTAATGAGTTCGGAACAATCCGCACGGGGCGAGCCAATGTCAGTTTGTTGGAGGGTTTGACGGTTGATTATTACGGCGCACCGACGCCGATCACACAGGTGGCGACAGTGACTGTGCCAGAGCCTCGTTTGTTAATGATCCAGCCATGGGATAAAAGCTTGATACATGCGGTTGAAAAAGCGATTCAACAATCGGATTTAGGCTTGGCACCCAATAATGATGGGGCTGTCATTCGGTTAAACATTCCGCAACTGACCGAGGAACGTCGGAAAGATCTGGTCAAGATTGTAAATAAACGCGCGGAAGATGCACGGATTGCTGTTCGCAATATACGTAGAGACGGAAATGAATCTTTGAAAAAGATGGAAAAACAGGATGGCGTATCAGAAGATTTAATCAAGTCCGCGATGGACAAAGTGCAGGAATTGACTGATAAGAAAATGACAAAAATTGATGAATTGATGGCAGCCAAAGAGAAGGAAGTAATGGAAGTATAGTATGACAATTGACAATGTCCATTTGGGCAGACCGCTGGTGCAGGCTGAATCGGCTTTGCCGGATAGCGGTTTGCCCTATTCTTTTTTACAAACAAAAGCGATCAGCAGGTATTATCGTACGTCTGACATAAAACGATATGCGGTGCGGGTACACTCGAATGAGTGTATTTGGTGTGCACAGCAAGTATATAGCGAATCAGTCAATGAAGCGGTAGCTGCATTGTATGGAGAACGTTATGAAGTTAAATAAACTACAGATGCCGACGCATGTAGCAATTATTATGGATGGTAATGGGCGTTGGGCGCAATCTATTGGGAAATTACGAAGTTATGGGCATAAAAAGGGCGCAGAAAACGTTAAACATATTGTTCGTGCTGCGAGCGAGATGGGGATCAAGTGCTTGACATTGTATGCTTTTTCTACAGAAAATTGGCGCCGTTCAACAATGGAAGTTGACCTTTTAATGCGACTGTTTTCCACTTATATTGATGAATACACAGAAGAATTGGTAGAAGGAAATGTGCAAGCACATGTTGTGGGGACGGTTGAAGGGCTTTCCGAGGGATTGCAGAAAAAAATTCATTGTATGGAGAATGCTACAGCATCCGGAACTGGAATGGTACTGAACTTGGCGATTAATTACGGCGGCCGTGCAGAGTTGATGCGGGCGATGATGCTATATGCTGCAGATTGCATCAAAACGGGGAGAGTGTCGGCGTTGCAGGAGGATGACGTAGCAAGATATTTGTATCCGTCAATATCAGCAGATGTAGACTTATTGATTCGAACTGGCGGAGAATCCCGAATTAGCAACTTTTTATTGTGGCAAGTATCGTATGCTGAAATGTATTTCAGTGATGTGTTGTGGCCTGACTTTAATCGGGATGAACTGGTAAAAGCAGTGGCATATTTTGCGGATTGTGAACGACGTTTTGGGGCGGTAATGACAGGAGACTAGTGTATGTTGCGTGCGCGAATAGTAACTGGAGTGATAGGGGCGTTATTTGCTATCGGTGTCCTTTGCTTAGGAGGATGGTGGCTGACGACGGTAGTGATTCTGCTTGCGCTGTTGGCTATGTGGGAATATCGTCGATTATTGTGCCACTTGAAAATTCATGCCTCTTTTATTGTAATGTCCGTAGTTGTTTTACTGCTGATTTGTGGTGCGCAAATTGGTAAGAATACACTGTTTTTGGCAGTATTTCCTGCATTGCTGCCTGTATTGTTCGGGATATCTTTATTTGCTAAAAGAACAAATGATTTTTTATCTTTGTTTTTTACTATCGCAGGTGCCTTGTATATCGGTGTCGGTTTTGCATCATTAGTATTATTGCGACATATCGATGTATGGATTGGGCAGGGATTGATATCAGACCTGGGAGTGTTTATGATTTTTTTTGCGGTAGTTGGCACATGGCTCAGTGATGTCGGAGCATTTTTTGTTGGACGTCGATTCGGAGTACATCCGCTTGCGCCGACAATTAGTCCCAACAAAACTTGGGAAGGTTTTGGGGGGAGCGTTTTTATGACCGTTGCTGGTCTATTGATATATGCTTACTGTTGGGGGTTCCCTTTGTCAATGGCTCTTTTGCTGAGCTTGACCGTGGCTCTTGCGGCTCCGGCAGGAGATTTGTTTGAATCAATGCTGAAAAGATTTGTAAAAGAAAAGGATTCAGGGAAAATTTTGCCGGGGCATGGCGGCGTCTTAGATCGGTTTGACAGCTTGCTTTTTGTAGCCCCCGTAATGGTGTCTGTTGTTTTTTTACTATTAGGGAATCTTTGATGTAGGCAGTAGTTTCGGAAAAATCAAATTTATGCACGAGTGAAATACGGCATTTGTTTGCGGATATTTCATGTTTATTGCGAGTGAGCTACGAGTCTGCTAATCAGATGCAAAAGTGATATCAACAGGATCGCATAAACGACTATGGAATATTATATAATTACTCCTGTATAGTAGTGTAAGGCATAATAAATATTGATATTAAGGTGTGATGGTGATATAAAAACGTCATCGAAATAATAAAGGAGGAAGTAGGGATTGGTTACATTGATAGCCACTGTCTTTGTATTTGCTGTCATTGTGTTGATTCATGAATGGGGGCATTATATTACAGCTAAGTGGACAGGAATGCGTGTCGACGAATTTGCTATAGGATTTGGCCCGAAAGTTTGGAGTGTCCGTCGTGGAGAAACGGAATACTCTTGGCGCTTGGTTCCGTTAGGAGGATTTACGGCAATCGCGGGTATGACGCAAGAAGATACGCAAATAAATCAAGTGCCGATACATCGGGCATTTGTTTGGCAGTCGGCACCAAAGCGGTTTTTAGTCATTATTGCCGGAGCCATGATGAATTTTATTCTGGCGATCGTTTTGATGGCAGGCATTTTTGCAACACAAGGCGTTACCAGCATCTCCACGGAGCCGATTGTAGGCGGAGTAATAAGTCATTCAGCGGCAGAAAAAGCGGGTATGTTGCCTGGTGACAGAGTTGTGGAAATTAACGGTATGAAGATTTCTTCATGGGCGGAAATATCTCCCCAGGTTGAAAAGGGGAAGGGGGATATTGTTCGTATAATGCTGGAGCGAAACGGTCGAGTAGAGCAACTGGAAACTATTCCGCAACAAGACGATGGCCGGGTGTTGCTTGGAGTTACTCCTTCGACTTTGGTTCGACAGGTATCTATTGGTGAAGCTATAATTATTAGCGTGGAACGTTGTTATTTAACGGTAGCACAAATGTTGCAGGCGCTAGCAGGTATGGTGACGGGAAGTACCCCCGGAACGGATTTGGCAGGACCGGTCGGTATTGCACAACTGGCGGGAAATGTAGCACGAACCGGGTTTAGCAATTTATTGATGTTCACTGCTGTACTCAGTTTAAATCTTGGCTTGATTAATTTATTGCCGATTCCCGTTTTGGACGGTGGGCGATTGATTCAGATTGCTTGGGAAGCACTTCGAGGAAAGCGTTTGCCTGATAAGATATTGTACCGTATTCAAATCGTAGGACTAGCATTTTTAGCGGGTGTATTTATCTTGGCAACCGGGAACGATTTATTGAGGTTTTTGAAATAAGGGTGGATAAATGCAGTATAAAAAGCGGAGAGCGACGCATCAAATTCAACTGGGAACAGTAGCCATTGGTGGTGACGCGCCGGTATCGATTCAGTCAATGTCTACATTCAGTCCTGCGGATGTAGAGCAGGCGGCAGCACAAATTAATCGTTTGGCGATGGCAGGATGTGATATTGTTCGTTTGGCAGTACCGAATCGAACAGCAGCGTTGGCCATTCGAAAAGTAAAAGAAAAGACAAATATTCCGTTAGTTGCTGATATTCATTTTGACTATCGGCTAGCACTGGATGCAATTGAGAGTGGAGTCGATGGATTGCGAATTAATCCGGGGAATATCGGTAGTAGCGAGAATGTGATGGCGGTGGTCGTTAAAGCAAGGTCGAGACGAATACCTATTCGGATCGGTATTAATGCAGGATCTCTTCCGGAACCGATACTGGCTGCATACGGTGGTCATCCTACGGCGGAAGGGATGGTAGAAGCGGCATTGACACATATTCGTATTTTGGAAGACAATGACTATCGTGATATGAAAATATCGCTGAAATCTACGGATGTTCCGATGATGGTTCGGGCCTATCGTATTCTTGCAGAAAAAGTAAATTATCCTTTTCATTTGGGAGTTACAGAGGCAGGAACTGTACAGAGAGGGAGTATTAAATCGGCAATGGGAATTGGCTCTCTTCTTTTAGACGGAATAGGTGATACAGTCAGAGTTTCGTTGACCGCTGATCCTGTAGAAGAAGTTTCTGTTGCGAAAATGATTTTAGATGCAGCAGGATTAACATCCTACGGTGCGGTGATGATTTCTTGCCCAACTTGTGGCCGGTGTCAAGTGGACTTGATTTCTCTGGCTGAACAGGTAGAAAAAAGGTTGGAAGGCATCAAAAAGCCACTACGTGTGGCAGTCATGGGATGTATAGTAAATGGCCCCGGAGAGGCTCGAGAAGCGGATTTTGGAATTGCCGGTGGGAATGGGCGCGGAGTGATTTTCCGTAAAGGAAAAGTTTTGCGGACCGTTCAGGAATCAGATTTGGTTGATGAGTTGATGAAAGAGATTGAACAATACTTAGAACAGGAGCGATAATATGTTAGCATCTCAATTATACAGTCCGACATTACGGGAGATGCCGGCCGATGCGGAAGTCATGAGCCACAAACTGATGTTGAGATCGGGTATGATTCGTAAAGTAGGTAACGGATTGTACGCCTATTTGCCACTGGCTCGTAGGGTTATAAAAAAAATTGAAGCAATTATTCATGAAGAAATGGCAGGAATCGGTGCACAAGAGGTAATGATGCCGATTTTACAGCCTGCGGGAATTTGGCAGAAAAGTGGTCGGTGGAACGTATATGGGAAAGAGATGTTCCGTCTAGAGGATCGACATCAGCGAAATTATTGTTTAGGGCCGACGCATGAAGAACTTGTTACGACATTGGTGCATTTGGATGTCAGTTCGTATAAACAAATGCCGTTGACGTTGTATCAAATTCAAAATAAATATCGTGACGAGGTACGACCGCGTTTCGGTTTAATGAGAAGTCGCGAATTTGTCATGAAGGATGCATATTCATTTGATGTTTCCGAGAGTGGATTGGATGTGCAATATTGCGCGATGTATGACGCATACATGCGTATTTTTGCTCGTTGCGGATTAGAGTTTCGTCCGGTAGAGGCGGATTCAGGGGCGATCGGTGGCAGTGGATCACATGAATTTATGGCATTCGCCGATGCGGGCGAGGCTGCAGTAGTGCGATGCACAGAATGTACTTACGCAGCCAATTTGGAAGCAGCTGTTCCAAAATCACAAGGTAAGACCCCGATGCCTTTGACTGGAGAGCTCGAGTTGGAAAAAGTGGCAACACCGAATGCCAAGACGATTGAATCGGTAGCATCTTATTTGGAAATGCCGATGGAAAATACCATTAAGGCTGTTGTGTTTGCATCAGGAGAAACAGTGATAGTGGCAATGGTTCGAGGCGATGCGGATGTGAATGATGTACAAGTCGGTAAACAGTTTGGCCTTGTGGATGTAGAAATGGCTGATCACGCAGCCTTGGAACGTGTCGGCTTGGTAGGAGGTTACATCAGCCCTATCGGAATATCACAATCGGATCAGCTAAAATTTGTAGTGGATGAAGCTGTGATGCAGATGCATGACGCGGTATGTGGGGCCAATGAAGAAGGGATGCACTATATACATGTTGAGCCGAGTCGCGATTTTGTCGATGTAAAAGTAGCGATAATTCGATTGATTACTGCACAAGACGGTTGCCCGCGTTGTAGTGGAAAACTGGATTTTGCTCGTGGCATTGAGGTGGGGCAGGTTTTTAAGTTGGGAACAAAGTACAGTGAAGCATTAGAGGCGACTTATTTAAATGAAAACGGAAAGTCTATGCCGATGGTGATGGGATGTTACGGTATCGGAGTTTCAAGAACCATGGCAGCGGCGATTGAGCAGAATTTCGATAAAAATGGAATCGTTTGGCCCTGTTCGCTAGCACCATATCAAGTAGTCGTGGTCCCTGTGAATATGAAAGATGAAACATTAGTACAGGCAGCAGAAAAGCTGTACCAAAAATTATGTGCTAATGGTGTGGAAACCGTTCTTGATGATCGAAATGAACGTGCGGGAATTAAATTTAAAGATGCAGATTTAATTGGCTATCCGTTACGGATTACCGTAGGAAAAACATTTGCTAATGGTGGTACGGTAGAGATGAAAGAGCGTCGTAGCGGGAAAGTGACGGAGCTTCCTATAGTCGATGTGCCACAGGCGATAGTGACTTGGATAGACGAGCACTGACCGTTCTCTATGGCTTATTATTGCTGCTTCGTAAGAATGTCATGGATTGTTACAGTTGTTGGATGGAGCGAATAAAAGTATGGATGAAAGGACATTAGAGCTGCTTGATTTCTCTCGTGTTTTGGCGTTGGCATCAGAAGCTTGTGTGTCTGTTGAAGCAAAACGAAAAGCAATATCATGGCATCCCTCGTCGGAACAAGGTCAAGTAGATCGATGGCTGGATGAAACACAGGAGGCTTTACGATGGATGACTGAGCACTCCTTGCCTCCATTCGCGGGATTGCGTGAGATTGATGGTATTCTTATGCGTGCGCAAAAGGAATCGGTTTTAACGGCAGAAGATTGTTTGCATATTTTATCGTCCTTAGAATCATATTCAGGAATTGCGGGAGTCCTGACAGAGCAATTAAACGGATATGAAGCGTTAACGGAGTTGGCGAAGGATTTGGTGGTGCATCCGCGATTATGCCGCCAACTGTTGGAGACTTTTGATGAGTACGGTCAAATTCGTGATAATGCGACTCCGCAATTGGCGCGATTGCGCAGAGAAATCAATCGTTTGCAGGAACGAATTAAATCTTCTTTGGAATCACTGCTCCACCGCAAGGAGACAGAGAAATACTTGCAAGACTCATTGGTAACGATGCGCAATGACAGATATGTGATACCGGTAAAAGCGGAGTATCGCCATTATATTCCCGGGATTGTACATGATCGCTCATCAACCGGGCAAACACTGTATATAGAGCCGATGTTATCGGTTGAGTTAAATAACGATTTGCAAGAGGCCGCCATTCAAGAACATGATGAAGTGCTTCGTTTGTTGCGTGAGATTACCATCGAGGTGGCAAGGAATGCTGAAGAATTGAAAAATAATGCCCGAATTGCTGCGTACTTAGATTTTGTGTTTGCTCGCGCTCGTTTAGCGGAGAGAATGCACGGCATACGAGCGGGGAAGTCTGATGAGCAAGCTATAGATATGCATGCTATGCGTCATCCGTTGCTTCCTGCGGAGCAGGTGGTGTCGGTATCGTTGCATGTAGGTGAAACGTTTCGAATTCTGGTTATTACAGGATCAAATACCGGGGGGAAAACTGTCGCAATTAAAACGGTAGGATTGTTGGCGGCAATGAATCAAGCAGGATTTTTTGTACCGGCAGAAACAGGTTCAAAATTACCACTATTTGAAAATATTTGGGCGGCGATCGGAGATGAGCAGAGTTTAACGGAGAATTTGTCAACATTTTCCGGTCATATGAAACGAGTGATTCATATTATTGAACAATCTACCGGTAATGATTTAGTATTGTTGGACGAATTGGGAACCGGTACGGATCCGTTTGAAGGGGCAGCGCTTGCTATCGCAATATTAGACGACTTTGCGCAGAAAGGAACATTGGCGTTGGCGACTACTCATTATAGTGAGGTCAAACAATACGTACAGATGCACGAGGTAATGGAAAATGCACATGTTGAGTTCGATATGGCGACCCTTCAGCCGACATATCGTTTGCATATAGGAGTCGCAGGAAATAGTCAGGCTCTTAACATCAGCCGACGTCTGGGTATGCCGGCGCAGATATTGTGTCGCGCGGAAGAGCTGCGCAAAACGTCTGCTTATTATGATATGGAACGCGTGGTTGAGCAGCTGAACGAACAGCAGAAAAAACTGGCACTGTTGCAGGAAAATGCTGCGCGAGAATTAGATAGGGCCAAACGTTCTCATCAAAGATGGGATGAACAGAATCGCCAACTGAACGAACGACGGCACAAAATCATGGAAAAAGTTCGTGATGATGCCCGTCAGTTGAAGCGGGAGTTGCGTATAGAGACAGAGCGGATTATTAAACAATTAAAGCAAGATGCGAAACAGGGAGAAAATCTACAGAATGCGTTTACCCAGGCGCGACAAGCAGTGGAACATATAGTACTTCCGCAATCAAATGAACGAAGCAGAATCCCACGGCGTAAAATGAGCATGGGGATGAGTGTATATATTGAAGCTTTGCATAAGATAGGCGTTTTGCAAGGTTTTCAGGGGCGTAATTGCCAGGTCCGCATTGATGGCATGGTCGTTACAGTTCCTTCTGTACAGTGCTTTTATCCGTTACCGGATGAGCATAAATTGTTTGCTGCACCTAAAGTGTCGGTGCGTAATCGAAAGGTTCGTGTCTCCGTTCGCTCGGTTTCTAATGAGCTTAATATTATCGGTGAAACGGTAGCGGATGCAGAAATACAAATTGAACGCTTTTTAGATGCGGCGGCGGCTTCAGGGTTACATAAAGTAGATATTATTCATGGCAAGGGGACTGGGGCATTACGGCAAGGTGTGCATGAGTTGTTGCGTCGTCATCCGATGGTGGCGGAGTTTCGGCTGGCAGACCCTGTACAAGGAGGTAGCGGTGTAACGGTAGTTACATTGCGGTGATAGAGCGCATGGAAAGCGGAGCTAGTAAGGCTGTTCGTTGGTTGCTTCGGCTAAGTGGAGTCAAAGCATTGACGGAATGGACGGACGGGGATATTTTAAGCTGGATAATTGAAAAAGATTTAATTTGGGAAGCGGAAGTACCTGCACGGATGGAGTCGCGATATCGAGTGGCGAATTGTTCTCGAGGAGATGAACGCTATGTCCGTTTCTTTTCAGACGCTGATCGAACAAATAGAGATTATATTTTCTATGTTCACGGTGGCGGATTTATTATGGAAATGTATTTTCTGTACTGGTTATTTATTGAACGTTTGATCGAGGCAACGAGTGCGGAGATCATGGTGCCGATTTATCCACTGTATCCGCAGGCTGATTTTGACGGTGCATATTTTCATATACGGGCATGCTATAATGCGTGGCGCCAAATTATTCCGACAGATGCACGAGTTCATATTGTGTCGGACTCCTCCGGAGGCGCGTTGGCATTGCGCTTAGCACAAGAGTTGGCCGCACAGCATCGGTCGCCGGAACATTGCGTACTGATTTCTCCATGGGTAGATATGAATGTGCGAGAAAGTGTGCGTGCACCGTATGCGGAAAAAGATCCTTTTGTATCACCGCAGGCGTTACAAAATTGCGCATTGAATGTAGTACCTCGGGATTCGTTGAGTAATCCCCGATACAGCCCGTTGTTTGGAGATCTGAGAGGGATTAAAGGGCTGACAGTGTTTGCGGGGACGGCAGACACCTTATATCCGGATGCACAGGCTTTGCGCCGTCAAGCACTAAAGCAACAAGTTGAAATGTATTATTATGAACATCAAAACATGTTCCATATTTATCCGCATTTTCCGGCGGTACCTGAAGGTGTAGCAGCATTTGAAGCATTGATTGCATTGCTGATGCCGGAGCGTGTAGAGAACAATGTTTGGGAGCAAGGAAAAACGATTATTTGCAGGACATAAAGG
>CAMYCX010000047.1 GCA_947254705.1 uncultured Veillonellaceae bacterium
CTGCTATACCCCATTGCCATAATTGCTGCCGTAATCACAGCGACCACTTCATCCTGGCTCGCCGCAGCAGGAGCTGCTGCAGGTGCCGGAGCGGCCGCCGCTGCCTTTACCGGTTCAGCAGATTTTTTTTTTGCCTTCGTCGGGTCGACTGCGTGGATAATTACCATGAGTACCCACAGGGCAATCAGAACGCTGAAGACAATCGTCATGTTGATGGCCATAAACAGCCATGCATTCAGTTCACCTGACATACTCGCTTCCCATCCTCTCTTTGTGAATTTATATTACGCTGCGCATGCCGTTATCGGCAATGAATCACAACGGAATATTCGCATGTTTTTTCGCAGGACGAGCTTCGCGTTTGCTTGCGAGCATTGCCAATGCATTGATAATGTAGGGCCGCGTTTCTTTCGGTTCGATAACCGCGTCAACAAATCCGCGTTCCGCCGCTTTGTACGGAGTCGCAAATTCTTCCACGTATTCGGCTGTTTTCTGATCCTTGTTCGGGTCTTTCTTGAAGATAATGTTCGCAGCGCCTGCCGGTCCCATTACTGCAATTTCAGCCGTCGGCCATGCAAATACCTGGTCAGCTCCCAAGTCTTGCGAGCACATTGCCAAGTACGATCCGCCGTATGCTTTACGCGTAATTACGGTAACCTTCGGTACCGTCGCTTCCGAGTAAGCAAAGAGCATTTTCGCACCGTGGCGAATGATTCCGCCGTATTCCTGCTGTACGCCCGGCAAGAAGCCCGGTACGTCGACGAGGTTGACGATCGGAATATTGAATGCGTCGCAGAAACGGATGAAACGGCTGGATTTGTCCGAAGCATTGATATCCAAGCAGCCGGCCATGAATTTCGGCTGGTTGGCGATAATGCCGACCGTTTGTCCGTCAAAACGTGCAAAGCACGTGATGATGTTTTTGGCATAGTGTGCCAAAACATCGTAATATTCACCGTTGTCGACAATCGCTTTGATCACGTCATACATATCATATGCCGCGTTCGAGTTGTCCGGAAGCAAGGTGTTCAGACCTTCGTCCATACGCAACGGATCATCACCAGTATCTACAATCGGTGCTTCTTCCATGTTGTTGCTCGGCAAGAAGCTCAAGAGATAGCGAATCTGATTCAGGCAGTCTTCGTCGTTTTCAGCGATGAAGTGCGATACGCCGGATACGCTGTTGTGCGTCATTGCGCCGCCGAGCTGTTCCGCCGTTACATCTTCACCGGTAACCGATTTAACAACCAACGGACCCGTGATGAACATTTGGCTGGTATTTTTCACCATGTAGATGAAGTCCGTCAATGCCGGAGAATATACCGCGCCGCCTGCCGATGGTCCCATGATGGCCGAAATCTGCGGAATTACGCCGGATGAGATCGTGTTTTCGAAGAAGATACGACCGTATCCTGCCAACGCGTCAACCGCTTCCTGAATACGAGCACCGCCCGAGTCGTTCAAGCCAACGCAAGGTGCGCCCATTTTTAAGGCCAATTGCAATACGCGAACGATTTTGCTGGCGTGCATTTCGCCCAACGAGCCGCCTTCAACGGTGAAGTCCTGTGCAAACGCATATACCAGTTTGCCGTCAACCGTACCGTAACCGGTAACAACGCCTTCACCCGGCAGATCTTTTTTGTCCTGTCCGAAGTTGACGCAACGATGTTTTACCAATGCGCCGATTTCGACAAAGGATCCTTCATCAAACAAAATCGCCAAACGTTCACGAGCAGTCATTTTTCCCTTTTCGTGCTGTTTTTCGATTCGCTTTTCGCCACCACCCATACGGACATGTTCCATATTTTTGTGGAGCAATTCAATCTTCTGTTCGTTTACAGACATTCTCACACCTCCGATAATAGTCCCCCGCGAGGGGAGCCGCCTTGGAAAACAGCGGCGGCTTGGCTGTTTTGAATTAGCTCATGCGTTGTGTTAATTCAATCAGAAGTCCGTTCGTCGCTTTCGGGTGTAAGAAGCCGATCCGGCATCCGCCTGCACCGTAACGCGGTTTTTCGTCGATCAAACGAATGCCGCGAGCTTTCAGGTCAGCCAGTGCGTTTTCGATGTTGTCAACACGCAATGCTACGTGCTGGAA
Organism: uncultured Veillonellaceae bacterium; assembly: GCA_947254705.1. Classification (GTDB taxonomy): domain Bacteria; phylum Bacillota; class Negativicutes; order Veillonellales; family Negativicoccaceae; genus CAMCNU01. The sequence goes on from CAMYCX010000047.1 coordinate 2,099, forward strand.
GCCGTTACGATGTTTTTCAATGTAACGGGCAATCGGGCCGTCCGGAGTCGTGGATTCGAGGAATTCCAATTCCGCTTCACCCAATTTAAAGAAGCTGACGACTACTTTTTGTTCTTCCACCGTTTCGTCCGGAGACGTCTGATGAATGTTCAATGCTTCTTCGAACAATTCTTTCGTCTTTTTCAGATCATCGACAGCGATGCCGACATGATCGACACAAAGTACTTTCCAGTTTGCCATGTTTAACTCCTCCTTAAACTTGAACTACCTGAAACTATTTTACCACCTTCCCCACGAGTGATTCAACGACTGTGTAAGGATCAATTTTCCTTGCAAAGACTTGATCGACGTAGGTATCAAATTCACCCGTCGATGTCACTTTATTCATGACGTAACGGGAGATTTGCTCTTTTACCATCTCCGAAATCTCGTTGACGGTACGATCCCGACGACGTTGTTCGAGTTCGCCCGTTTCAATCAGATGTTGGCGATGTTCTTCCATCGCATTGATGACGTCTTCGACGCCTTCGTTCTTGCTTGCGATGGTACGTACAATCGGCGGTCGCCAAGCGACTTCTTCCGTGTCCAAATCAAGCATCATCTCGATTTCGACATTCAAGCGGTCCGCTCCGTCACGGTCGCATTTGTTGATCGCAAATACGTCACCGATTTCCAGAATCCCCGCTTTGATCGCCTGGATATCATCACCCAGACCCGGGACCAATACTACCAGAGTAGTATCCGCATTCTTTACGATATCCACTTCGGACTGACCGACACCAACGGTTTCGATCAGTACTACATCCATACCGAAGGCGTCCATCAGCTTAACGGCATCGGACGATTTCTTCGACAGGCCGCCGAGACTCCCGCGCGTGCCCATACTCCGGATAAATACGCCGGTATCCAGCGTCAAATCATTCATCCGAATCCGGTCGCCCAAGATCGCACCGCCGCTAAACGGGCTGGTCGGGTCAACCGCGACAACGCCGACAGTCTTGCCCTGATCACGATAATATTGAACCAACTTCCCGGTGAGCGTACTTTTCCCCGCCCCCGGTGCACCGGTGATCCCAATTACTTGGGCATTGCCGGTATGGCTGTATATTTCGCGAAGTATGTCTGTGTAGCCTTCCGCTTCGTTTTCTACCGCAGAGATCGACCGCGCTAAGGCCAGCCTGGATCCATTCCAGAATTCTTTCATTAAATCCATCGGTTTGCCCCCCTTGGTCAATACACCGGCCTCGGCGGCACGATGGGCCGCCGCTACCGGTTGATCACAAAGAAACGCTTATTTTTTTACGTTTTCGTTAATGAATTCTACGATTTTCGAGGTCGGAGTGCCCGGTGTAAATACCGCTTTAACGCCGGCTTCTTTCAATTCCGGAATATCGCCTTCCGGAATAACGCCGCCACCGATCACGAGTACATTGTCCATGCCGCGTTCTTTGAGCAGTTCAATGACACGCGGGAACAAGGTTGCATGCGCGCCCGAGAGCAAGCTCAATGCAACAACATCAACGTCTTCGGACAGCGCCGCTTCCGCGATCTGTTCCGGCGTTTGACGCAAACCCGTATAAATAACTTCGAAGCCCGCATCGCGCAATGCACGAGCAACTACTTTTGCACCGCGGTCATGTCCGTCAAGACCCGGTTTTGCTACGATGACTCTGATATGTTTTTCTGCCATGATGATTACCTCCCGTAATTAGCTATCTTATACCGTTGCATGTGCCTGGTATTCACCGAAGACATCACGCAAGACGTTACAAATTTCACCCAAGGATGCATACACACGTACTGCATCAAGAATCAGCGGCATCAGGTTGACGTCTTCATCTTTCGCGCCTTCACGCAAGGCTTCGAGCGCTTTGTTGACAGCTGCCTGATCGCGTTCCGCTTTGACTTTCGCCAATTTCTTGGACTGGAATTCACCGACTGAAGCGTCGACCTTCAAGAGGCCTTCCACCGGTTTTTCTTCCACTTGGAATTTGTTGACGCCGACAATCACACGTTCGCCGGATTCAACTTCCATCTGCCACTGGTAAGCGGATTCCTGAATTTCTTTTTGGATGTAGCCTTTTTCGATTGCTACTACGGCGCCGCCCATTTCGTCAATCTTGCGGATGTATTCTTCCGCTTCTTTTTCGATTTGGTCGGTCATCGCTTCTACATAGTACGAGCCGCCGAGCGGGTCAACTACGTCAGCCAAGCCGGATTCGTAAGCAACGATTTGCTGCGTACGCAATGCAATCTGTACCGATTCCGTCGTCGGCAATGCCAACGCTTCATCGCGGGAGTTCGTGTGCAGAGACTGGGTACCGCCCATAACGGCAGCGGCTGTCTGCAACGCAACGCGGACGATGTTGTTATCAACCTGTTGGGCTGTCAGCATCGAGCCGGCTGTCTGCGTGTGTACACGAAGCATCATGGATTTCGGTTTTTTCGCACCGAAACGTTCTTTCAAAATGCGTGCCCACAAACGGCGGGACGCACGGAATTTAGCAACTTCTTCCAGTACGTTGTTATGCGCATTCCAGAAGAACGAGAGACGCGGCGCGAAGTCGTCGATATTCAAACCGGCCTTCAACGCTGCTTCAATGTATGCAATACCGTCGGCAATCGTAAATGCGATTTCCTGCGAAGCGGTCGAACCCGCTTCACGAATGTGGTAACCGGAAATCGAGATCGTGTTCCATTTCGGTACATTCTGCGAGCAGTATTCGAAAATGTTCGTAATCAAACGCATCGACGGTTTCGGCGGGAAGATGTACGTACCGCGAGCCGCATATTCTTTCAGAATATCGTTCTGGATCGTACCGCGCAACGCGCTGGCCGGTACACCCTGTTTTTCCGCAACGGCAATGTACATCGCCAAGAGAACGGACGCCGGAGCGTTAATCGTCATCGAGGTGGATACTTCGCCCAAGTTGATTTGGTCGAACAGGATTTCCATATCCGCCAGCGTATCAATCGCTACGCCGACTTTACCGACTTCGCCGGCACTCATCGGATCATCAGAGTCATAACCGATCTGAGTCGGCAAGTCAAATGCGCAGGACAGGCCCGTCGCACCGTTTTCAATCAGGTAACGATAGCGTTGGTTCGATTCTTCCGCTGTCGCAAAGCCCGCATACATACGCATCGTCCACAAACGACCGCGATACATTGTCGGTTGTACACCGCGTGTGTAGGGGTATTCACCCGGGATTCCCAAATCACGTTCATAATCAAACCCTTCTACATCCAACGGAGTGTAGAGTTTGTTATGTTTCAGATTCGGACGCTCCGGGCGTTTCGCATACATTTCGGCCACTTTTTCTTCGTATGCCGCAAGTTTGGCCTGTAAGGATTCCTTAGCCATGTGTTCATCATCCTCCTAAAAAAATATAGATATATTTCTTCACAGTCCTTCACGCTGTGAAGATGACTATCGACGCGAAACGCTCCGCGGGTTATCCCGTCTTTCGGTTTCGCGCGATGGGTCAACTGGGTATTGCGAACTTACGCTTTTTTCATGCTGCCCGTTTCCAGGAAGCGGGTATACCAGTCAAAAGCTTCGTCCAGGAGATGCGGGGTCTGGGAACCGCCGCACTTCGCTTCGGCACGTTTGAGGTAATCACGCAATTCATCCTGATAATCCGGATGAACGATATTGTCGATGATAACACGTGCTCTTTCTTTCGGCGACAAGCCGCGTACATCGGCGACGCCCAATTCGGAGATATATACATGCACGTCGTGTTCCGAGTGATCGATATGGGACGCGAACGGCGTGATGCAGGAGATTTTGCCGTCTTTGGCAATCGAGTTGGTAAAGAAGATGCTCAGGTAGCCGTTCCGTGCGAAGTCGCCCGAACCGCCGATACCGTTCATCATCTTCGTACCGGTAACATGAGTCGAGTTGACATTACCGTAAATATCCATTTCCAACGCGGTATTCATCGCAATAACGCCGATTCGACGAATGACTTCCGGGTTGTTGGAGATTTCCTGCGGACGCAGAATAATCTTTTCACGGTATTCCTTGATATTGTCATAGAACCGTTTCAGTCCGTCCGGTGACGGCGAGAGGCTGGTACCCGATACCACGTCGAGTTTACCTTCGTCGATCAAGTCGAACATACCGTCCTGAATGACTTCCGAATACACGGTCAAACCTTCATACGGCGAATCTACCAAGCCGGAGATAACTGCGTTGGCAACGTTGCCTACGCCGGATTGCAGCGGCAAGAGATTCTTCGGCAAACGACCGTGTTTTACTTCGTTTTGCAGGAAGTCGATCAAGTTATGGCTCATCGCTTTGGCATCATCACCGATCGGTGAAAACGGACGGTTCTTGTCCGTAATGTCCGACGGAACGATCGCGATGATCTTGTTCGGATCACATTCGATGTACGGTGTACCGATACGGTCTCCCGGGGAGACAATCGGAATCGGTTGACGATGCGGCGGGTTCGCCGGCTGATAGATGTCGTGCATCCCTTCCAGCTCTACCGGCTGTGCCACGTTCACTTCCACGATGACACGTTTCGCCTGATCAACGTATACCGGCGAGTTGCCGATTGCCGTCGTCGGAACCAAATGTCCGTCTTCCGTAATCGCGCACACTTCGATAATACATACATCCAAGTCACCGAAGAAACCGTAACGAGCCTGCTGCGCCACATGGCTCAGATGCATATCAATGTAATGCACCTTGCCGCTGTTGATTGCTTTCCGCAGCGTGCTGTTGGTCTGGTACGGGAAACGACGGTTCATCCCGTCGCACTCTACCAGTGCCTGGTCCGCTTCCGGTCCGACTGAAGCGCCTGTCCACAGGTCGATTTTAAAATGTTCCTTTTCGATCCGCTCTTTAAGCGCCAAAGGAACCGCCTTCGGATAACCCGACGGCGTAAACCCGCTGACCCCGATTTTGTCGTTCGGGTTAATCATTTTGGCTGCTTCTTCAGCCGTTACCACTTTGGAGAGAAGTCCTTTACAACGAATTCTGTCCTGAATGTCGATCATGTTACCATCTCCTTTTACATATTAAATTTGTCCAATAAGAAATGCGGTGGTAGCACATTTCTACGCAGAAACTAAAAGAAGGATCCTTTTCAGCACAAAAGATCCTTGTTGCAAAGAGACCTTTTGCGGTCCCATGGCCGACGGCATAGGGAAATATCATCCTTCATCCGATCCTCTGCAGCGGTCCACACCGCTCCTTGCCGATTCGACAACTGTCGGCAATGCGGATGATCTTGTTTCGTCTTCATTCTAAGACAGAACGCAAGAAAAGTCAATTCCGGTTTTTCTTACAGTGTTTCACCGAGAGAAATTGATATTTCCTCCGTTACCTACGTTTACATATTGATTTGTTATCCCTTAAAAACTAATTTCATCGATTTTCTCATCTTTTTAAATCTCTGTGGCCAGTTTTGTTTAATTTATTGTCAACGTTCGGTTTCTTTTTGTAAACATGCGGCCGCCCATAAGCCGCACAAGAACCAATATGTCAACGCCACCGAGCGGTTGAAAAAAGCATAATCAGTCAACCCGTTCACCGTCATTCCCGCCGTTGCCAGAAGTACCGCCAGTGAGGCACCGCGTATCCAGCCGCCGTTTTCTGCCCGATACGTCCGCCACGCCGCTACCCCGTGCCCCCAAAATGCCGCCAAAAACAACAACATACCGGGTATGCCCGTCTCCGCCGCCAAATGCAGGTACATATTGTGCGCATGATAAATCAGCACATCGGCATTGTGCACATAGTAATCATAATGCGGGTATACCTTGACATATGCCCCCCATCCGATCCCTGTCCACGGTGCATCCGCAATCATCTGCAACGTACTGTCCCAAAATGCGAACCGCAGCAAAATCGAAGTATCCGTACCGCTGAACAGCGACACCATTCGTTCGGTAATCTGTCCGTGATACCCGAGAAGAAACAACGGAATGAGCGGCAGCCCCCACGCCAAACGACGCTCCCAACACGCCGCCGCCAACAACCACATCACGACCGCCGACACCCATGCTCCGCGCGAATACGTCAGCGCCGTTGCCACCGCGGTAATCACCAGCACCGCAGCGACCGCCCGCCGTGCTTCGACACGGCGCAATGCGGCCAAAGCGCCGACCATCGCCGCGCCCGCCATCAACAAATACGCCGCCAATAAATTCGGATTTCCAAGCGTGCTGTACATCCGCCGCCGTAACAACGGAAAACGCTCCGCGTCCGTCCAGACATCCGTCGTACTGCGAATACTTTCCACAAAATACTGATAAAATCCGTCGCCCAATACCACAACCAACCCCGCCACAAACGCGCCGATAACCCGATTCAAATGACGCCGCGTCGTCAAATATCGTTGCAACAGGAAATAAAACGCCACCCAACCGCCGACATGATACCAATAATTATACGCACTGGCCCCCGGATCCGGCGATTGCCACACCGTCATATACGCCCACGCCGCAAACAACACCAACGCCGCGCCCGGCCATGACAACGACCGCCATTGTCGTGAAAGAACCAACTCGGGAATACACTGCCACATACCGAGCAACAGACACCATGCCCACGCATCACCGTACCACGGCATAAAAAAAACGGCGGCATACAACATCCATCGGATTCCCGCACGCAATGCGGAAATCGCCGATATCCTCCATGACATGCGCGAACCTCCTTTGTTTCTACCACACGCTTTTGACCCGTTCAATTGCTCCTATTATACCTATTCGGTGAATACTTTGTCTATGCTTCCCGATTTCATCGACAGCCGGCATATCGATATGTTACAATATAAGAGAAGCATCACCGACGTTAGGAGGGACAACGATGAGCAAAGTCAAACTGGGCACATTGGTCGTCGCATTCGGCTATATCATTTACCACATCAATCACTTCGGCTGGAACTACGGTAACGCCGCCGTATTTGCCTTTTTGATGGTGTGCATTGCCGCCGACTGCTACCAAATGGCCAAGCAAAACACGATCAACAAAAATCGTTCCAAACGCTTGCGTAAATAATCTCTCCGTATACCGACGCACGACGGTGCGGTATGCTATCAACCATTTTCTAAGGAGGTGCTCTTATGAGCATGATTGGCAAACATTTACCTGAATTCAGCGCCGACTACTACCAAAACGGCGAATTGAAACACTTAACGGAAAAAGACGTTCTGGGCAAATGGGCGATTTTCTTCTTCTATCCGGCCGACTTCACCTTCGTCTGCCCGACAGAACTGGCCGACGTCGCCGACCACTACGATGCAATCCAAGCCCTCGGCTGCGAAGTATACAGCGTATCGACCGATACCCATTTCGTCCACAAAGCATGGGCGGACGCTTCGGAAAGCATTAAAAAAGTGCGCTATAAAATGATCGGCGACCCGACCGGCGCACTCACACGCTACTTCCACGTCATGACCGAAAGTGCCGGCACCGCACAACGCGGCACCTTCATTATCGATCCGCAAGGCGTCATCCAGGCACTGGAAATCCATGCGGACGGCATCGGCCGTAACGCGGAAGAACTCGTCCGCAAACTGGAAGCGGCTCAATTTGTTGCCGAACACGGCGACCAAGTCTGCCCCGCCCGCTGGAAACGCGGCGACAAGACTCTCAAACCGGGCGTCGACCTCGTCGGTCATATCTGATCGATCGTCACCCGAAGCCACCGTCTCGATACGGTGGCTTTTTGATTGTCTTATCAGTGAAACTTGCGGTATACTAAACCTATATATCAGCGATATAACATAACAAAGGAACGGTGATCCCATGATTATTACACGCACACTCAGCGACGGTATCCATTGCCTCGGCGCGTCCGACTGGCGCAACGATCGATTTGAAAACCTCCTTCCCCTGCCCGACGGCATGAGCTACAACTCCTACCTCATACGCGATGAAAAAATCGCCATTCTCGACACCGTTGACGCCACCGTCCGACGCGAATACATCGACAACCTGCTCGGTCTGCTTGACGGTGCCGCCCCCGACTACCTCGTCATCAACCATATGGAGCCCGACCACTGCGCCTGCATTCTCGACTTGGTGGAACGCTTCCCCGAAATGAAACTCGTCGGCAACCGTAAAACCATGATTTTCTTTGAACAATTCTACGGTACCGCCCTACCCGACCGCTACCTCTTCGTCAAAGACGGCGACGTACTCGACCTGGGACACCATCGTCTGCGTACCATCATCATGCCGATGGTCCACTGGCCGGAAGTCACCGCCACCTTTGAAGAAACAACCGGCACACTGTTCAGCGCCGATGCGTTCGGCTCCTTTACCCCCGTTACGGGCAACATCTATATGGACGAACGCGACGACCACGAAGCCTACTTCACGGAAGCCCGGCGCTACTACGCCAATATCATCGGTATGTACGGCCCGCAAGCCGCCCATGCCATCAAAAAGCTGACCGCCCTGCCGATCCGCACCATTGCACCGCTGCACGGCTTGATCAGCCGCACCCCCGAAGACATCAACGCCTTTCTTGACCGCTATCACAAATGGAGCACCTATACCCCCGAAACCGAAGGCGTCCTCATCTGCGTCGCCTCCATGTACGGCAATACCGAACGGGCCATGCAATTCTTTGCCGCCCGTCTGGCGGACGCCGGCGTTCGCAACATCGCCACCCGCGAAATCTCACGGACAGACCACTCCTACGTCATCGGCGACTGCTTCAAATACAGCCACATCGTTCTCGCCGCTCCGACCTACAACTTTGACCTCTTCCCGCGCATGGCCCACCTGCTCGACGACTTCCGCCGTCTGCACATGTCCCGCCGCCGTCTCTTCCTCGTCGGCAACCACACCTGGTCCAGCCACGCCGTCAAAAAAATGACCGCCGCACTGGAAGGCCTGCGCGACATGACCATGGTCACCGAACCGGTCGACATTCTATCCTCCCTCGCCCCCGACACGGAAACCGCCCTCACACAAGCCGCCCGCGCCATCGCCGACGACCTCGTCGCCCGACGGAACGCGCATTGACAAACCGCCTTGATTTAGGTAAAATGGACAAGTATTGAGCACAAGGAGAGGTGTCCGAGTGGTTGAAGGTGCATGATTGGAAATCATGTGTACGGCGCAAACCGTACCGGGGGTTCGAATCCCCCTCTCTCCGCCAGC